>NZ_JBFBBZ010000076.1:0-34789 GCF_040682935.1 Amycolatopsis sp. NPDC051061
TCGCCCGTGCGCTGCAACGGAAGTCGACCACTCGGACGGCTCCCGCCGAAGCGAGTTAGCCCGGCCCGAGCGCCCCAATGTGGCCTTCGGTGCGTCTGACGCACCCAAGGGGCCCTTCGGTGCGTCAGACGCACCGAAGGCCACATTGGGGCGCTAGGTCCCGGTGACCAGCACGATCGGCGAGTCGCCGCAGCGGCGCAGCACCGGGCTCGGTTCCGCGCCCGCCGACCACCACGCCGGGACGTCCGCCTCGCGCACCAGCGACCCCGTCGGCTGCCGGACGCTGTTGGACACGATCACCCGCCCCTGCGCGTTCAGCAACGCCGCGCCGCGTCCCAACGACCGCAGCCGCGGCCGGACCGCCCGCTCGAACTCGCGCACGTAGACGTCCGCCCCGACCACGCCCGCGAAAGCGCCGCTCAAGAACACCGGGATCGTGAACGTCAGCGTGTACTCGTCGGTGCACAGGTAATCCACGTACGGGCCGTTGATGTGCCGCCGCCCGGTGTCGCGGGGGACCGTGAACCACGACTGGCGCGTGTAGTCGAGGAAGTTCTCCGCGGCCGGGTCGAGGCTGATGAACAGCTGGGACGGCGGCTCGTCACCAGGGCCCGTCCACCACTCGAAGCCGAACTCCGAGTCGGACAGCACGTGCGGCGCGCCGACGAAGCCCGCGCCGATGATCAGGCCGCCCAGGGCCTCGGTGACCTGCGGGCGGATCCGGTGCAGCGCCGCCGCGGACGGGGCGTCCGCCAGCACCGACTCGGCCGCCGCCAGCAGGGGCTTCAGCCGTTCGAAGACCCCTTCCACCAACGCCGAGACCTGCTCGACGACCTCGTCGCCGGTCAGCGTGCGGGTGTCGTTCACGGTGCTCACCTCGATGCGCGGAGTGTGCCGGAGTTTACGGGGCGAGCAGGTCCAGGTGCACGTCCGCGAGCCGGTCGAGCGCCCCGAGGATGTGTTCCTCGGTGAGCTTGCGGGCCAGCTCGCCGTCCGCGGACGCGATCGCCGCGGTGATCGCCGCGTGCTCCTCGTGGGGGTGCGCCCCGAGCGGCAGCCACAACAGCCCGCCGCGCTCGCTCTGCAGGTGGAGCTCTTCGTGCGTCAGCCTCGGTGACTGCGCCGCCGCCGCGACCTCCAGGTGGAACTGCCGCTCGGCCCGCGTGAAGTCGATGCCGTGCGCCGTGCGGAGGTCGTCCGTCGCCAGTCGCAGCCGGGCGACGTCCTCGGGCGAGCTGCGCTCGGCGGCGAGCTTCGCGGCGGCCCCGGCGATCGCCAGGTAGTGGTCACCGACGTCGCGCAGATCCGACAGCGACACCTCGCGCAGCCGCGAGCGCCACTCGTCCGGGGGCGGGTTGGCCGGCGCGCGGACGAAGCTGCCGCCGCTGCGCCCGCGCCGCGTCTCGACCAGCCCCTGCTGCCGCACCGCCACGAGCGCTTCCCGGACCGTCACGGTCGAGACGCCGAACTGCGCGGCCAGGTCGGCTTCGCTGGGCAGCTGCTCTTCGTCGGCGAGCAGGCCGAGCGTGATCGCGTCGACCAGCCGCGCCGCCACCGCTTCCGCCCGGCCCACCTGGCCGAGCGGCGCGAACATGGCGGACCGCGCGCTGTGCGACATGCCCTTGCGCATCGTGACCCTTCGTCCGCCCGAGTACCCGTTCGCACCAATCTTGCCTGATCCTCTTGTCCTATTACATATGGACTTATATGTTTTAGCCCCGATCGCTGGAGGAGTCCACCGTGTCGTCTACCTGCCCACCCGCCCCGCCGCAGGAGCTGAAGCACTACGTCGGCGGCGCGTACGTCGAGTCCAAGTCGGGCCGGACGGCGGAGATCGTCGACCCGGTCACCGGGCGCGCCTACTGCACCGCGCCGATCGCCGGGCCCGAGGACGTCGACAACGCGCTGAAGGTCGCCGCGACCGCGTTCGAGACCTGGCGGGCGACGACCCCGGCCCAGCGCCAGCTCGCGCTGCTCAAGCTCGCCGACGCGCTCGAAGCCCGGGCCGACGAGGTCGTCCGCGTCGAGTCGGCGAACACCGGCAAGCCGATCGCGCTGACGATGGCCGAAGAGATGCCGATGGTCCTCGACCAGATCCGCTTCTTCGCCGGCGCCGCGCGCGTGCTGGAAGGCCGTTCGGCCGGCGAGTACCTGGAAGGCCACACCTCCTTCGTCCGCCGCGAGCCCATCGGCGTCTGCGCGCAGGTCACGCCGTGGAACTACCCGCTGCTGATGGCCATCTGGAAGATCGCGCCCGCGCTCGCCGCGGGCAACACGGTCGTGCTCAAGCCGTCCGACACCACCCCGGCGTCCTCGCTGCTGCTCGCCGAGATCGCGGGCGAGTTCCTGCCGCCCGGCGTGTTCAACGTCGTCTGCGGCGACCGTGACACCGGCCGCGCGCTGGTCGAGCACGACATCCCGGCGATGGTGTCGATCACCGGCTCGGTCCGCGCGGGCATCGAGGTCGCGAAGTCCGCCGCCGACGACGTCAAGCGCGTGCACCTGGAGCTGGGCGGCAAGGCGCCGGCCATCGTCTTCGGCGACGCCGACCTCGAAGCCGCCGCCGAAGCGATCGCCGTCGCGGGTTACTTCAACGCAGGCCAGGACTGCACGGCCGCCACCCGCGTGCTGGTCGCCGACGAGGTGCACGACACCTTCGTCGCGGCGCTTTCCCGGCAGGCCGAAGGAACCAAGACCGGCAAGCCGGACGACGAAGACGTAGCGTACGGCCCGCTCAACAACGCGGCGCAGCTGGAGAAGGTGGCCGGGTTCATCGACCGGTTGCCGGAGCACGCGACTGTCCACTGTGGAGGGCACCGGGTGGGCGACGAGGGCTACTTCTACGAGGCCACCGTCGTCTCCGGCCTCGAGCAGGACGACGAGATGAGCCAGAACGAGATCTTCGGTCCCGTCATCACCGTGCAGCGCTTCGAAGACGAGGCCGAGGCCCTGAAGTCCGCGAACGGCGTCCAGTACGCCCTCGCGTCTTCGGTCTGGACCCGTGACCACCAGCGCGCGATGCGCCTGGCCGCGAAGCTCGACTTCGGCTGCGTCTGGATCAACACCCACATCCCGCTGGTCGCCGAGATGCCCCACGGCGGCTTCAAGAAGTCCGGCTACGGCAAGGACCTCTCGCTGTACGGGCTGGAGGACTACACCCGCGTCAAGCACGTGATGAGCGCACTGTGAGGGTCGCGATGCCCAACCAAGCACCTGCCGAGACGCGGGAGGACGCCGCGCCGCCGACCGAAACCGAGGGGCCCGCGATCCGGCTTTCCGGACTGCGAAAGCACTTCGGCGACGTCCACGCGGTCGACGGCGTCGACCTCGACATCCCGCCCGGCGAGTTCTTCTCGATGCTCGGCCCGTCCGGCTCCGGCAAGACGACGGTGCTGCGGTTGATCGCCGGCTTCGAGCTGCCCACCGAGGGGACGATCGAGCTCGACGGCCGCGACGTGGGTCATCTCCCGCCGTTCGAGCGTGACGTCAACACGGTGTTCCAGGACTACGCGCTGTTCCCGCACATGTCCGTGCAGCAGAACGTCGAATACGGCCTGCGCGTCAAGCGCGTCCCGAAGCGGCAACGCCGGGAGCGCGCGCTCGAGGCGTTGAAGACCGTGCGATTGGACGACTACGGCCCCCGCAAGCCGGCGCAGCTGTCCGGCGGCCAGCGCCAGCGCGTCGCGCTCGCCCGCGCGCTGGTCAACCGGCCCAAGGTGCTGCTGCTCGACGAACCGCTCGGCGCGCTGGACCTCAAGCTGCGGCAGGCGATGCAGCTCGAGCTCAAGCAGATCCAGCGCGACGTCGGCATCACGTTCGTCTTCGTCACCCACGACCAGGACGAAGCCCTCACCATGAGCGACCGCATCGCGGTGTTCCACGACGGCAAGATCGAGCAGGTCGGGCCGCCGGAAGAGGTCTACGAACGCCCCGCCAGCGCGTTCGTCGCCGGGTTCGTCGGCACGTCGAACCTGCTGGGCGGGCGCGGCGCCGAGTCCGTGATCGGCCGGCCGGGGCTGTTCAGCATCCGGCCGGAGAAGATCCGCATCGACGGCGAGCTGTCCGAGCCCGCCGCCGCGGGGGAGACCAGCGCGACCGGCACGGTCACCGACGTCGTGTACGCCGGGGCGACCGTGCGGTACGCCGTCGCGCTCGACGCCGGCGGGCGGCTTTCGGTCGTCCGGCAGAACACCGATGGCGCCTTCGCGGACGGTCGCGTCCGGCTCAGCTGGCGCCACGAACACAGTTTCCAGGTTCCCGGTCAGTGAAGGGTTCGCCATGAAGAACAGGAAGACGCGGCTTGCCGGAGTTTTCGGCGCCAGCCTGCTGTTGGCTGCATGTGGCACGTCCGGCACGAACTCCGCCGCGCCGCCGGGCGCGCAGGGCTTCACCCCGCCGAAGCTGGAAGCGCTGAAGGCGCTCGGGCAGCCGGAGGGCCAGCTGAACGTGCTGGCCTGGCCGGGATACGCGGAGAACGGCTCCAACGACCCGAAGGTCAACTGGGTCACGCCGTTCGAACAGCAGACCGGCTGCAAGGTGAACGTCAAGCCGTTCGGCACGTCGGACGAGGCCGTGACGCTGATGAAGACCGGGCAGTACGACGTCGTGTCCGCCTCGGGTGACGCGTCGCTGCGGCTGGTCGCCTCCGGGGACGTCGAGCCGGTGAACACCGCGCTCGTGCCGAACTACGCCGACGTCCAGCCGTTCCTCAAGGACAAGTCGTGGAACAGCGTCGGCGGCGTCTCCTACGGCGTCCCGCACGGCTGGGGCGCGAACCTGCTGACCTGGCGCACGGACAAGGTGACGCCGGCGCCGACGTCGTGGTCGGTGCTGTTCGACGCCAACTCGCCCTACAAGGGCAAGGTCATCGCCTACGACTCGCCGATCTACCTCGCCGACGCCGCGCTGTACCTGATGGCGCACCAGCCGGACCTCGGCATCAAGAACCCGTACGCCCTCGACGACAAGCAGTTCACCGCCGCCGTCAACCTGCTCAAGCAGCAGCGGCCGCTCGTGTCCGAGTACTGGTCGGACTACCTCAAGGAGTCGCAGGCGCTGAAGAACGCCGACGCCGTCGTCGGCACCGCCTGGCAGGTCACGGTCAACCTGACCAAGGGCGAGGGCGCGCCGCTGGAGGCCACGGTGCCCAGCGAGGGCGCGACCGGGTGGTCGGACACCTGGATGGTCGCGGCGAAGTCGGCGCACAAGACGTGCGCGTACAAGTGGCTCGACTACATCATCAGCCCGAAGGTCAACGCCCAGGTCGCCGAGTACTTCGGCGAGGCGCCGGCGAACACGAAGGCGTGTGCGGAGATGACGGACAAGACGCTCTGCGACACCTACCACGCCAGCGACGCGGCTTACGCGTCGAAGATCGCCTACTGGACCACGCCGATCCCGCAGTGCCTCGACGGCCGCACGGACGTCAAGTGCAAGGACTACGGCGAGTGGACGAAGGCCTGGACCGAGATCAAGGGCTGACATGACCGCGCTCTCGGCCTTCTTCTACCGGAAACCGAAGCTGCGCCTGGGTTTCCTGCTCTCGGCCCCGCTGCTCTGGCTCGGCCTGGCCTACCTGGGCGCGCTCGCCGCGCTGTTCGTCACGGCGTTCTGGCACACGGACGCGTTCACCGGCCAGGTCGCCATCGAGTGGTCGCTGGACAACTTCAAGACGCTCTTCAGCGACGCGGTCTACCGCACGATCACCTTCCGCACGGTCGGGATCGCGGCGCTGGTCACGGTGATCGACGCCGTCATCGCGTTCCCGATGGCGTTCGCGATGGCCAAGCTGGCTTCGCCGCGGGCGCAGCGGATCCTGGTGATCGCGGTGATGACGCCGTTGTGGGCGAGCTACCTGGTGAAGGCGTACGCGTGGCGCTCGATGCTGTCCGGCAACGGCGCCCTGAGCCGGCTCTCGCCCGGTTACGGCGTCACGGCCACGATCATCACGCTGTCGTACCTGTGGCTGCCGTACATGATCCTGCCGATCTACGCGGGACTCGACCGGCTGCCGGACTCCCTTGTGGACGCTTCGGGTGACCTCGGCGCTCGTTCGCTGAGGACGTTCCGCTCGGTGATCCTGCCGCTGACGTTCCCGGCGATCGTGGCCGGTTCGATCTTCACGTTCTCGCTGTCGCTGGGCGACTACATCGCGGTGAAGATCGTCGGCGGCACGTCCCAGATGCTCGGCAACGTCGTCTACGACAACATCGGCGCGGCGAACAACCTGCCGTTCGCGGCGACGGTGGCGACGGTGCCGGTCGTGATCATGCTCGTCTACTTGGCCGCGGTGCGCCGCACCGGCGCGCTGGACAACCTCTAGGAGCCTCGATGCGTACCTCCCGGGTGGTGCTGTGGACGGCGCTGGGGCTCGGCCTGGCGGTGATCTACTTCCCGCTGCTGGTGGTGCTGCTCAACTCCTTCAACGCGGACACGACGTTCGGCTTCCCGCCGACCCGGTTCACGCTGGAATGGTGGAGCCGTGCTTCGTCGAACGAAGGCGCGTTGAACGCGTTGTGGACGAGCGTCGAGGCGGGTCTGGCGGCGACGGCGATCGCGCTGGTGCTGGGCACGATGGCGGCGTTCGCCTTGCAGCGCTACCGGTTCTTCGGGCGCAACCCGGTGTCGCTGCTGATCATCCTGCCGATCGCGCTGCCGGGGATCGTGACGGGCATCGCGCTGAACAACGCGTTCCGCACGATCCTCGGCATCGACCTCGGCCTGCTGACGGCGATCATCGCGCACGCGACGTTCTGCATCGTGGTGGTGTTCAACAACGTCGTCGCGCGGCTGCGCCGGATGGGCGGAAACCTGGAAGAAGCGTCGATGGACCTGGGCGCGACGGGTTTCACGACGTTCCGGCTGGTGACCTTCCCGATGCTGCGCTCGGCCTTGCTGGCGGGCGGGCTGCTGGCGTTCGCGCTGTCGTTCGACGAGATCATCGTGACGACGTTCACCTTGGGCACGGGCATGGAAACGCTGCCGATCTGGATCTACAACAACCTGTTCCGGCCGAACCAGGCACCGATCGTGAACGTGGTGGCGGCGGTGCTGATCGTGGTGTCGACGGTGCCGGTGTACCTGGCGCAGCGGTTGTCGGGCGACACGGCGTCCGGCGGACGGCTCTAGTGCACTGATCGGATCGTGCCACCGTCGACGCGGATCGTCGCGCCGCTGACGTAGGCCGCTGCCGGGCTGACCAGGTAGCCCACCGCCGCCGCGATCTCCTCGGGGCGGCCCAGCCGGCCCACGTCGTTCGGCACCAGCTCCTGCGCCGCCCGGTGCTCGATCTCCTCCCACGACGTGCCCCACCCGTGCTCGGGCGCGATCGACGTCAGCAACTCGCGCACCGAGTCCACCAGGATCGCCCCCGGGGACACCACGTTCGACGTCACGCCCGTCCCGGCCAGGTCCCGCGCCAGGGACACCGCGAGGTTGTGCCGCGCGGCGAGCGTCGCCGTGTAGTGCGGTTGCATCGCCATCGGCTGGATCGCCAGCCCGCCGCCGATCTGGATCACCCGGCCCCAGCCGCGCGTCCGCATGCCTGGGACGAACCGGTGGATCATCCGGACCGCCGAGACGACGTTCGCCTCGTACGTCGACGCCCACACCTCCGGCGTCGCCTCGGCCCACCCCAGGTGGTCGTACGAGCCCGCGTTGTTCACCAGGATGTCGACGTCGCCGGCCGCCGAGGCCACGGCGTCCGCGCCCGAGTCGGTCGACAAGTCGCCGATCGCCACCCCGGCCGCGCCGATCGACGAGGCGACCCGCGAAGCCCGGGAGACGTCCCGGCCGTGCACCACCACCGAAGCGCCTTCCGCGGCCAGCAGCCGCGCGATCGCCTCGCCGAGACCGGCGCTGGAGCCGGTGACAAGAGCCCGTTTACCAGCGAGTTCGAGATCCATGAAGTACCTTCCCAAGAAGTATACAGCTGTAGACTTGACTCAAGTCTACACTCGTATACATGAGACCCCGCAACGCCGCCGCGACCAGGGAAGCGATCCTGGACTCCGCGCTCGAAGCCTTCACCCGGGCCGGGTACGACGCCGTCGGCGTGCGCGAGATCGCCGAGTCCGCCGGGGTCACGGCGATGCTCGTCAACCGCTACTTCGGCTCGAAGGAAGGCCTCTTCGCCGAAGTCGTCGAGGCGGCGATGGCCGAGCGCACGGTGCTCACCGACGACCCGGCGACGCTCGCCGCGGACATCGCGGCCGCGCTCGTGCGCCGGACCGCCCCGGACGCCGGGCGGCTCGACCCGTTCCTGCTGATGCTGCGCTCGGCGCCCAACCCGCGTGCCGCGGAGATCCTGCGCGCGGGCATCGAGCGGCACGTCGAGAAGCACCTGATCGACGTTCTCCCGGCCAAGAAGCACACCGAGGGCCCGGCGCTGGCGCTCGCGGTGATCGCCGGCTTCTGGGTGATGCGCACGCTCATCGGCAGCACCGAGCTCGCCCGCGCCGACGAAGCCGTCCTCGAAGCCAAGCTCCGGAAGGTGTTCGCGGTGCTACTGGCGGAATGAGTCGGTCGCCGCGCGCACGGCGGCCAGCACGCCCGGGTCCGTCACGGCGTGCCCGGCGCCTTCCAGCAGCTTCAGCCTGGACCCCGGCCACGCCCGATGGAGCTCGTACGCCGTGGTCGGCGGGCACACCGCGTCGTAGCGGCCCTGCACGATCACGCCGGGGATGCCGGCGAGCCGGCCCGCGTCCCGGATCAGCTGGCCCTCCTCGAGCCACGCGCCGTGGCGGAAGTAGTGGACCGCGAGCCGCGCGAACGTCAGCGCGAACACCGGATCCGCGTACTGGCGGACGAAGGCCTCCTGCGGCTGCACGGAAACCGTCGCGCCTTCCCAGGTGCTCCACGCGACCGCTGCCCGGTGCCGGACCTCTTCGGAAGGATCGTCGAGCAGCGAGACGTACGCGGCGAGGGGGTCGTCCCGCAGAGATGCCGGGATCGGGGCGAGGAAAGCCTCCCACTCGCGCGGGAACAGGTTCGCGGCGCCGCCCCGGTAGATCCAGTCCAGTTCGCTTTGCCGCACGGTGAAGACGCCCCGCAGGATGATTTCGCTGACGCGAGAAGGGTGCGTCTGCGCGTACGCGAGCGCGAGGGTCGTGCCCCAGGACCCGCCGAAGAGCTGCCAGCGTTCGATGCCGAGCCGTTCGCGCAGGGCTTCCATGTCGGAGACCAGGTGCCAGAGGGTGTTGTGGGTGAGGTCGTGGGCGCCTGGTGTCGACCGTCCCGAGCCGCGCTGGTCGAACAGGACGATCCGGTAGGCCGCGGGGTCGAAGTGCCGCCGTGCCATCGGCCCGATCCCGCTGCCGGGCCCGCCGTGCAGGACCACGACCGGCTTCCCGGCCGGGTTCCCCGCCTCCTGGCACCGGATCCGGTGCCCGTCGCCGACGTCCAGGAACCCTTCGGCGCGTGGGGGAATCGGCGGGTAGAGCTCGTCCATGCCCGACACTGTGCCGGAGGGTCCTGGCCGCCGTCCCGACACCCCGCCGCCAGAGGCCGGGACGACGACCAAGAAAGGTGGGAGCCCGCCCCCGCCGCCGGGCTGAGCGGGCTCCCGTCCGTGGGGCTCGGACGTCCTGCGGCTGACGTCCGAGCGAGGAGGAACGACGCCGTCGGTGTGGTCACGACGGCCGGTTGCCGCACACGCATTCCCGTCCTCCTCGTCGAGGTTCGAATCTTCGTCGTGGCGGCGACGGGCTAAACGCTAAGCCAAGGTCCGAACGTCAGTCAAGGACATGATTGAAGTTCATGTACGTGAACAGGCGCTGAGAGGACGCTGAGTGCGGCCGTGCCCCTTGCCCGGCGTTAACGAATGGGCCGGTACGTTCCGGTGTCGGAGTTTCGAAAAGTGGTACGGAAAGGCTCGGAATGTCCGCGGTGACCTATCTCGAGGCGATTGTCGTCGGCGCCTTGCAGGGGGTGTCGGAATTGTTTCCGGTGTCCAGTCTCGGCCACAGCATCCTGCTGCCCGCCTGGCTCGGCGGGTCGTGGCAGCGGGACCTGAGCATCGGCAAGGATTCGCCGTACCTGGCGGTGCTCGTCGCGATGCACGTCGCCACCGCGCTGGCCCTCGTGCTGTTCTTCCGGAAGGACTGGGTGCGGATCATCGGCGGCCTCTGGACGTCGCTGCGCCACCGCGAGGTCCGCACCCCCGATCAGCGGCTCGCGTGGCTGCTCGTGCTCGCCACGATCCCGGTCGGACTGGCCGGCCTGCTGCTCGAAAGCGTGTTGCGCGACTTCCTCGGGAAACCGGTCCCGTCGGCCATCTTCCTCACGCTCAACGGCGGAGTCCTTTACGCCGCCGAGAAGTTCTCGCGGGCGAAGCCTGCCGATGAAGCGGACACTGTGGACTTCTCGACCGAGGAGACGCTGGTGATGCGGGCGGTCACGGTCGAGGAGAAGACCGATGTCCGGCTGGCGAAGCTGGGGGTCGGCGAGGCCGTGCTGATCGGCGCCGCGCAGATCCTCGCGCTGCTGCCGGGCATCAGCCGCTCGGGCATCACGATGGTCGCCGGGCTGCGCCGCGGGCTCGGACACGAGGACGCCGCGCGCTTCGCGTTCCTCCTTGCCACTCCGGTCATCCTCGCCGCGGGCGTGCTGAAGATGCCGACGCTGTTCGCCCCGGAGAACCACGCTTCGCTCGGGCCGGCGCTCGTCGGCAGCGTCATCGCCGGGGTCGCTTCGTACATTTCTGTCCGGTTCCTCACCGGTTACTTCGAAAAGCGCACTCTGACCCCCTTCGCCATTTACTGCGTGGTCGCCGGAATCGGCAGCCTGATTTTCTTCGCGGTCTGACGTGCCGCTGACGTTCGACGTCCCGGCCGTCGTGTGCGTGCTCGTCCTGGGCACGCTCTACGTCCGCGCGGCCCGCCACCGCGAGTGGCCGCCGGGCCGGACGGCCGCGTTCCTCGCCGGGCTCGCGACGATCGTGGTCGTCACGTGCTCGCCGCTGGCCGGCTACGACACGACGTTCTTCTGGGTCCGCGCGGTCCAGACGGTCACGCTGCTGATGATCACGCCGCTGCTGCTCGCCCTCGGCGCCCCGATCCGCCTCCTGCTGGACACGCGGCCCGCGACCTGGCTGCGGCGCCACGGCCGCGGCCAGGTGGCCCGGGCGCTGACGTTCCCACCGGTCGTCACGCTCACCCTGGTCGCGCCGGTGCTGGTGCTCTACCTGACCCCGCTCTACGACCTCACGCTGCGCTCGCCGGTGGCCGACGGCCTGGTCCGGCTCGCGCTCGTCCTGTCCGGCTTCACGTACTTCTGGACCCGGCTCGGGCTCGACCCGACGCCGCGGCGCGACCCGCACCTGGTGTCGGTGTGGATCGCGTTCACCGAGGTGATCTTCGACGGCGCGCTCGGCCTGGTCCTGTGGCTCGGCCCGCTGCTGGCGCCGGTGCACTACGCGGCCGCGCACCCGGGCCGGGGCCCGGATCCCCGCACCGACCAGATCATCGGCGCGGGCGTGCTGTGGATCGGCGGCGACGTCGCCGGCCTGCCGTTCGTGGTGGCGCTGTTCATCCGCTGGGCCCGCGACGACGAGCGGCGCGCGAAGCAGATCGACGTCCAGCTGGACGAAGAAGCCGCTTCGGGCGCCGCATCGACATCAGGGCTGTGGTGGGAGAACGACCCGGCGCTCGAAGAACGTTTCAAGCGCCGGTGACGAGGGGGTTAGTCGTGGAAAGTGTGCTCCGGCGCCGGGAACTCGCCCCGCCGGACGTCCTCCGCGAACGCCGTGGCAGCGTCCTGGAGCACCGTCGCGACGTCGGCGTAGCGCTTGACGAACCGCGGTGTCTTGCCGCGCCGCAGCCCGGCCATGTCCTGCCAGACGAGCACCTGCGCATCGCAGTCCGGGCCGGCGCCGATGCCGACCGTCGGGATCTTCAGCTCCGCCGTGACGCGCTTCGCGGCTTCGGCGGGCACCATCTCCATCACCACCGCGAACGCCCCGGCCTCCTGCAGCGCCAGCGCGTCGGCGAGCAGCACGTCCGCCGCTTCGCCGCGCCCCTGCACTCGGTAGCCGCCGAGGTTGTGCTCACTCTGCGGGGTGAACCCGATGTGACCCATCACCGGCACGCCCGCCGACGTCAGCGCCTCGACGTGCGCGGCGAACCGCCGCCCGCCTTCGAGCTTCACGGCGTGCGCGCGGCCCTCCTTCATGAACCGCACCGACGTCTCGAGCGCCTGCTGCGGCGAGAGCTGGTAGGAGCCGAACGGCAGGTCGGCGACCACGAGGGCCCGCTTGACCGACCGGGTGACCGCCCGGACCAGCGGCAGCAGCTCGTCGACCGTCACCGGCAGCGACGTGTCGTAGCCGAAGACGTTGTTGGCCGCGGAGTCGCCGACGAGCAGCACGGGGATCCCGGCTTCGTCGAAGAGCGCGGCGGTGTACATGTCGTACGCGGTGAGCATGGGCCACGGCTCGCCGCGTTCCTTGAGCTCGCGCAGGTGGTGGACGCGGACCTTCCGGCCCGAAGCCGGCTTGGGCGCGGATCCGGTGCCGTAGGGGGCTGGTTCTTCCGGCCCGTTCTCGGTGGCAGACATCGTCGTCGACCGTCCTTCCCTCGAGGCCTCGGTGAGGTCCCCGGGTCGTGGAGCAGAGGCGTCTCAAAGCGTGACACGCTCCTCCGGCGGGCCCCAACGACGTGCGACCAGCTTCACACCGTCGTGCGAAGGGACGACCGGCCGTCCTTCTTCAGGTTGATGCCGGGGGACAACCAACCTGTGTTCACTCACGTCAAGAAGAGGGCATGACGACCGATCGGCCGCGAAAGGCGACGAAAGCAACGATGGGAACCCTCGCGAGCACGCGGCCCCGCCTCCCCGCCTGGAAGGCGAGAGCGGGCGGCCTCGTCGCCACCGTGGTCCAGCTGGCCGCGGTCTTCTCGGTGCTCCTCCTGTTCACGAACGGCCCGCACGGGCACCTGCTCAACGGCATCGACATGGCCTTCTCGAGCCTGAGCGTGCCGACCAGCGCCAGCCTGGTGATGGTGCTGCTGCTGGTGGTGCTGGGCGCCGCGCTGCGCCGCCGCAAGAGGGCCGCGCTGTACACGCTCGTGCTGTTCCAGGTCATCGGGCTGGTGCTCACCCTGGCCCTGCAGGCGACGCTGCTGTGGTCGCCCGAGCTGCTCTCGCTGGGGTCGAAGCAGGTCCGGCACATCCCCGTCCAGCTGTGGGCCCTCACCGCGGCCGACGTGCTGTCGGTCGCCCTGATCGTCTTCCTGCTCGCGCTGCGCCGGGCGTTCCCCGCCCGGCTCGCGCCGAGCGCGTGGCGCGACGGGCTGGCCATGCTCTTCGGCGGGCTGGCCGCGGTCGTCCTGGTCGGCTGGGGACTGGCGGAAGCGTTTCCCGCCCAGCTCGGCGACTCGTGGGAGCGCTTCGCCTGGGTCGTCAACCACGCCACCGGTGAGAACCTGCAGCTGCGCCGGATCGGCGTCGGCGAGGGGCCGGCGTGGCTGGACGTGCTCATCGACCTGAGCGCCACCGCCGTCGCCACCGCCGCGCTGTACATGCTCTTCCGCGGCGTACGCAGCCGTCGTCTCCGCACGGACGAAGAAGAGCTTCGCGTGCGCCGGCTGCTCGCCGAGCACGGCGAAGACGACTCCCTCGGCTACTTCGCCACCCGGCGCGACAAGAGCGTCGTCTTCTCGCCGAACGGCCGCGCGGCGGTGACCTACCGCGTCCTCGGCGGCACCAGCGTCGCCAGCGCCGACCCGATCGGCGACCCCGAGGCGTGGCCGGACGCCGTCCGCGCGTGGCTCGACGAGACGCGCACGTACGGCTGGACGCCGGGCGTGCTCGGGGCGAGCGAGCGCGGCGCGAAGGCGTACACCGGCGCCGGCCTGCGTGCCCTGGAAATCGGCGACGAAGCGGTGCTCGACATCCGCGAGTTCAGCCTCGCCGGGCCGGAGCGGCGCTCGGTGCGCCAGGCCGTCAAGCGCATCGAACGCGCCGGCTACACCTCGCGCGTGCGCCGCCACGGCGAAATCCCCGAAGACGAGATGGCCGAGCTGCTCGCCCGCGCGCAGGCCTGGCGCGGCGCCGAGACCGAACGCGGCTTTTCGATGGCCCTGGGCCGGCTCGGCGACCCGAGTGACGGCCGCAGTGTGATGGTCGAGGCCTACGACGCCCACGGCGAGCTGCGCGGGCTGCTGTCGTTCGTCCCGTGGGGACGGCGAGGGCTCTCCTTGGACCTCATGCGCCGCGATCGCGACGCCGAGAACGGCCTCAACGAGTACCTGATCGCCGAGGTCGTTGCGGCCGGGCAGCACCTGGGCGCGCAGCGGATCTCGCTCAACTTCGCGATGTTCCGCGCGGTGTTCTCCGAGGGCGAGCGGATCGGCGCGGGCCCGGTGCTGCGGGCGTGGCGCGGGATCCTCAGCCTCGCCTCGCGCTTCTTCCAGCTGGAGTCGCTGTACCGCTCCAACGCCAAGTACGGGCCGGACTGGGAGCCGCGGTTCCTCTGCTACTCCTCGGCGCGGCGGCTCCCGCGCGTCGGCATCGTCGCGGGCGCGCTCGAAGGGTTCGTCCCGACCGGACGGTCGCGGGCGCTGCGGCTGGAGACGGTCAGCGACGACTTCGTCGCGCGCGTCCGGGAAATCGAGGAGTCCGCTGCGGTCCCGGCGGCGAAACCGGCGCGGCGGCCGGAGCAGGTCCGCGTCCGCATGGCCAAGCTCGCCAAGCTGCGCGAGGCGGGGATCGACCCGTACCCGGTCGGGTTCCGCCGGGACGACCACATCGGCGACGTCGTGAAGAAGTTCGGCGGCCTGCAGCCCGCCAGCGCCACCGGCCACCGCGTCCGGATCGCCGGGCGCGTGCTGGCGATGCGCACGCTCGGCGGGCTGTGCTTCGCGCGCGTCAAGGACTTCAGCGGCGAGATCCAGCTGATGCTGGAGGCCGGCGAGCTCGACCTCACGGGCTGGCGGACCGGCGTCGACCTCGGCGACCACGTCGGCGTCAGCGGCCACGTCGTGACGTCGAAGCGGGGCGAGCTCTCGGTGCTCGTCGACGAGTGGACGGTCACCGCGAAGTGCCTGCACCCGTTGCCGGACAAGCGGAAGGGCCTCACCGACCCCGAGACGCGGGTGCGGCAGCGCTACCTCGACCTCGCGGTCAACCCGGATTCGACGAACATGCTCCGCCTCCGGTCCACGGTGGTCCGCGCGGTACGCGACCGGCTGCACCACGCCGACTACCTCGAGGTCGAGACCCCGATGCTGCAGACGGTCCACGGCGGCGCGAACGCCCGGCCGTTCGTCACGCACATCAACGCCTACGACATGCGGATGTACCTGCGGATCGCGCCCGAGCTGTACCTGAAGCGGCTGTGCGTCGCCGGCGTCGAGCGCGTCTTCGAGCTGAACCGGAACTTCCGCAACGAAGGCGTCGACGCGACGCACAACCCCGAGTTCACGATGCTCGAGGCGTACCAGGCGTACGCGGACTACGACACGATGCGGACGCTGACGCGCGAGCTCGTCCAGCACGCGGCCGAAGCGGCGTACGGCGCCCAGGTCGTGCGCAGGCCCGGCGCGGACGGCAAGCTCGTCGACCACGACATCTCCGGCGACTGGCCGGTGATCACCGTGCACGACGCCGTTTCGGCGGCCTTGGGGGAGCAGATCGACTCGGGGACGCCGGTGCACGACCTGCGCCGGCTGTGCCTGGCCGCGGGCGTGCCGGTGGGGGAGGACCCGAGCCACGGCGACCTCGTGCTCAAGGCGTTCGAGCACCTCGTCGAGGGCGCGACCGAGCTGCCGACCTTCTACACGGACTACCCGACCGACGTCTCGCCGCTCACCCGTCAGCACCGCGAGGACCCGCGGCTGGCCGAGCGCTGGGACCTCATCGCGTTCGGTTCCGAGGTCGGTACCGCCTACACCGAGCTGACCGACCCGATCGAGCAGCGTCGGCGGCTGGAGGCGCAGTCGCTGCGCGCGGCCAGCGGCGACGTCGAGGCGATGGAGCTGGACGACGACTTTTTGCTGGCCCTGGAGCACGGCATGCCGCCGACCGGCGGGCTCGGCCTGGGCGTCGATCGGCTGCTGATGATGCTCACCGGGGCCTCCATCCGCCAGACGGTCCTGTTTCCTTTCGTCCGGCCGCAGGCATAACGACTCGGTCGATCTGATCACGGTGGTGCGGCCGAGGTGGCCCGGGTCGCTTAATGTGTGCCACGTGCGCACGGCTCGGATCGCCTCGGCCCTCCTGATGGGACTGGCCGTCCTCGCGTATTCGGGATGGCTCCTGGAGTTCTTCCTGCCCACCGGCGTCTCGCCGGTCCACGACCCGGTCGAAGCGCTGCTGACCGGCCCGCCGGTGTTCCGCGTCCTCCTGGCCGTCTCAGGGGTCGCGTTCGCGCTCGCCGGGCCCCCGCTGCACCGGCTCGGCCCGGTCCAGTGGACGGCGCGGCTCAGCTCGATCTCGGTGAGCGTGTTCGGCTTGCTCGCGCTGCTGCAGGTCGCCTACCCGGAGCAGAGCGGCGTGCTCTCGTCGCTGGCGACCGTCGTGCTCGCGGTCGGGGTCGTGAGCCTGATCCTGTGGTGGCCGCCGGGCTGGCGCGCGCTCGCCGTCACCGGGCTCGTGGTCGTGCTGGTCACCTGGGGCGCCCTCCTGCTCGCGCGGCAGCTGGACACCGCCGAAGGCGTGGTCAGCCGGGTTCAGCAGGTCGTGCGCGCCGTCCTGTACGGCGTGGGCGGGGCGTACGCCTTCATCAAGCCCGCGCCCCGACATGCGCCTCGAGGCGGCTGAGCAGCTCCAGCAGCGTCTTGCGCTCGAGCGGGTCGAGCACGCTGAACGTCTCGTCGGCGTGCCCGTGCTGGATCTCTTCGATCTCCTCGAGCCGGGCGCGGCCGGCGTCGGTGACGGCCAGCAGGCTCGCGCGCCGGTCGGTCGGGTCCGGTTCGCGCCGCAGCAGGCCGTCCCGCTCCAGCGCGTCGACCGCTGACGTGATCGCCCGGCCGGTCACGCCCAGGCGGCGCTTGACCTCGCCCATCCGCGGCCGGTCGCCGAGCAGGTCGACCATCAGCAGCAGCTGGACCTGGGCCGTCGGCCAGCCGCGCTTGGCGTAGGGCGCGCCCGCGTACCGGCGCAGGACGTGCGTGATGCGCCGCAGCGCGTCGGCCAGCTCCGCGCCGGTGGGGATGTTCTCGGTTGACACCTCGGCGACTCTACCCGCAAAGTATATAGACGAAATTAATACTGAATACTTTGCAACGGACTCTGGCGATCGCGGTGGCGCTGTTGTGGGCCGTTTGTGCCGGAAATGTCGGTGGTCGATGGCACGATTCCGGGGACGAACGCGAAGGAGCTGATCTCGATGGCGGGAAACGTGCCCCCGGTGGCCGACGAGCGTGACGGGCTGCTGCGGTTCTTGGAGCAGCAGCGGCACGTGCTGAAGATCGCGGCCCACGGCCTGACGGACGAGCAGGCGCGGCTCACGCCGACGAAGAGCGCACTGTCGGTGGGCGGGCTGGTCAAGCACGTGGCGACGACGGAGGACGGCTGGCTAGACATCATCCTGCAGCTCCCGCAGAAGCCGTTCGACGAAGCGATGGCGGACTACCGGACGGGGTACCGCCTGGGTCCTTCGGAAACCTTGGCCGGCGTACTCACCCGTTACGACGAGGTGGCGGCCCGCACGGCGGCGGTGATCGCGGGGATCGAGGACCTCGGCCAGGCGGTCCCGGTGCCGAAGGGCGTGCCGTGGTACCCGCAGGACATCGAGGCGTGGTCGGTCCGCTGGGTGCTGCTGCACCTGATCGAGGAGACGGCCCGCCACGCGGGCCACGCGGACATCATCCGCGAGCACGTCGACGGCGGCACGGCGATCCCCCTGATGGCGGCGGCCGAAGGCTGGCCGGAGACCCCGTGGGTCAACCCCTGGAAAGCAGAAACCCAACCCGCCTGACCGAGCCGACCCTCCAGGTACGCGAGCCGACCGCCTGGGTACGCGAGCCGACCCTCCAGGCACGCGTGTCGACCCCGCAATCACGCGTGTCGGCTTCCCGATCACGCGAGCCGGTCAGAACAACGTCGGCTCGTCGGCCAGCGAGCCCTCGATCACGAGCATCCGGCGCTTCGTCGCGACCCCTCCGCGCGCCGAAAACCCGCCGTCCTTGCCGCCCGCCGCCGTGACCCGGTGACACGGCACCACGATCGGGAACGGGTTGTTCCCCATGGCCTGCCCGACCGCCTGCGCCGACCCGGGCAGGCCCAGCCGGTGCGCGATGTCGCCGTAGGTCAGGGTCTTGCCCGGCGGGATGGCTCGCGCGATCTCGTACGCGCGGCGGTTGAACTCCGGCACGTCGGAGAGGTCCAGCCGGACCGACGTCAGGTCCTCACGCGCGCCGCCCAGCAGCGCCACGATCCCGGCGACCGCCGCTCGCACCGGCGCCGGCGGCGGTCCCTCGACGGCGTCCGGGAACCGGCCGGCCAGCCGGGCGCGCACCCCGGCGGCACCACCGTCGGGCAGCGACGTCCCGATCAGGACGTCGTCCCGCCACGCCAGCCCGCACGGCCCGATCGCCGTGTCGAACACCGTGAACCCCGTTGTCATGCGATCAGCCTACGACCGAAGAGGGGTACCGCGGACGCGCTGGATCGCTAGGTTCGGTTTGGGTGGTTTGCCGAGTTCGAGGAGGCCGTCGGTGCGACGCGCGATACTGGTGGCAGCGGTCCTGCTCGGCCTCACCGCAACCCCCGCGACCGCAACAGCGGACCCGCTGGTCATGCCGCACGTCGTGGTCGCCCACCACACGGGCTGGGCGGAGCACGTGATCAGGAAGGCCGGCGGCACGATCGTCGCGAGCTACCCCCAGATCGGCGTCGTCGTGGCGTACACGGCGAAGGACGACTTCGCCGCGGAGGTCCGGAAAACGCCGGGCATCGACGCCGTCGGCGCGACGCGCACCGCGAAGATCCCGAAGGAGTTCTTCGCGCCCCGCAAGGACGTCCGCTACACCGGACCGAACTCGCCGAACTCCGGCCAGGTGCCGCCCGAGGGAACCGCGTGGGACGTCGCGGCGCTGCGCCTGCCCGAAGCGCACCAGGTCACCGAAGGCAGCAAGCGCACCGTCGTCGGCGTGCTGGACGTCGGCGTCGACGACACCCACCCGGACCTGAAACCGGCCTTCGACGCCAAGGACTCGGTGTCCTGCCTCGCCGGCTGGGCGGACCGCGGCCCCGGCGCCTGGCGGCCGACGCTCGACGGCCACGGCACGCACGTCGCGGGCACGATCGCCGCGGCCCGCAACGGAACCGGCGTCCTCGGCGTCGCGCCCGGGACCCGCATCGCCGCCGTGAAACTCGCCGAACTGGACGACACCGAGACGGCTGAAAGCATGGTCTGCGGGTTCGTCTGGGCCGCCGAGCACGGCTTCGCGGTCACCAACAACAGCTACCGCTCGATCCCGTGGCGCTACAACTGCGACGACCAGCCGGACCAGGCCGCGGCCAAGCTCGCCGTCGGCCGCGCGGTCGCCTACGCCCAGCGCCGGAACGTCCTCGTCGTCGCGTCCGCGGGCAACGCCGGCATCGACCTCGACGCGCGCTCGGTCGGCACCGAGAGCCCGGCCGACAGCACCCCGGTGGAACGCCGGATCGACCCGACGTGCACCCGGCTGCCGCACGAGCTGCCCGGCGTCGTCGGCACCGGTGCGCTCGACGAAAAATCGCTGAAGGCGAGCTTCTCCAACTACTCCGCGTCCCGGATCAGCGTCGCGGCACCCGGCGCGCGCGTCTGGTCGACCTGGCCGGACGGCGAATACCGCTCGGCGAGCGGGACGTCGATGGCCGCGCCCCACACGAGCGGGGTCGCCGCGCTGATCGCGAGCGAGCACCCGCGCTGGAGCGCCGAGCGGATCAAGCGCGCCCTCTACGAGACGGCGTCGCCGCTCCCGTGTCCCGACACGGTCTGCCGGGAGACGAAGATCGGGACGACCTACTACGGCCACGGAATGGTCGATGCGGCGAGCGCCGTCGGCGCGGGATGATGTCGCCCGTGCTCGATCACCTCGTCTACGCCGGCCCCGACCTCGCCGAGGCCGTCGCCCGCGTCACCGCGCTCACCGGAGTCATGCCCGCGCCCGGCGGCAGCCACGTCGGCCTCGGCACCGCCAACCACCTCGCCGACCTCGGCGCCGGCATGTACCTGGAGGTCATCGGCCCGGACCCGGCCCAACCGGCGCCCGAAACGCCCCGGCCGTTCGGCATCGACGACCTGACCGAGCCGGCGCTGGTCGCGTGGGCGGTCCGCACGACCGACCTCGACACGACGATCGCCGACGCCCGCGCGCACGGCTTCGACCCGGGCGACGCGCGGGAGATGTCCCGCGAAACCGCCGACGGCGAGGTCCTGCGCTGGCGCCTGACCCCGCCGAGCGCCCCGGGCACGCTCCACCCGTTCCTCATCGACTGGGGCGGCACGCCGCACCCGACCACGCGCGGCCTGCCGTCGATCCCGCTCCTGATGGTCACCGGCACCCACCCGGACCCGGACTCGGTCCTCGCCGTCACCGACGCCCTCGGCCTCGAACTCCTGGTCCGCCGCGCACCGAAAGCCGGCCTGTCCGCCGCGCTGAGGACGCCGGAGGGCCGCCAGGTCGCGCTCAACTAAAGCCGTGAAGGCCACCTTCAGGAACTTCAAGTTCCTGAAGGTGGCCTTCACGAAAAGTCAGGCCTTGCCCTCGCGCCACAGGTTGGTCATCGGCAGCCGCCGGTCACGGCCGAACGCCTTGAACGTGATCTTCGTGCCCGGCGGGTACTGGCGCCGCTTGTACTCGGCCTTGTCGACCATCCGCACCACGCGGTCGATCGTCTCCGGCTCGAACCCCGCGGACACCAGGTCCGCGTAGCCGCGGTCGCCCTCGACGTAGTCGTCGAGGATGTCGTCGAGCAGCGCGTAGTCCGGCAGCGAGTCCGCGTCGACCTGGCCCGGCCGCAGCTCGGCCGACGGCGGCTTCGAGATCGAGTTCTCCGGGATCGGCGGGGTCTCGCCGCGCTTCAGGGCCTCGGCGTTGCGCCACCGCGCGAGCTGCCAGACGTGCGTCTTGAAGACGTCCTTGATCGGCGCGAACGCACCGACCGCGTCGCCGTAGATCGTGGAGTACCCGACGGCCAGCTCGGTCTTGTTGCCGGTGGCCAGCACCAGGTGACCGTCCAGGTTGGACAGTGCCATGAGGAGCATGCCCCGCGTCCGCGCCTGGATGTTCTCTTCCGCCAGGCCCGTCAAGGAAAGCTGCTCGACGTACACGCGGACCATGTCCTCGACCGGCTCGACGCGGTAGTGCGCGCCGAGCCGCCGCGCGAGGTCCTCGGCGTCGTCCTTCGAGTGCCCCGACGAGTACTTCGACGGCATCGAGACGCCGTAGACGTTGTCGCCGCCCAGCGCGTCCGCGGCCAGCGACGCGCAGACGGCGGAGTCGATGCCGCCGGAGAACCCGAACGTCACCGACGAGAACCCGTTCTTGTGCACGTAGTCCCGCAGCCCGACGACCAGCGCCGACCACACCTCGGCCTCGTCCGACAGCGGCTCGCTGATCACCGCCTCGGCGGTCGGCTCGTAGGAGGGCAGCGGGTCCGAACTCAGCACGCGCCGGTGGACGTGCAGGCCTTCGAGCTCGCCGTCGCCGGCGTGTCCGCCCGCGGTGAGGTCCATGTCCAGCACGAGCAGGTGCTCGACGAACTGCGGCGCGCGAGCCAGCACCGTGCCGTCCGCGGCGACGACGAGCGAGTCGCCGTCGAAGACGAGGTCGTCCTGGCCGCCGATCTGGTTGGTGTAGACCAGCGGCGCGCCCGCTTCGGCGGCGCGGCGCGCGATGAGCGGCAGCCGCTGCTCGTCCTTCGACCGCTCGTACGGCGACGCGTTCGGCGCCACCACGAGGTCGACGCCGGCGCGGCCCAGCGCCGAGATCGGCCCGCCGTCCTGCCAGATGTCCTCGCAGACGACCATGCCGATGTCGAGCCCGTGGAACCGGACGACGTCGAGCTCGGTGCCCGGCTTGAACCAGCGGTGCTCGTCGAACACGCCGTAGTTGGGGAGGTGGTGCTTGAACTGCCGCGCGACGACCTCGCCGCGGTAGAGCGCCGCCGCCGCGTCGCGCGGGCCGACCTCGTCGAGGTCGAGGTAGCCGACGTAGGTCAGCACTTCGCCGCAGCCCGCTTCGTCGAGGCGGCGCGCCAGCGACTCCACGCCCTGCCGGGAGGCGGCGGCGAAGGTCTTGCGCAGCGAAAGGTCCTCGACGGGGTAGCCGGTCAGGGACATTTCGGGGAAGACGACCACGTGGGCGCCGGCTTCGGCGGCCCGGCGCGTCCAGGCGACGTGCAGTTCGGCGTTGCCGTCGAGGTCACCGACGGTGGG
This sequence comes from Amycolatopsis sp. NPDC051061, assembly GCF_040682935.1. Lineage (NCBI taxonomy): Bacteria > Bacillati > Actinomycetota > Actinomycetes > Pseudonocardiales > Pseudonocardiaceae > Amycolatopsis > Amycolatopsis sp. NPDC051061. Next base: position 22,367 of record NZ_JBFBBZ010000076.1, read on the forward strand.
GTTGACCTGGGCGAGCGCGATGCGCAGTTGCGGCATACCGCCATTCTGGCTCACGGCCACCCACCCAGCCGAGCGAATGTGGGCGAAATGCCACGGCCGGTTCGCGGCCGCGAGTAGGTTGCCGCTGACCGGACCAACCGGACAGGGGGAAGACCGCGATGACGTACCCGCCGCAGCAACCGGGCCGGTATCCGCAGCACCAGCAGCAGTACCCGGGCTACCCGCCGCCGGGGTACCCCCAGCCCGGCTACCCGCAGTTCGGCGGTCAGCCGCCGAAGAAGGGCAACGGCCTGCTCATCGGCCTGATCGCCGGCGGGCTCGCGTTCCTGCTCGTGGTCGTCTTCGTGATCACCGGCTTCTTCGCGCCGGGTTTCCTCGTCTCGGACGAGCGGCCGGACGGCCCCGCCGGGAACAGCCCGCCGCTGGACCTGAACTCGGGCAGCGTCGCGGCCGGCAAGTTCATCCTCGCCGTCCTGGGCGACGACGAGGCCGACGCGCGCGAAGCGGCCTGCCCGTCCGCCGAGGGCGTCATCGCCGACGCCGCGAAGACGCTCGGCAGCCGCAACGCGCACCTCACGGCGGGTTCGCCGATCCAGGCCGCCGCCAACGAGATCCGCGTGCCTCTGAGCGGCACGATCGGCAGCAAGTCGGTGCACGGCGAGCTGCGGGTGCTGCGCATCCAGGAGACCTACTGCATCTCCGAGATCACGATGCCGTCCTGACGCTAGGTCGACGCGACCGCGTCCCGGTGCTTGAGCTTCGCCATCCGCCCGTCGCGGTGGTGCCAGACGACGCCCTCGAACTCCGGGTGCGCGAGCAGCCACGCCATCAGCCCGTCGAAGTCGCGCGGGACGCCGGCGAACTCCTGCGCGGTCGCGTGCGGAACCAGCCGGTGCGCGCCGAGCTTCTCCGGATCGCCGTTGACCTTCGGCCCGCACAGTTCGTAGGTGCCGGGCGCCGCACCGAGAAGCCGCTCTAGCGCCTCCTCGAAGAACTTCGCGAACGCCGACTGCCCGACCGGCTCCCAGCCGACCGTCTTCCCCGTCTCCGGGTCGGTCTGCACGGCCTCGAACCCGGCCGGCGCGGTCTTACCCGCCTTGACCTCGCGCCGGGCCCACCAGGTCCCGGACTCGTCGAGCCGGACGCACGTGCCGTCGTACTTGCGGGTGGGCACACCCTCGCCGTCGAGCACCCACTGGCACGCGGGGTGCACTTCGCGGGTGACACGCCGGAGGTCTTCGGGGTCTCGCCGGAACAGAGTCGGGATCTTGCGCATGCCCCGATTCTTCCGGCCAGGGCAAACGAGAAAACCCCGCCCGGGCTAACCGGACGGGGGTTTCCCGGAAAAAGCTACTTCCGCTTGATCATGCTCCGGACCTTCTTGATGGTCTGCTCGAAGTCCGAGTCGAACGGGTTGTCGTGCACCAGGTAGGTCCACGTCGTGTTCGCCCGCCGCACGCCGGCCTCGCCGAGGTCGATGCCCTCGTCGGTCAGCTCGGCCTCTTCGAGCGTCTTCGCCGCGCGCGAATCCGCCTCGGCGATGATCTTGTGGAACTCCGGGATCGCCGCGCGGTGGAACTCGTCCAGCGGCGTCTCCCGTGCCAGCGCCCGGAGGTGGATGCTCTCGCGGACGTCGGTCAGGAACGCCAGGTGGTCGGACCAGAGCTGGTCGACGTGGAACAGCAGCACCTCGCGGCACATCTGCTCCAGCTTGTCCTGGTCGTCCAGCTTCTCCTTCAGCTCGCCGAACTTCTCCGGGTGCGCCTTCTCCAGCTGCTCCGCCGCGTACGCGGTGCGAAGCACCTTGTCGCGGTGCACCAGCAGGTCACGGCGCTGCCGCTCGATCAGCCGCGTGTAGCGCCACGTGTTGCGGTGGATCTCCAGGTCGACGCCCTCGGCGACGCGCTGGGCGTGGTTGAGCTGCCGCAGCGCCGCGTTGTCGGTGATCTCGCCGGTCTCTTCGTCGTCGACGATGCCCTCGGGCACGTCCGGCGCGTTCGACAGCACGAGCTCGTCGTTGAGGCTGGCGAAGAAGATCGCGCTGCCCGGGTCGCCCTGGCGGCCGGAGCGGCCGCGCAGCTGGCCGTCGAGCCGGCTCGACGGGTACCGCGCGGTGCCGATGACGTGCAGGCCGCCCAGCTCGACGACCTCTTCGCGCGACGCGCCGTCGGTGCCGCCCAGCCGGATGTCGGTACCGCGGCCGGCCATCTGCGTGGACACGGTGACCGAGCCCTTCTTGCCGGCCTCGGCGATGATCGCGGCCTCTTCGGCGTCGTTGCGCGCGTTGAGCACGACGCACTCGAGGTCGACCTTCGCGAGCTTCTCGGCCAGCTCTTCGGACTCGGCGACGTCCTGGGTGCCGACGAGGATCGGCCGCCCGGTCTCGTGGACCGTGCGGATCTCCTCCTCGATCGCCCGCAGCTTCTGCGACGGCGACGCGAAGACCCGGTCTTCCTGGTCCTCGCGGATGTTCGGGGTGTTCGGCGGGATGACCGCGACCTCGAGCTCGTAGAACTCCCGCAGCTGCTCGGCGACGGCGACCGCGGTCCCGGTCATGCCGGCGACCTCGGGGTAGCGCGCGAGCAGCGCCTGGACGGTGATCGAGTCCAGGATCTCGCCGCGGTCGGTCGCGGTGACCTGCTCCTTCGCCTCGACGGCGGCCTGCAGGCCGTCCGGCCATCGCTGCAGCTCGGCGACGCGGCCGCGGGCGGCGTTGATGAGCTGGACCTTGCCGTCGCGGACCAGGTAGTCGACGTCGCGGGTGAGCAGCGCGTGCGCGTGCAGCGCGACGTTCACCGCGGGGAGCCGGTCCGAAGCCGTCTCGCCGTAGAGGTCGTCGACCTCCAGGCCGAGCGACTTCGCGACGACGGACGCGCCGGCGTCGGTCAGCCAGGCGTTGCGGCCTTCGCTGTCGGTCTCGTAGTGCAGGTTGAGCCGCAGCCGCCGGACGACCTTCGCGACCTCTTCGTCGGCGTCGGTGTGGTCGATCGAGCCGGCCATCACCAGCGGGACGCGGGCCTCGTCGACCAGCACCGAGTCCGCCTCGTCGACGATCGCGACCTCGGGGTCGGGCTGGACCAGGTCGTCGACGTTCGCGACCAGCCGGTCGCGCAGGACGTCGAAGCCGATCTCGGCGACGGCGCCGTACGTGACGTCCTTGGCGTAAGCCTCGCGACGCTCCTCGCGCGAGTGCGCGGGCTCGACCCACCCGACCGACACGCCGAGCAGGGCGTACACCGGGCCCATCCACTCGGCGTCGCGGCGGGCGAGGTAGTCGTTGACCGTGACGACGTGCGCGCGCTTTCCGCGGATCGCGTAGCCGGCGGCCGCCAGCGCACCGGCGAGCGTCTTGCCCTCACCGGTCTCCATCTGCACGACGTGCTTGCTGAGCAGGCCCATCGTGCCGAGGATCTGGACGTCGAACGCGCGCTCGCCGAGGGCCCGCCGGGCGGCCTCACGACCGAGCGCACACACCTCGACCAGGTGATTGTCGCCGAAAGCGGTGTCCTTGAGCTTCTCGCGGAGCTCGCCCGCCCGCTCGGTCAGCTCCTGGTCGGAGAGCTTCTCGAGCTCGGGTTCGAGCTTCTCGACCGCGGGCAGCAGTGCTTCGTAGCGGGTCAGCTCGACGCTGCCCGGCCGCTGGATGATCCGGCGGAGCTTCTTGCCCACCCGGCTGATCAGTGCTGCCACCCCTGGTCTCCCGTTCTCTCTCGCTCGACCGGCCTGCCCCACCCAACGTGGCGGTGGTGCGTTCGAGTTCCGCGGCCGGATGGGACGATCCAACCGTGTTCCCTCATCCCAGCGCCAGGTCCCGACGTCGCCGGATCACCGCAATTGCGACATCCGTGCTGTTCGCGGCCTCGCTGACCGCCTGCACGTCCACCGGCAAGCCCGCGCCGCCCACGCCGACGACCGAGTCGCACCCGCCGTCCGGGCCGGTGCCCGCCGGTCTGGAGCGGTTCTACGGCCAGAGCCTGACCTGGGCCGACTGCGCACCTTACGCGACGTCGGAAGACGCGAGGTCGGCGTTCCAGGCGAAGGACGTCCAGTGCGCCCGGCTGACCGTGCCCCTGGACTACGCCAAGCCGGCCGGCGACACCATCACGCTGGGCCTGCTCCGGCACAAGGCGACGGACGACGGCTCCCGGATCGGGTCGCTCGTGGTCAACCCCGGCGGCCCGGGCGCGTCGGGCATGGTCGCGGCCGCCGGCCTGGTCAAGCCGACGACGAGCACCGGCCTGGCCAAGCGCTTCGACCTGGTCGGCTTCGACCCGCGGGGGATCGGCGCCAGCCAGCCGGCCATCCACTGCCTGACCGACCAGGAGCGGGACACCGACCGCGCCGACGACAGCGAGACCGACGGCTCGCCGGCGGGCGTGCTGAAGCAGGAAGCCCAGGAGAAGGACTTCGCCGCGAAGTGCGCCCAGCGCACCGACGACGGCACCGGCATGCTGGCCAACGTCGGCACCCGGGACGTCGTGAAGGACCTGGACGTGCTCCGCTCGGTCCTCGGCGACGAAAAGCTCACCTACCTGGGCTACTCCTACGGCACACGGATCGGGTCGGCCTACGCCGAGGCGTTCCCGAAGAACGTCCGCGCGATGATCCTCGACGGCGCGGTCGACCCGGAGCAGGACGCGGTCGAGTCGCTGGTCGCCCAAGGCCAGGGCTTCGGGACGGCGTTCACGCAGTTCGCGAAGTCGTGCACCGCTCAGCAGGACTGCGCGCTCGGCCAGGACGCGAACACCGCGGTCAAGGCGTTCCAGGACCTCGTCCGGCCGCTGATCGACTTCCCGGTGGAGGTCGGCGACGGCCGCAAGCTCTCCTACGAGGACGCGACCACCGGCGTCATCCAGGCGCTCTACCAGGAGAGTCTCTGGGACACGCTCAACTCGGGCCTGAACGAGCTGAAGCAGCGGCGCGGCGTGACGCTGGAGAAGCTCGCGGACATCTACAACGAGCGCGACACCGACGGCAAGTACGGCACCACGCAGGACGCCTTCACCGCGATCCGCTGCGTCGACGACCCGCGCGTCACCGACCCGGCCGTCATCCTCAAGGCGCAGGAGGAGTACGTGCAGGTGGCGCCGTTCCTCGACGACGGCCGCCCGGCTTCGGCGGCCCGGGACGCCTGCGCGTTCTGGCCGGTGCCCAACACGTCGGAGCCGCACGTCCCGAGTGTCGAAGGCCTGGCGAAGACGCTGGTCATCTCGACGACGAACGACCCGGCGACGCCGTACCAGGCCGGCGTCAACCTCGCGAAGGGCCTGAAGGGCGCGCTGCTGACCTTCGAGGGCACGCAGCACACGGTGTTCCTGCAGGGCGTGAAGTGCGTGGACCAGGCGGGCACGGACTACCTCGTCGACGGCACGGTGCCGCCGGAGGGGACCCGGTGCACCGGGCAGTAGGCCTCGCCGCCCTCGCGGTGCTGCTGGCGGCGTGCACGGGTGCTCCGGCGCCCGTGCCGCCGCCGTCATCGTCGTCCCGCTCACCTGACCTGGGGAAGTTCACGACGCAGAAGCTCGCGTGGCGCCCGTGCGGTGAGTCCTTGGACTGCGCGCATCTGACTGTTCCGCTGGACTACGCCGCGCCGGACGGGCCCACGATCACCGTCGGCCTGCTGCGGCACAAGGCCACGAAACAGCGGATCGGCTCGCTGGTCGTGAACCCCGGCGGGCCCGGCGGCTCGGGCACGTCGACGGCCGCGGCGCTGGCCGAGACGGCCGCGGCGGCGCCGCTGCTCGAGCGCTTCGACCTGGTCGGCTTCGACCCGCGCGGCGTCGGCACGAGCGAGCCGCGGATCACCTGCCGCACCGATGCCGGGCAGGACGCCGATCGCGGGTCCGACGTCGAAAGCGATATGTCGCCCGAAGGGGTGAAGAAACAGCTCGCCGAGACGACCGCGTACGGCGTGAAGTGCGCCGAAGCGACGAAGTACGGCAAGACGCTCCTCGCGAACGTCGGCACGCGAGACGTCGTACGCGACCTCGACGTCCTTCGCGCCGCGCTCGGCGACGAGAAGCTGACCTACCTCGGCTATTCGTACGGGACGCAGATCGGCGCTGCCTACGCCGAGGCGTACCCGCGCAACGTCCGTGCGCTGCTGCTCGACGGCGCCGTCGATCCCGCGCAAGGCTTGGTGGATTCGCTGATCACGCAGGCGGCGGGCTTCCAGGACGCGCTGAACGAGTTCGGCAAGTGGTGCGCGTGCCCGTTCGCCGGCAGCACCCCGGCGTTCCAGCGGCTCGTGCGTCCGCTGAGCACGAAGCCCGTCCCGGCCGGGACCCGGACGCTGTCGTTCGAGGACGCGATCACGGGCACGTTCGCCGGGCTCTACTCACGCGGCGACTGGCCCGCCCTGAAAGCCGCACTCGCGCAGGTGGCCCAGGGCAACGGCCGCACGCTGCTGGCCTTCGCCGACGACTACTACCAGCGCGACCGCGACGGCAAGTACAGCGGCGCGATCGACGCGTACTTCGCCGTCCGCTGCGCCGACCACACCCGCGTCACCGACCGGCCCGCGATCGACCGCGCACACGAAAAGATGCTGGCCGGCGCGCCCTTCCTGGCCGGTGGCACGCCCGACACGAGCGAGCTGGACATCTGCTCGACCTGGCCGGTCCCGCCGACATCGGCCGAGCACGCCCCGCACCCCGCCGGGCTGCCGGCGACCCTGGTCGTTTCGACGACGCACGACCCGGCGACGCCCCATCAGCAGGGCATCGACCTGGCGAAGGACCTCGGCGGCGTCCTGCTGACCTACGAAGGCGTGCAGCACACGGTGTTCCTGCAGGGCGACGCCTGCGTCGACCGCGCGGGGATCGCCTACCTCGTCGACGGGACGCCGCCCACCGCCGGCACCCGCTGCTAGCCGAGGTCCACGGGCTCGTTCTGCCTGGTCAGCGACAGTTCGAACATGACCGGGCTGAGGTGGTCGCCGGCCGAGGGGACCTGCACCCAGAGCCGCGCGAACCGCCGGGGACCGTCCGCGGAAACCCACACCTTGACGATGATGTCGTCGTGGATCTGCGGCAGCACGCTGTGCGCGACGGCTTCGGGCACTCGCCCGCCGACGCGCAGGGCGGCGGCGCCGTCGACGTTCTCCTTGCCCTCGGTCTTCGCGTCGGTGACCCCGTCGAGCAGGCGTTTCAGCCCGGCGGACGGCCCGAGGAAGGTCGCCACCGCGTACGGCTCGGGGATCCGGCCGCGCGCGACGTCGGGGTCCGTGGTGACTGCGCCGTCCCGGACGGTGAAGCGGAACTTCGTGTGGTCTTCGCCGAACTGGACGTCGGCCGTGCCGGTCGCGGTCCCGCCGCCGTCGAGGGTCGCGTCGCCCTCGATGAGCCGGAGCGGGAAGCCCGGCAGCACGCCGTTGACACCGGCCGCGAAGTGCACGCTTCGCACCGAGGCGAACGACGCCGCGGCGTCGCGGACCAGCTCGGCGCCCGCCGGGAACGGCCCGCGCGTGTCCGGTGATCCGGTGCAGCCGGCCGCCAGCAGGAGCACGAGCAGAAGGGTGAAGCGGGACATGCCCAGAGCCTACTGAGCACGACGTCGTGGCCCGATTCTTGCGGACGATGTCCTTCAGGCCACTTTCGGCTCGTCACGCCCGCGATGACACTGCTGGGGTGACTGTCGAGACCCGCCCTGCCCCGAAGCTGCACCGCGCCTGGCTGATCGCCGGTGCCGCCTTCGTCGCGCTGCTCGCCTCCGCCGGCTTCCGGTCCGCGCCCGGCGTCCTCATCGACCCGCTGCACCAGGAGTTCGGCTGGTCCACGGCCACGATCAGCTCGGCCGTCTCGGTCAACCTCGTGCTCTACGGCCTCTTCGCGCCCTTCGCGGCCGCGTTGATGGAGCGGTTCGGCATCCGCCGCGTCTCGGCGACGGCGCTGTTCGTCATCGCCCTCGGCGCCGCAGGCACGGTCTTCATGAGCGCGAGCTGGCAGCTGGTCCTCTGCTGGGGCGTGCTGATCGGCGCGGGCACCGGCTCGATGGCGATGAGCTTCGCCGCGACCGTCGCGGCCCGGTGGTTCGTCCGCAGCCGCGGCGTCGTCACCGGCGTCCTGACCGCGGCGGGCGCCACCGGCCAGCTGATCTTCCTTCCGCTCATCGCGAACCTCGCCGTCGGTTCGGGCTGGCGCACGGCGTCGCTGGTGATCGCGATCGCCGCGCTGGCCGTCGTGCCGGTGGTCCTGCTGGTCATCCGCGACCACCCCGCCGACGTCGGCACCACGGCCTACGGCGCGCCCGCCGACGCCGAGGTCGCGCGCCCGGAGTCGAAGACCGGCTCGGCCCGCCGCGCGCTTTCGGTGCTGAGGACGGCCGCCCGGACCCGGACGTTCTGGCTGCTCGCGGTCGGCTTCGCGATCTGCGGCGCGACGACGAACGGCCTGGTCGGCACCCACTTCGTCCCGGCCGCGCACGACCACGGCATGCCGCAGACGACCGCCGCGGGCCTGCTCGCGCTCGTCGGCGTCTTCGACGTCGTCGGCACGATCTTCTCCGGCTGGCTCACCGACCGCGTCGACCCGCGGATCCTGCTCGGCGTCTACTACGCGCTTCGCGGCCTCTCGCTGGCCCTGCTGCCGCAGTTGTTCACGAACTCGGTGCAGCCGAGCATGTGGGCGTTCATCCTGTTCTACGGCCTCGACTGGGTGGCCACGGTCCCGCCGACGGTCGCCCTCTGCGTCCGCGCGTTCGGCGACGCCGGCCCGATCGTGTTCGGCTGGGTCTTCGCCTGCCACCAGCTCGGGGCCGCGTTCGCTGCGTCGGCCGCCGGCCTGGTCCGCGACCAGCTGGGGAACTACAACCTGGCCTGGTATTCGGCCGCGGTCCTGGCGGTGCTCGCGTCGGTCGCCTCGCTGGCCATCACGCGGGCGAAGAAGCCCGTTCCGGTGCTCGCGGCCTGACTTCGTCACCCTCGGTCTGCCGGCGGGGGTGCGGGGACGTCATGAACGAGTCGTTCATGACGTCGGGCGAGCTGAACGGGTCGTTCATGACCTTTCCGGCCGATTCGACCGCTCCGTACCGGTGCTCGCGGCCTGACTTAGTCACCCTCGGCGCGTCGCGAAACATCCCGTTAACACGCTGTCGTTAGGGTGCGGCCATGGATCGCCAGCAGGAATTCGTGCTCCGCACGCTCGAGGAGCGCGACATCCGTTTCGTCCGTCTCTGGTTCACCGATGTGCTGGGGTTCCTCAAGTCCGTCGCGGTCGCGCCCGCCGAGCTGGAGGGCGCGTTCACCGAGGGGATCGGGTTCGACGGTTCGGCCATCGAGGGCTTCGCGCGCGTCTACGAATCGGACATGGTCGCCAAACCGGACCCGGCCACCTTCCAGGTCCTGCCGTGGGAGACCCCGGACGGCGGCCCGTACTCGGCCCGCATGTTCTGCGACATCGCGATGCCGGACGGCTCGCCGTCGTGGGCCGACCCGCGGCACGTCCTGCGGCGCCAGCTGTCGAAGGCGGCTGAAGCGGGCTTCACCTGCTACGTGCACCCGGAAATCGAGTTCTTCCTGCTCGCGACCCTGCCGGACGACGGCAGCGAGCCGGAACCCGCGGACAACGGCGGCTACTTCGACCAGGCCAGCCACGCCACGGCGACGCACTTCCGCCGGCACGCCATCGAGACCCTCGAGGCGATGGGCATCTCGGTCGAGTTCAGCCACCACGAAGGGGCACCGGGCCAGCAGGAGATCGACCTCCGTTACGCCGATGCGCTGACGATGGCCGACAACGTGATGACGTTCCGCTACGTCGTCAAGGAGGTCGCGCTCACCCAGGGCGTGCGCGCGTCGTTCATGCCGAAGCCGTTCACGGACCAGCCCGGCTCCGGGATGCACACCCACATCAGCCTGTTCGAAGGCGACCGCAACGCCTTCTACGACGCCGAGGACCCGCACGAGCTGTCGGGGACCGGCAAGGCGTTCGTCGCCGGCCTGCTGCACCACGCCAAGGAGATCTCCGCGGTCACCAACCAGTGGGTGAACTCCTACAAACGCCTGATCAGCGGCAGCGAGGCGCCGACGACGGTCTCGTGGGGCCGCGCGAACCGCTCCGCGCTCGTCCGCGTCCCGATGTATTCACCCGGAAAGGCGTCATCCCGACGGGTGGAGATCCGTACCCTGGACTCGGCGTGCAACCCGTACCTGGCGTACTCGGTCATCCTGGCCGCCGGGCTCAAGGGGATCGAGAAGGGCTACGAGCTGCCGCCACCCGCCGAGGACAACATCTGGCAGCTGAGCGACTCCGAACGGCGCGCCGCCGGGTACGCGCAGCTGCCCCAGAACCTGGGAGAGGCGCTGGCCGAGATGGAGAAGTCCGAGCTCCTGCCGGAAGCGCTCGGCGAGCACGTCTACGACTTCTTCCTGCGGAACAAACGCGTGGAGTGGGACAACTACCGCAGCGCGGTCACCCCGTACGAACTCCGAACCCTCCTGCCGGTGCTCTGATGGGGCGGCGGCCGGTGTTCCTCGCGATCCTGGCCGCCGCACTCGTGCTCGTCCCCGCGGCGCCCGCGACGGCGTCTCCTGCTTCGCAGAAGTTCGACCTCGACGCGGCCGACATCCCGTCGCTGCAGGCGCGGATGGCGTCCGGCCGGCTCACCGCGGTGGGCCTGACCAGCACTTACCTCGAGCGGATCCACCGGATCGACGGCAAGGTCAACGCCGTCCTGGCGCTCAACCCTTCGGCGTTGGGCCAAGCTCGTGAGAGTGATGCCCGGCGGCGCGCGCACCACCTGCGCGGGCCGCTCGACGGCATCCCGGTGCTGGTCAAGGACAACGTCGACACGCGCGACCAGTGGACGACGGCGGGGTCACGGGCCCTGCGCAGCTACCCGGCGAAGGACGCGACGCTGATCACGCGGCTTCGCAACGCCGGAGCGGTCATCCTCGGCAAGGCGAACCTGTCGGAGTGGGCGAACTTCCGTGCCGCGAAGCCGACGTCCGGCTGGTCGGGCGTCGGTGGGCAGACGAACAACCCGTACGTGCTGGATCGCAACCCGTGCGGGTCGTCCGCCGGGTCCGCGGCCGGCGTCGCCGCGTCGCTGGCCCAGGTGGCGATCGGCAGCGAGACCGACGGCTCGATCGTCTGCCCCGCGGGGATGACGGCGACGGTCGGGCACAAACCGAGCCTCGGCCTGGTCAGCCGCACCGGAGTGGTGCCGATCTCCGCCGCGCAGGACACCGCCGGGCCGATCGCGCGCAACGTCGTCGACGTCGCCTTGACGCTGTCGGTCCTGCAGGGGCGGGACCCCTCGGACCCGGCGACTTCGCAGTACCCGAAGTCGCAGCCGACGGACTACGCGAAGCTGCTTCGGCCGGGCGTGCTGCGCGGCGCGCGGATCGGCCTGTGGCGGCTGCCGGTGCTCGGCCCGTCGACGGACGCGGTCATGACGTCCGCGCGGAACTCCCTGGTCCAGGCCGGTGCGACGGTCGTCGAGGTGACTCCGCCGTACCAGGCCCGGCTCGGTGAGCTGGAGTTCCCGGCGCTGCTCACGGAGTTCCACCGCGACATCGACGCGTACCTGGCGACCCGCCCCCGCGGCCCGCGGAACCTGGCCGAGCTGATCGCCTACAACCGATCGGATCCGCTCGAACAGACGTGCTTCGCCGGCCAGGAGCTGTTCGAGCAGGCACTCGCCGCGCCGCCGCCGACCGACCCGGGCTACCTCGCGGGCCGCGCCGAGCTGTCCGACCTCGCCCGCCGGTCCCTCGACGAGACCTTGGCGAAGTACCACCTCGACGCGATCGCGTCGCCGACGAACCCGCCCGCGTGGAAGACCGACTGCGCGGTGGGGGACAACGACGTCATCCCGTCGTCGACCCCGGCCGCCGTCGCCGGCTACCCGGACGTGACCGTGCCGGCGGGGTTTGCCGGACCGCTTCCGGTGGGTATCTCGTTCATGGGTGCCCGGTGGTCGGACGCCCGGATGCTCGCGCTCGCGGCCGACTTCTCGCGGGTGGTTCCGGCGCGGGTCCCGCCGAGGTATCTGGCGACGCTGCCGTCGTAGGGGCGTCGGACACGCTCTGACCTGCGGCAATGGCGTTAAGTGACCCCCCTGTTCGGGACCGGTTCCAGGGCATGTAATCTTCTCTTCGTCGCCAGGAACACCGGGTCGCCCCGGGGCCGCAAGCCCCGAAGATCCGGCCGGGCCGAGCGGGTTGACACCGCGAATCGGACCGGGTAATGTTCAGCGTCGGCCCACGAGCGGCCGCCGAATCCCTACGACTAACACCGTAGGCTGAGGCATGCTCGACCAAAAGTTTGTGAATATCGCTTGGAACAACTGCCGAGGATGTAGCCGCTGACAAGGCGGCGAGTCCAGAGTGTGTTGCTTGAGAACTCAACAGTGTGCTAGTGAACTAAGCCAGTAGAGCTTATATATAACCTCGTATGAGGTTCCTTTGAGAATGATTGAGTA
>NZ_JBFBBZ010000077.1:0-33872 GCF_040682935.1 Amycolatopsis sp. NPDC051061
GGCCGCGTTGCCGAGGCTGCCCATGCCGGAACCGCGGCCGCCGCGGAGGCCGCCGCCGCGCGGTCGGCCGGCGGGCGGTCCGGGCAGGCGGGACCGATGGGCGCCGGTGGGCGCCGGGGCGAGGGTGAGGAAGATGATGAGCACCAGCGGCCGGACTACCTGATCGAAGCGGACCCGGACGCGATCTTCGGGACCGACCAGCGGACCAGTCCGCCGGTCATCGGCGAGTAGGCGGGTGGACGTGGCAACAGACCGGGTGGACGTTCCGGTCGAGGCTCTGGCCGCTCTGGCCGAGCGCGAGCAGGTCGGTCAGCTGCACAGCACCCTGCGCCCGGAGCCGCTGTGGCTCTCGGACGAGGAGCGCGACGAGGCCGGCAAGCGGGTCGACGCCGCGCTGGCCGAGGCCGGGCTCGTCGACGCGCGCGGCCGCGCCACCGTCGACTTCCTCGACTGGCTCCCGCTGCTGGTGAACCCGGCGCGGGAGTGCTACGGCTGGGTCGGCGTCGAAGGCCGGACCTACGGCGTGCTCGCCGCCGCGAAGGGCCTCCAGGCGATCCTGGCGGTCTCCGACGGGACGTCGGTCGGCGTCCAGGAGATCGACCGGAACCGGCTCGCCGAGTCGCTCGTCGAGCAGCTGCCGCCGATCGGCCCGGGCGGCGGCCGCCCGCGCACCGTCCGGGTGGCGGACCTGACCGAGGCGGCCCGCCGTGGTCAGGACGCCTACCCGCTCGACCCGGCGGTCGCCGACGTCGTCAGCCTCGTGCAACGCCCGGTCTCGGGCAGCGGGGAGCTCTACGTCGGCCGCCGGGACGACGTCGGGCGCCACACCTGCCTGCGACAGCCCCTGCACTACGCCGACACGGACTGGGGCCGCTACCTCAGCTACACCTCCGGCGCGGGCGATGACGCCGTCATCCACATCGGTCCGGCCGGCCCGCGCGAACTCGCCGACACGCTGATGGAGCTGGCGGTCGCCCTCGTCTGAGCGGTCGCGCGAGCCGAAAAGCCCGCGCGCCGCGAGGCTTCCGGCGCTAACGTGACAGCGCTGTTGTATTCCGGTGGAAGGACGCGCTGATGCTCTACCCCGAGATCGAACCGTACGAACACGGCCTGCTCGACGTCGGCCACGGGCACGAGATCTACTGGGAGACCTGCGGGAACCCGGACGGGAAACCGGCGCTCGTCGTGCACGGCGGCCCCGGCTCCGGCTGCTCGACGAACCTGCGCCGCTACTTCGACCCGGCGCGCTACCGGGTCGTGCTCGTCGACCAGCGCGGCTGCGGCCGCAGCACCCCGCACGCCGGCGCCCCGGTCCCCGACCTGTCCGCCAACACCACCGACCACCTCGTCGCGGACTTCGAACTCCTCCGGACGCGGCTCGGCATCGAGAAGTGGCTGCTGTTCGGCGGTTCCTGGGGGTGCGTGCTGAGCCTGACCTACGCCTTGCGGCACACCGACCGGGTCAGCGAGATGGTCCTGATGGGCCTGGCGACCGATCGCTTCATCGAGATCGAAATGCTCATCCGCGGCTTGGGCGCGTATTTCCCGGAGGGCTTCGCCGAGTTCCGCGAGGGCGTGCCCGAGAACGAGCGCGACGGCGACCTGTCCGCCGCCTACCACCGGTTGCTGCTGGACCCGGACCCCGCCGTGCACCACCGAGCCGCGAAAGACTGGTGTGCCTGGGAAGACGCCATGCTGCCCGGCGTCCCGCCGCACGACGTCTTCGAGGACCCGGCCTACCGGCTCTGCTTCGCCCGGCTGGTCACGCACTACTTCAGCAACCGGGCCTTCCTGCCCGACGGCGAAATCCTGCGCAACCTCGGCAAGCTCGCCGGGATCCCCGCCGTGCTGGCCCAAGGCGTGCTCGACACGAGCAACCTTGTCGGCACGCCTTGGCTGCTGCACCACGCCTGGCCGGGCAGCGAGCTGGTCATGCTCGACAACGTCGGCCACAGCACCCAGAACGCCCCGATGCAGGACGTCCTGGTCGGCGCGACCGACCGCTTCGCCCGCTAGCTGGTCGTGAGTGAGAAACAATGTTCTAACACTGTTTCTCACTCACGACCAGCTACGGCAGGGCCGCTCACGGGATGAGCAGCGCCGGCTCACCTTCGGGGGCGAGCGCCGCCTCGGCCCGCCGAGCGCGGGTGGTCTCGGCCAGCTTCAGCCCGGTGATGCGCAGCGGCAGCCGGTCCATGGTCCACTCGGCCAGCAGGAGCGCGACCTTGGCCTGCATTTCCGTGCGCAACCGCAGGAACGAGTCGGCCGGGTCCGCGCCGACCTCGCCCAGCAGCAGCCACCACGCCCACGCCGCCGCGCCCGCGTTGGCGACGAAATCCGGCACGACCGCGACCCCTCGTGCCGAAAGCGCGGCTTCCGCTTCCGGCGTCGTCGCCGCGTTGGCGGCCTCGACGACCACCGCCGCCTTGACGAGGTTCTCGTTGTCCGTCCGCAGCGCGTAGGAGATCGCGGCCGGCACGAAGATGTCCGCGTCGATGCCGACGACCGTCTCGCGCGGCAGCGAACGCACCCCGGCGGGCAGCCGGGACCGGTCCACCTCGCCGAAGCGGTCGCGCAGCTCCAGCAGCGCCGGGACGTCGAGCCCGACCGGGTCGTAGAGCGTGCCCGCGGCGTCGGCCACCGCGACCACCTTCAGGCCGGCTTCGTGCAGGTACCAGGCCGCGCCGCCGCCCATCGTGCCGATGCCCTGGATCGCCACGGTCGTCTCGCGCACGTCCCAGTCCCACGCCGCCGCGACGCCGAGGCACGCCTGCGCCACGCCGTAGCCGCCGACGACGTCGCCGAGCAGGAGCCCGCCGGGCACCGGCGCGTTGAGGCCCGCCTGCACCCGGCGCAGGGTCCGCGCCGGATCGGCCGAACGGGCGATCGCCGCGTGGTACGACTGCTCGAGGCCGAGCTCGTCGAACACCTCGTCGATCAGGTGCTGCGGGACGCCGAGGTCCTCGGCGGTCACCCAGTGCGCGTCCAGCCACGGCCGCAGGAACGCGCAGAACCGCTTGAGGACGTCGAACGCCCGCGGGTCCTTCGGGTCGAAGTCGATGCCGCCCTTCGCCCCGCCGACCGGCAGGTTGAAGGTCGCGGTCTTGTTGGCCATGCCCCGGGCGAGGTCCTCGACCTCGCTCATCGTGCAGCCCGCCCGCATCCGGGTGCCGCCGGTGGCGACGCCGGAGACCAGGCTGTGCACGACCAGGTAGCCGTTCGCGCCGGTGATGGGATCGGTCCACGTCAGTCGCATCAGCGGCTCGGCGTTGCGCGGGATCATCAGGGCCACTCACCTCCAGGGAAAGTCCGGGGCGGTCCGGCGACCGCCTCTCCCGAGCGTGCGCTCCCGGTGGCCCGCCCGTCCATTTAACGAACCTGCACGATCTCGTTTAGGTTTGGTTCATGGAGCTTTCGTTGCACCGCTTGCGGATGCTTCGCGAGCTGCACCGCCGGGGCACTGTGACAGCGGCCGCCGCTTCGCTGCACTACACCGCTTCAGCGGTATCGCAGCAGCTCGCGCAGCTCGAGCGCGACGTCGGCGCGAAGCTGTTCGAACGGCTCGGCCGGCGCGTCCAGCTGACCGAGCTGGGCAACCTGCTGACGGAGCACGCGGAAGAGATCCTCGGCTCGGTCGAGCGCGCGACGCTCGCCCTGGAGGAGGCCCAGGAGTCCCGCACGGTCCGGCTGGTCGCCGGCGTCTGGGCGTCGGTGGCGTCCGGCCTGCTCCCGACCGCGCTGACCGCCCTGGCCGGCGAACACCCCGGCATCCAGGTGCGCACCCGCGAGCTGGCGCCGGAGGACACCGCCGAGGCCGTCCGCGACGGCACGCTCGACCTGTCGTTCGTGATCGACTACTCCGACGCGCCGACGACGTGGGACAGCGGCCTGGAACGCGCCGTCGTGGCCGTGGAGCGGCTGCACGCCGCGGTGCCGCGAGGCGCCGTTCCGTCGGGGTCGGCGTCCCTGGACGAGCTCGCCGAGCACCCGTGGATCCTGGCCAGCCCGAAGTCGCACTTCGGCCGGGCGATGCGCACGGCGTGCCGCCGGCACGGCTTCACGCCGAAGATCAACCACGAGGTCGAAGAACAGTCCACGGCGATGGCGATGGTCGGCGCCGGGCTCGGCGTCACCCTGGTCTCGGACCTCGGCCTGCGGCTGCTGCGGCCGCCCGGGATCGACGTCGTCGCGCTCACCACGCCGCTGCTGCGGACGGTGTCGATCGCCTACCGGCGCACCGCGTTCCGGCGGCCGGCGTTGCACCTGGTGATCGACGCCGTCCGGGCCTCGGCGGCCGAGCTGGGTCTGGGCACCGAGTCCGCTTTGCCCTGATCCGGGACTTCTTACGGAGTGGTGAACCGGTCCCGCAGCGCAAGATCCGGCCTGATTTTGTCGTACCCCGCGTGTAGCGTCCGAAGTCAAGAAGTTCCACCACACGGAACAAGGACGGACATGACAGAAGCGTCTACGGTGCACGAGTTTCCCGAAAAGTCGGGTAGTGCGTCGAACCGTACCGCGCGGGTCCTGGCGGACCGCGCGGCCGGGGAGGCGTATGTGGCATCGGTGTGCTTCAAGCACGGGCCACCTCGCCTGACCGGCGTCGAGCTGGAGTTCACCGTGCACCACGCCGACGATCCGGCAAGACCCCTCGATCCCGACCTCCTCGCCACGGCGCTGGGTCCGCACACCCCGCGGACACTCCGCCCCGACAGCCCCGCCTCGCCGCTCCCGGCAGGCTCACCCGTGAGCCTCGAGCCCGGGTGCCAGGTCGAAATCTCCGCTCTTCCCCAGGCCACGCTGCACGAACTCGACGCAGTCGTCTCGGCCGACCTCCACCACCTGCGTGACCGCCTCGCCCGGCACGGCCTCGTGCTGGGCGAAACGGGCATCGACGCCCACCGGCCGCCACGCCGGCTCCTGCACACGCCGCGTTACGCGGCGATGGAACGCCGGTTCGCGCAGATCGGCCGAGGGGGGATCACCATGATGGCCGGCACCGCCGGCCTGCAGGTCTGCGTCGACGCCGGGGAGCCCGAGCACTACGCGGCCCGGTGGGCGGCGGCCCACGCGATGGGCCCGCCGCTGCTCGCCCTCTTCGCCAACTCCCGCGTCCACGCCGGCCGCGACACCGGGCACGCTTCCGCCCGGTGGCTGGCGGTGCACGATACGGAAGCGGCCCGCTCCCGCACGGCCCGCGTGGCGGGCGACGACCCCGCGGGAGAGTGGGCCGTGCGCCTGATGGACGTCCCCCTGATGGTGCTGCCGCGCGGCGACCGGCCGTGGGACGCGCCGGAGGGGCTGACGTTCGCCGACTGGATCGACGGCAGAGGCGCGGCCGCCCTGCTGCCGAAACCGACGGTGGCGGACCTCGACTACCACCTGACCACGATGTTCACCCCGGTCCGCCCGCAGGGGTACCTGGAGATCCGGTACCTCGACGCGCAGCCGCCCGGCGAGTGGCTGCCGCCGGTGGCCTTGGTCGCCGCGCTGCTCGCCCGTCCGTCCACCGTGGACAAGGTGCGCGACCTCTGCGCACCGGTCGCGGACCGCTGGACCACGGCGGCGCGGCGCGGCTTGGCGAACCGGGACCTCGCGGCCGCCGCGGCGGCGCTGGCCGACCTCGGCTGCGCCGAGCTGGGCGCGACGGGGCTGGCGGAGGAGTCGATCACCGAGATCAGCGAGAGCGTGCAGGGGCGCGCGTACCGATCGAGGAGCGAAGCATGAGCACGGAAGCATTGGGCGACCTGAGCGCGCAGGACCTGCGCGCCCGCGCGGCCGAAGCACTGACCCGGGCGCGGGCGCGCAGCGTGGCGTTGACCGACGCCGTGGACGACGAAGACCTGATCCGCCAGCACTCCAAGCTGATGTCGCCGCTGGTCTGGGACCTGGCGCACATCGGCGTCCAGGAAGAGCTGTGGCTGGTCCGCGACGTCGGCGGCCGCGAGCCGCTGCGGCCGGACATCGACGACATCTACGACGCGTTCCAGCACGCCCGCGCCGACCGGCCGGAGCTGCCGCTGCTCGGCCCGGCCGAGGCGCGCGCGTACGTCAAGCAGGTCCGCGAAAAGGCGTTCGACGTGCTGGAACGCGTTCCGCTGCAGGGCAGCGGGCTGACCGAGCAGGCGTTCGCGTTCGGCATGATCACCCAGCACGAGCAGCAGCACGACGAGACCATGCTGGCCACCCACCAGCTGCGCCAGGGCGACCCGGTACTGCACGCGCCGGAGCCGCCGCGCGCGCGGTCGGGCACCCTCCCGGCCGAGGTGCTCGTCCCGGCCGGGGCGTTCACGATGGGCACGTCGGCCGAGCCGTGGGCGCTGGACAACGAGCGCCCGGCGCACGAGACCGCCGTCGAGGCGTTCTGGCTGGACACGACCCCGGTGACGTCCGGGGCCTACGCCGAGTTCCTCGACCGCGGCGGCTACGACGACGAGCGGCGGTGGAGCCCGGCCGGCTGGGCCTACCGGACCGAAAACCGCATCACCGCGCCGCGCTTCTGGAAGCGGGAGCAGGACGGCTGGTGGCGCACCCGGTTCGGGGTCTACGAACGCATCACGGCCGACGAGCCGGTTGTGCACGTCTCCTTTTACGAAGCCGAGGCATACGCGGCCTGGGCCGGGCGGCGGCTGCCGACCGAGGCGGAGTGGGAGAAAGCCGCCCGGTACGACCCGGCGACCGGCCGCTCGCGCCGGTTCCCGTGGGGTGACGAGGAACCGTCGGCCGAGCACGCCAACCTCGGCCAGCGGCACCTGCGCCCGGCGCCGGCGGGGGCGTACCCGGCCGGCGCGTCGCCGATCGGTGTGCACCAGCTGATCGGGGACGTCTGGGAGTGGACGAGCACCGACTTCCACGGCTACCCGGGCTTCGCCGCGTTCCCGTACCGGGAGTACTCGGAGGTGTTCTTCGGGCCGGGGCACAAGGTGCTGCGCGGCGGCTCGTTCGGCACCGACTCGGCGGCCATCCGGGGCACGTTCCGCAACTGGGACCTTCCGATCCGGCGGCAGATCTTCGCCGGCTTCCGCACCGCCCGCGACGCGGCACCCGGCGAGGTGGGCTAGGCGTCATGTGCAGGCACCTCGCCTACTTCGGCGAGCCGCTTTCGCCCGCCGGGGCGGTCTTTCGCGCGCCGCATTCGTTGCTGGTGCAGTCCTACGCGCCGGCGGACATGCGCGGCGGCGGCACGGTCAACGCCGACGGGTTCGGGCTGGGGTGGTACCCCGGCCCGGGCTCGCCGCCGCTGCGCCACCGGCGGTCGACTCCACTGTGGACGGACGAGACGCTGCCGCCGCTGGCCGCGTCGGTGACCTCGGGCGCGTTCGTCGCCGCGGTCCGCAACGGCACCACCGGCATGCCGGTGACCGAAGCGGCCGCGGCGCCGTTCACCGCCGGGCGCCGGCTGTTCAGCCACAACGGCGTCGTCCGCGGCTGGCCGGATTCGCTGGCCGAACTGGCCAAGACCGTGCCCGTCACCGAACTGCTGACCCTGGAGGCGCCGACCGACTCGGCCGTGCTGTGGGCCCTGCTGCGGGCCCGGCTGGCGGCGGGGGAGGACCCGCTGACGGCGGTGGCCGGGCTGAGCGCCGCCGTCGAGGCGGCCGCGCCCGGTTCCCGGCTCAACTTCCTGCTCACCGACGGCGAAACCCTCATCGGCACCGCCTGGACGCACGCGCTGTCCGTGCTGGAGACCCCGGCCGGCGTACTGCTGGCGTCCGAACCCCTCGACGGCGATCCGCGCTGGAAACCCGTCCCCGATCACCACGCCGTGCGCGCCACCGCGGCCGGCGTCGACCTGCTTCCCCTGACCCAGGAGCTCTCATGACCGAAGTCGATCTCGACCACCACCGATCCGGCGACGCCGTCACCGCGGAACTGCGCGCGGACGTCATCGCCGGGCTCACCGCGGAGCAGAAGTGGCTGCCGCCCAAGTGGTTCTACGACGCCGAAGGCAGCGAGCTGTTCGAGAAGATCACCCAGCTGCCGGAGTACTACCCGACCCGCAGCGAGCGCGAGGTGCTGGCCGCGCACGCCGGGGACGTCGCGCAGCTGTCCGATGCGCACACGCTCGTCGAGCTCGGGTCCGGGTCGAGCGAGAAGACCCGGCTGCTGCTCGACGCGCTCACCGGGCACGGGACCCTGGAAGCGTTCGTGCCGCTCGACGTCTCCGAGTCCGCGCTCGCCGAAGCCGCCGAGGCGATCTCGAAGGATTACCCGGGCCTGGCCGTCCGCGGGGTCGTCGGCGACTTCACCCAGCACCTCGCCCTGCTGCCCGGCGGCCAGCCGCGGCTGGTGGCCTTCCTCGGCGGCACGATCGGCAACTTCCTGCCCGCCGAGCGCGCGGTGTTCCTGCGGTCGGTGCGGGAAGTGCTCGACGAGGGGGAGTGGCTGCTGCTCGGCACCGACCTGGTCAAGGATCCCGGCATCCTCGAGCGCGCCTACGACGACGCGGCCGGCGTGACGGGCGAGTTCGACAAGAACGTGCTGCGGGTGATCAACTCCCGGCTGGGCGCGAACTTCGACGTCGACGAGTTCGAGCACGTGTCGCACTGGGACGCGGAGAACGAGTGGATCGAGATGCGGCTGCGGGCCCGGCGCTCGCTGTCGGTCGACATCCCCGGCGCGGAGCTGACGGTGGCCTTCGCCGAGGGGGAGCACCTCCGGACGGAGATCTCGGCGAAGTTCCGGCCCGCGGGAGTCGAAGCCGAGCTGGCCGCGGCCGGGTTCGCGCTCGACCGCTGGTGGACCGACTCCCAGCAGCGGTTCGGGGTGAGCCTGGCAAGATCGGTGCGTGGCTAATCCTCTCCGGGCGCTCGCCCGGGCCGTCGGCACGAAGCCGTGGCTGATGCGCACGGCCGGGTTCGTCGTGTGGGCGGACAAGAAACTGCACCGGGCGTTCGGCGGCCGGGTGAGCCTCGTGGCGCTCGCCGGGCTGCCGTCGCTCCGCCTCACGACGACCGGCCGCAAGAGCGGGCTTCCGCGGAGTACGAACCTGCTCTACTTCCCGCACGGCGACGACCTCGTGCTGACGGCGTCCAACTGGGGCCGCCCGAACGACCCGGCGTGGGCGCTCAACCTGCGCGCGAACCCGAAGTGCCGGGTGGCGCTCGCCGGGAAGCCGGCCGACGTCGTCGCACGGGAGCTGCACGGCGAGGAGTACGACGCCGTGTGGCGGGAGCTGCTGGAGTTCTGGCCGGGGTACGCGATGGAGCAGAAGGAGGCGGGCCGGCCGTTGCCCGTTTTCCTCCTGGACCGTTCGGCGGGGTAGCTTCCCACCATCCTTTTGGCCGGTGACGGGATTCACCGATTTGTGCCAGTCTCTCCCGGGTAACGCGCCGTGATGTCTTGATCGCGCGGCGCTGTGCACATTCAAGGGATGTGCGTGACCTAGGGAGGAGATGTCTTGCCGAGATCCACACAGGGCCGGGTGCGGTCGTTCGCACTGGTGGGGGCGCTCGTGGCCGGCGTGGGACTGGCCGGGACGGCCGGTATCGCCGCGGCGGCCGAGGACACCGTCGCCAAGCCCGCTGTCGTCGGCGCGACCGCCGCCGTCGACTGGGGCACCTGCTCGAGCGACACCCTCGCCGGCGTGCCGGCGGACCAGGTGAAGTTCTACAGCTGCGCGCGCTACCGCGTGCCGATCGACCACGACAACACCTCGCTGGGCACCATCGACATCGCCCTCCTGAAGCGGGCCGCCCGCACGCCGGACGCGCGCGTCGGCTCGCTGTTTCTCAACCCCGGTGGCCCCGGCGGCTCGGGCCTGCGGATGCCGATCAGCGGCCAGTACTACTTCCAGCCGCAGGTGCTCGACCGGTTCGACCTCGTCGGGTTCGACCCGCGCGGCGTCGGCCAGAGCAACCCGTTGCGCTGCTTCACGACCCAGGAGGACGCCGACGAGGTCTTCGGCGCCCAGATCCCGGTGCCGCTGAGCCGCGCCGAGATCTCCGGCACCCTCGCCAGTTACCGCGACTACGGCAAGTTCTGCAAGAACAACGCCGGCTCGCTGCTGAACCACATGTCCACCAAGGACGTCGTGCGCGACCTCGACACACTGCGCGCGGCGGTCGGCGACCGGAAGCTGACCTTCGTCGGCTTCTCCTACGGGACGCTGATCGGCTCGACCTACACGTCGATGTTCCCCAAGCAGTCCCGCGCGATCGTCATCGACGGCAACGTCGACCCGGCGCTGCGCACCAGCGACGGCGTGCAGTACGACCGGGAACGCGCGCAGGGCTTCGAAATCTCGCTCGACGGGTTCCTCAAGCGCTGCGACCAGGCCGGCACGAAGTGCGCGTTCAGCGACGGCACCCCGCGGGCGAAGTTCGACGAACTGCGCGAGTACCTGCGCCGGCAGCCGATCACCATCCCCGGTGGCGGCACGGTGGACATCAACTCGTTCACCGGTGGGGTCTCAAGCGTCCTGTACTCGCCGTCGGCGTTCCCCGGCCTGGCCGAGGACCTGCAGGCGCTCTACGACGTCCTCCACCCGGCGGGCGCGCAGGCGCAGACGCTGCAAGCCAAGCAGCTGAAGGTGCTCACCGGCGGCAAGCAGGGCCTGGCCGACCAGAACCCGGACAGCCCTTACACCAGTGACGACTCGTACTTCGCCGTCAACTGCTCCGACAAGCCGTTCAAGATCAAGCAGGAGCAGGTGCCGGACATCGCCGCGAAGTGGGAGCGCGAGTCGCGCACCTTCGGCCGGTACCAGGCGTTCGCCGACACGGCGGGCTGCCCGGTGTGGCCGGCGAAGAAGCCGGACGTCTACCGCGGTCCGTGGCGGGCGAAGACCGACGTCCCGGTGGTCGTGGTCGGCAACTACTACGACCCGGCGACGCAGTACAAGTTCGCGCAGCGGATGGCGGCCGAGCTCGGCAACTCCCGGCTGCTGTCGGTCGACGCGTTCGGCCACTGCATCCTCGGCGACGCCCTCGGCGTCGACAAGGCCGTGGCGGACTACCTGACCGACCTCAAGGTGCCGGCGAACGGACAGGTGTTCCAGCCGAACGTCCAGCCGTTCGAAACCGCGTAGAGCAAGGAAAACGGGCCGGGTGACGCTGTCGCCCGGCCCGTTTTCACGCCCGCAGCAACCGGTCGAGCAGGTCCCCGGCGGCCGCCTCGGCCTCCACCGCGGCGCTCGCCCGATCGTCCGCGCGGGCGACCAGCATCGCGATCTCGTTCAGCCCGGCCAGGAGTACGTGCGCGAAGTAGTCGACGCGCACCGGGGCGAGCCGCCCCGCGAGCCGCAGGGCGACCTTGAGCTTGCCGAGCGTGCGCGCTTCGTCGCCTTCGCGCCAGCGCTGCCAGCCGAGCACGGCGGGCGCGTCGATGAGCATCACCTGCCGCACCACGGGGTCCGCGGCGCTGCGGATCCACGTCAGGCAGGCGGCGCGCAGCGCCTCCGCCGGATCGGTCATGCCCTCGACGGCCTTCGCGCCGTCGGCTTCGACCCGGTCATAGACGGTGTCCAGTACCGCGGCGAACAGCGCGTCCTTGCCGGGGAAGTGGTGGTAGAGCGCGCCCCGGCTGACCTCGGCGGCCCGCAGGACGGCCTCGATCGAGGTGCCGTCGTAGCCGTGTTCGGTGAACAGGCCGGTGGCGACCGCGACGAGGTGCTCGCGGGTCGCCTGGCCGCGGTCGATCTTCTTGTTCATGCGGGTCGGCAGCCTCCGTCGTTGACAAACCGACTGTCGGTCTGTTCATACTAGACCGTCAGTCGGTTTACTTCTGGAGGGACCTTAGTCCATGAATCTGCGAACGTGGGAGGACCAGCGCGGGCGCGTGTCGACGGCGTCGGGCGACATGAGCTACGTCGACGTCGGCGAGGGGCCGGTCGCGCTCTTCGTGCACGGCGCCGGAACGAACAACCTGTTGTGGCGCAAGGTGATGACCGAGCTGGCGGGGGAGCGGCGGTGCGTCGCGCCCGACCTGCCGGGCCACGGCGCCTCGCCCGTGACGCCCGACCAGGACCTGAGCCTGAACGGGCTGGCGCGCCTGCTCGAAGACTTCTGCGCGTCGCTGGAACTCGGCGAACTCGACGTCGTCGCCAACGACACCGGCGGCGCGGTCGCCCAGGTCTTCGCCGTGCACCACGCCGATCGGCTCCGCACGCTCACGCTGACCAACTGCGACACCCAGGGCAACCTGCCGCCCGAGGCGTTCCGCCCGGTCGTCGAGCTGGCCGAACGCGGGCAGCTCGCACCGCTGGCGGTCCGGCTCGCCGCGGACCCGCAGCGGGCGCGCGCCGGTGCGCTCGGCGGCGGTTACGAGCGGCCTGAGGAGGTGCCGGACGAGGTCCTGGACGCGTTCGCCCGCCCGGTGTTCGGGACCCTCGACGCGGCCCGGCAGTTCGAGCGCCTGCTGACGTCGGTCCGTGGCGAGGAGCTGGCCGCGATCGAGCCGCTGCTCAAGGAGTTCCGCGTCCCGACGCTCCTGGTGTGGGGTACCGGCGACCCGAACTTCGGCGTCGAGTGGGCGTACCGGTTCCGGGACGCGGTCCCGGGCGTCACCGAGGTCGTCGAGGTGCCCGGTGCGAAGCTCTTCTTCGCCGACGAGCGGCCCGAAGACCTCGTCCCGCACCTGCGCCGGCACTGGGCGTAGCGATCGTCACAGCGCGGGGTGCGTACCTCGCGCTACAGTGGTCGGAGTTGATCAACCACGAGCAACGGAAGCGAGGTGAGCGGCACATGCCAGCGGACAGTCATCGGACGATCGGGCGTGGGCTCACCGGAGGCTTCCGGGTGGGCTGAGCTCGTCCGGTCTCCTCCTGTCCGGCAGTGCGCGCACGCCGGAAAAGAGCCGGATCATGACCATCTTCGAAATGCTGCTGCGCGTCGGCACCGGCGTCGGCCTGGGCGCCGTCATCGGGTTCGAGCGCCAGTTCCGCGCCCGGATGGCCGGGCTGCGCACCAACGCACTGGTCGCGGTCGGCGCGACGCTGTTCGTGCTGCTGTCCGCCCACGGGTTCGGCGGCCTGAGCACGAGCGGCGACGCCGACCCGACCCGGGTGGCGGCGCAGATCGTCTCGGGCATCGGGTTCCTCGGCGCCGGCGTCATCCTGCGCGACGGCCTCAACGTCCGCGGCCTCAACACGGCGGCGACGCTGTGGTGCTCCGCCGCGGTCGGGTCGCTGGCCGGGTCCGGGCTGTACGCGATCGCCGCGTTCGGCACCGCCGTCGTCGTCGGGGTGAACGTGCTGCTGCGACCGCTGGGCCGGGTCGTCGACCGCCGTCCGGACGCGGGCGACGAGACGCCGATGAGGTACGCGTTCCAGGCGGTGACCCGCGACGCGACCGAGGCACACGTACGGGCGTTGCTCGTGCAGTCGTTGAACCGCACGGACTTCCGGCTGCTGTCGGTGCTGAGCACGGACCGGGAAGACCGCACGGTGGAGGTGCGCGCGGAGCTGGTCGGCGACCAGCGCGACGACGCGCAGATGGAAGCGGCGGTGTCCCGGCTTTCGCTGGAGCCGTCGGTGTCCAGCGTGCGCTGGGAAGCCGTGCCCGCCTAGCCGCACCCGAGCACGTCCGGTGATGCGCCCCATCGGACATCGCCCCCGCCGGGCCCAGACGGTGTGCTGGATGTCCGGAAAGGGGAGAACATGACGAGAATCGGACGGACACTGGCGGCACTGGGCGGCGCGCTGACCCTGCTGCTCGCCGGCACCGGGATCGCCGAGGCGCGCTTCGGCCAGCTCGCGGACGGGTTCGAGTCGAACCCGGGCGCGTTGTGGCACATCGAGACGCTCGGCAGCGGGCAAGGCGGCTTCGACTACGACAACGGCACGCAGCGCAGCGGCCGCGGCAACGGCTGGCTGCACTCCGGCTATAGCTCGAGTGCGGCGGCCGCGATGGGCACCTGGGCGTACCTGGGCAACGGCGGGATCAGTCACTGCAACGCCGAAGTCCAGGTCAACCCGCTGAACAACCGGAGCCAGGAGATCTCGATCGAGGTCCGCAACTCGGCGAACGGCTTTGTCGCCACCGGCGAGCGTTACCTCGCTTATCCCGGCTACCAAACGATCTCGCTGGCTTTCGACCTGTCGGGGTACCAATCGATCTACGTGCGCTACCTGCTCATGGACAGCGGTCGCGGGTTCGATGGTGAGTGGGTGCGGCTCGACGACTTCGTGCTGACCTGCTGGCCGTGATCGCGAAAACCGAAAGGGCCGTCCGGAGCGAACTCCGGACGGCCCTTTCGGGGAACTTCCCTTACGCGCGCGTCATCTTCCGCAGCACGTACTGCAGGATGCCGCCGTTGCGGTAGTAGTCCGCCTCACCCGGGGTGTCGATGCGGACGTCCGCCTCGAACTCCACGGTGGCTCCGTCCTTCTTGGTGGCCGTGACGTGCACCGTGCGCGGGGTGTCGCCGTCGTTGAGCGCCGTGATGCCCGAGATGTCGAACGTCTCGGTGCCGTCCAGGCCCAGCGACTCCGCCGACTCGCCGGCCGGGAACTGCAGCGGGATGACGCCCATGCCGATCAGGTTCGACCGGTGGATGCGCTCGAACGACTCGGTGATCACCGCGCGCACGCCCAGCAGCGAGGTGCCCTTGGCCGCCCAGTCGCGCGACGAGCCGGAGCCGTACTCCTTGCCGCCCAGCACGACCAGCGGCGTCCCGGCCGACGCGTAGTTCTGCGCCGCGTCGTAGATGAACGCCTGCGGGGCGTCGTCCTGGGTGAAGTCGCGGGTGTAGCCGCCCTGCACGTCGTCCAGGAGCTGGTTGCGCAGCCGGATGTTCGCGAACGTGCCGCGGATCATCACCTCGTGGTTGCCGCGCCGCGAGCCGTAGGAGTTGAAGTCCTTCTTCTCCACGCCGTGCTCGGTGAGGTACTGCGCGGCCGGGGTGCCCGGCTTGATGGCGCCGGCGGGGGAGATGTGGTCGGTGGTGACCGAGTCGCCCAGCTTCGCCAGCACGCGCGCGCCGGTGATGTCGGTGACCGCCGCCGGCTCCGGCGTCATGCCCTCGAAGTACGGGGGCTTCCGGACGTAGGTGGACTCGGCGTCCCACTCGAAGGTCTTGCCCTCCGGGGTGGGCAGCGCCTTCCAGCGCTCGCCGCCGTCGAAGACGTCGGCGTAGTCCTTGGTGAACATCTCCTGCGTGATCGCGTAGTCGATGGTCTCCTGGATCTCCTGCGCCGTCGGCCAGATGTCCTTGAGGAAGACGTCGGTGCCGCCCGGGTCCTGGCCCAGCGGCTGGTTCGCGAAGTCGAAGTCCATCGTGCCGGCCAGCGCGTAGGCGATGACCAGCGGCGGCGACGCGAGGTAGTTCATCTTCACGTCGGGGTTGATCCGGCCTTCGAAGTTCCGGTTTCCCGAGAGCACCGAGACCGCGGTGAGGTCGTTCTCCTGGATCGCCGCGGAGATCTCGTCCGAGAGCGGGCCCGAGTTGCCGATGCACGTGGTGCAGCCGTAGCCGACCAGGTGGTAGCCCAGCTTCTCCAGGTACGGCCACAGGTTGGCCTTGGTGTAGTAGTCGGTGACGACCTGCGAGCCCGGCGCCATCGACGTCTTGACCCACGGCTTGACCGCGAGGCCCTTGTCCACGGCGTTGCGCGCGAGCAGCGCGGCGCCGAGCATGACCGACGGGTTCGAGGTGTTGGTGCAGGAGGTGATCGAGGCGATCACCACGGCGCCGTGGTCGAGGACGAACTCGCCGCGGTCGGCGGTGCTGACCTTGACCGGCTTGCTCGGACGGCCGTTGGCGCCGTTCGCGGCGGACACGATCACCGGCGCGGCGTCGTCCTCGGCGAACGACAGCGACGGCGCGTCGCTGGCCGGGAAGGACTCCTCCGAGGCCTCGTCCATCTTGGTGTGCGGGGTGGTGTCTTCGCCGTCCACGTAGTCGTGCACCGACTTGCGGAACGACGACTTCGCGTCGGTCAGCTCGATGCGGTCCTGCGGGCGCTTCGGGCCGGCGATCGACGGGACGACCGTCGAGAGGTCCAGCTCGAGGTACTCGGAGTAAACCGCCTCGTGCGACGAGTCGTGCCAGAGGCCCTGTTCCTTGGCGTAAGCCTCGACGAGCGCGACCTGCTCGGCCGAGCGGCCGGTCAGCTTGAGGTAGCGGACGGTCTCCTCGTCGATCGGGAAGATCGCCGCGGTGGAGCCGAACTCCGGGCTCATGTTGCCGATGGTGGCGCGGTTGGCCAGCGGCACCGCGGACACGCTCTCGCCGTAGAACTCGACGAACTTACCGACCACGCCGTGGCGGCGCAGCATCTCGGTGATCGTGAGGACGACGTCGGTGGCGGTGACGCCGGCCGGGATCTCGCCGGTCAGCCTGAAGCCGACGACGCGCGGGATGAGCATCGACACCGGCTGGCCCAGCATGGCGGCCTCGGCCTCGATGCCGCCGACGCCCCAGCCCAGCACGCCCAGGCCGTTGACCATGGTGGTGTGCGAGTCGGTGCCGACGCAGGAGTCGGGGTAGGCCTGCCCGTTGCGGGCCATCACCGTGCGCGCGAGGTGCTCGATGTTGACCTGGTGCACGATGCCGGTGCCCGGCGGGACGACCTTGAACTCGTCGAAGGCGCCCTGGCCCCAGCGCAGGAACTGGTAGCGCTCGCGGTTGCGCTCGTACTCGATCTCGACGTTGCGCTCGAAGGCGTCGGGGCGGCCGAAGACGTCGATGATCACCGAGTGGTCGATGACCAGCTCGGCCGGGGCGAGCGGGTTGACCTTGTCGGGGTCGCCGCCGAGGTCGGTGACGGCCTCGCGCATGGTGGCGAGGTCGACGACGCAGGGGACACCGGTGAAGTCCTGCATGATCACGCGGGCCGGCGTGAACTGGATTTCGATCGACGGGTCGGCCTTCGGGTCCCACGAGCTCAGCGCGCGGATGTGGTCGGCGGTGATGTTCGCGCCGTCCTCGGTGCGCAGCAGGTTCTCGAGCAGGATCTTGAGGCTGTACGGCAGGCGCTCGGCGCCCTCGACCTTGTTCAGGCGGAACACCTCGTACGAGGTGTCGCCGACCTTCAGCGTGTCTTTGGCGCCGAAGCTGTCCTTGCTGGCAGGTGCGGTCACGTCTAACTCCAGTGGCATGGACTTCCGCGCCGGTGCGGCGGTCGAGTCCCGGGTCAGTTCGGTCAGTTCGGGTGTCGTGCTCAGGGTCGTGCGGAGTCCGCGCGGGGCGGACGCGAGTCTTGCGCACCCCCACCGTAGGACCGGATTCGGGATGGCACACCTCGCGGTGGTTCAAACAGTACGCGCGTCCTGTTTGGGGTTCAAGACGACACGCGGTGTGGGCTGCGCCATCCGCGCTGGGGGTCCCTCAATAAGGGGAATCGGTGCCTACGGTGTGTAAGTTTCCGGTGATGCTTGTGATAGTGGTGTGACTGCAGTGACGCGCGATGTGCGCAGGTGAGCGGAGGTGGCGGTCGTGCCGGAACGGCGCAAGGGCTGGAAGGTGCCGGGCGCGCGCCGTGGACTGACCGTGAGCACGCTCGCCCTGGTGATCTTGTTCGGCGCCGGCGGCACGGGCCTCGCCGCGCCCCCGCCGCCGCCCAACCCGAGCGACTCGGACCTGAACAACAGCAAGAACGAGGCCACCGCGAAGGCCGGTGAGGTCGGCCGGCTGACCAACCAGCTGGCCCAGGCCGAGCAGAAGCTGTCCCAGCTGCAGGACGACGTCGAGCTCAAGCAGGAAGAGGCCAACAAGGCCCTGGTCGACCTGCAGTCGGCGCAGGACGCCGCCGCGCAGGCGGAGAACGACGCGAAGGCCGCGCGGACCGAGGCGGACGCGGCGGCCGCGGCCATCGAGAAGGCCCGCGACGACCTGAAGACCTTCGCCGCCGCGAGCTTCCAGCAGGGCAGCACGGTCGGCTCGCTCTCGGCGTACCTGAGCGCCGACAGCCCCAAGGACATGCTGGCCCGCGCGCAGCTGCTCGACGCCGTCGGCGGCGACCGGCTCAACGCCCTCGACCGGCTCCAGCAGGCGCAGACCGAGAAGGCGAACAAGGACTCCGCGGCCCGCAAGGCCGCCGAGATCGCCCAGCAGAAGCAGGACGCCGCCCGCCAGGCGAAGACCAGCGCGGACTCCGCGCAGTCCTCGGCCATCCACGCCCAGGACAGCCAGGCGTCGCAGAACACCCAGCTCGAAAAGAACAAGTCCGACGTCGAGCAGCAGCTCTACACCGCCCAGTCCAAGGTCAGCGGCCTGCAGGGGCAGCGGCAGCGCTACCAGGACTGGCTCGCCCAGAAGCAGCGCGAGGACGACGAACGCGCTCGTCAGGCCGCGCTCGGCTCGTCCGGCGGCGGGGGCGGCCGCCCGGCGAGCAGGCCGGCGGCGGGCCCGGCCGGCTCGTCGATCGAGGCGGTCATCGCCCGCGCGCTGTCGAAGATCGGCCTGCCCTACGCCTGGGGCGGCGGCAACGGGAGCGGCCCGACCCGCGGCATCCGCGACGGCGGCGTCGCCGACCGCTACGGCGACTACAACAAGATCGGCTTCGACTGCTCCGGCTTGATGATCTACGCGTTCGCCGGGGTCCGGGGCTTGCCGCACTACAGCGGCTACCAGTACACGGCGGGGCGGCGCGTGCCACTGTCGCAGATGCGCCGCGGCGACATGCTGTTCTGGGGCGGCGCGGGCGGCATCCACCACGTCGCGCTCTACCTCGGCGGCGGGCAGATGGTCGAGGCGCCGCAGTCCGGCCTGCGGGTCCGGGTCGCGCCGGTGCGCTACGGCGGGATCATGCCGTACGCGACCCGCCTGATCGGCTGAAATCGCTCGACGCGGGCGCGGCCGACCGCCAGGATCGGCCGCGTGGACGACGAACTGAACGTGCTGCGGCGCTCACGGATGCGCTGGAACGCGCCCCTGTCCGAGACCCACGCCGAGTTGCTGCTCGACCGGCTGGCCCTGGAGGCGGGGCACCTGGCCGACCTCGGCTGCGGCTGGGGTGAGCTGCTGCTGCGGGCGGTCGGCCGGACGCCGGACCTGCGCGGTACCGGCGTCGACACCGACGCGACGGTCCTGGATCGGGGGCGCGCGGCCGCCCGTGACCGCGGGCTGGCGGCGCGGGCCGGGTTCGTCGAGGGCGACGCCGCGACCTGGGACGGCCCGGTCGAGCGGGCGATCTGCATCGGCGCCTCACACGCCTTCGGCTCGGCGAAGTCCGCTTTGGAGCGGCTCGCCCGGGTGGTGCCGTCCGGGCGCCTGCTCTACGGCGACGGCTACTGGGCGTCGGCGCCGAACCCCGCGGCGCGCGAGACCTTCGGCCCGGACGTGCTGCCGCTGCCCGAGCTGCTCGACGCCGCCGACGCGACCGGCTGGCGGGTGCTGCACCTCAGCACGGCCGATCAGCTCGAATGGGACGACTTCGAGTCGACGTCCCGCGCGGGCTGGCAGGAGTGGCTGCTGGCGCACCCGGCCGACCCGCGGGCCGCGCGGGTGCGGGAGTGGCTCGACGAGCGGCAGCGCCAGTACCTCCGCGACTACCGGGGCGTGCTGGGCTTCGCCTACCTCGTGCTGGGCCGCTGAGGGCAGAGGCGTTCTCCGCCGATCCCTCGTGCGCCGGAAGCTCGTCGTGAGCACGGGCGCGTTGCTGGCCTTGCCCCGGTGGAAGGTGACCGTGCCGCGGTGCCGGGCGGGCTTCACCTCCCTCGTGCCGGGCGGCTAGCCTCCCCGGATGCGGTACGCGGGGATCGTGGTGGCCGGGGGTTCGGCCCGCAGACTGTCCGGTGTGGACAAGCCGGCCCTGTCGGTGGGCGGGCAACCCTTGCTCGCCCGCGCGATCCACGCCCTGGAAGGCGCGGAGCGGGTGATCGCCGTCGGCCCGCGACGGCCCGGCTTCGACGTCGTGTGGACGCGGGAACCGGTGCCGGGCACCGGGCCCGTGGCGGCGCTGGCCGCGGGGCTCGCGTTCGTCCCGGACGACGTCGGCGCGGTCGCGGTGCTGGCCGCCGACCTCCCGGGCGTCCGCCGGTCCACTGTGGACCGCCTGGTCGCGGCGATCGGCGACGGCGACGGCGCCGTCCTCGTCGATGCCACCGGGGCCCGGCAGTGGCTGCTCGGCGCCTGGCGGGTCGCCGCGCTGAAGGCGGCGCTGCCGGAGCAGGTGGAAAACGCGGCGCTGCGGCGCACCCTGGCCGGCCTGCGCATCACCGACGTGCCGGCCGAACTGGGCGAAGCGGACGACATCGACACCCCCGAGGACCTCGAGCGCCACCGCTGAGCGGCTGCTTCACAGATGTCACACCGGGGGAGGTGTTGGCTACTCAGGGGCCAACGCGTGCGTCCGCGTGCCGGATGAGACGAACGGCCGGGGGACGCAGTACGGTCGCACCGCGTGATCACCGTCGCGGGGGCGGCGCACGAACTTTCGAGGAGGCAGAGTGACCGAGCCCGGCTACGCCGAGGGCGGGAACGGCCAGCAGGCCGGTACGCCGGCCCGGGACGCCCAGTTGCTGGAGCGGACCGTGTTCGAGGTCAAGCGGATCATCGTCGGCCAGGACCGCCTGGTCGAGCGGATGCTGGTCGGCCTCCTGGCCAAGGGCCACCTGCTGCTCGAAGGCGTGCCCGGCGTCGCGAAGACCCTCGCGGTGGAGACGTTCGCCCGGGTCGTCGGCGGCTCGTTCTCCCGCGTCCAGTTCACCCCCGACCTGGTGCCCGCGGACATCCTCGGCACCCGGATCTACCGCCAGGGTGCCGAGCGGTTCGACGTCGAGCTCGGTCCGGTCGTGGCGAACTTCGTGCTCGCCGACGAGATCAACCGCGCGCCGGCGAAGGTGCAGTCGGCGATGCTCGAGGTGATGGCCGAGCGGCACGTGTCGATCGGCGGGCAGACGTTCGCGATGCCCGACCCGTTCCTCGTCCTGGCCACGCAGAACCCGATCGAGAACGAGGGCGTTTACCCGCTGCCCGAGGCGCAGCGCGACCGGTTCCTGTTCAAGATCCTCGTCGAGTACCCCACCGCCGAGGAGGAGCGCGAGATCATCTACCGGATGGGCGTCACCCCGCCCACCCCGCACGAGGTGCTCAGCCCGGGCGAGCTGGTCCGGCTGCAGGGCGTCGCGGCGCAGGTGTTCGTGCACCACGCCCTCGTCGACTACGTCGTGCGGCTCGTGCTGACCACCCGGACGCCGAACGAGCACGGCCTCGCCGACGTCGCCGGCTGGGTGTCCTACGGTGCCTCGCCGCGCGCGAGCCTCGGCATCATCGCCGCCGCCCGGGCGCTGGCCCTGGTCCGCGGCCGCGACTACGTGCTGCCGCAGGACGTCGTCGACGTCGTGCCGGACGTCCTGCGCCACCGGCTCGTGCTGTCCTACGACGCGCTCGCCGACGGCGTGCCCATCGAGCACATCATCACCCGCGTGCTGCAGACCGTGCCGTTGCCGCAGGTCTCGGCCCGGCCGCAGGGCGGGGCCGGCCAGGGCGGCCCGGTCCCGGCGGGCGCGCCGGTCAGGTAACCGGCGATGGCGAAGAACGAGCAGGGCACCCGCCCTTCGTGGGCGCCGCCGGTACTGCGCGGCGATCGGCTGGAGGCCGGGCTCCGGACGTTGGAGCTCGACGTCCGCCGCCGGCTCGACGGACTGCTGCAGGGCAACCACCTCGGCCTGGTGCCGGGGCCGGGGTCCGAGCCCGGCGAGGCCCGCCCGTACCAGCCCGGCGACGACGTCCGCCGGATGGACTGGGCGGTCACCGCCCGCACCACGACCCCGCACATCCGCGAGACCGTGGCCGACCGCGAGCTGGAGACGTGGGTCGTCGCCGACCTCTCGGCGAGCCTCGACTTCGGGACGGCGCTGTGCGAGAAACGCGACCTGGTGGTCTGCGCGGTCGCGGCGGTCGCCCACCTGACCGGGGGCGGCGGCAACCGGCTCGGCGCGCTGATCTCCACCGGCGCCGACATGACCCGCATCCCCGCCCGCGGCGGCCTCGCGCACGCCCGCGGGCTGGTGCGGAAGCTGGCCGAGACACCCCGGGCCGCCGAGGGCACGCGCGGCGACTTCGCCGACGCGCTGGAGGCGCTGCGCCGGCCGCCGCGCCGCCGTGGCCTGGCCGTGGTGATCTCCGACTTCCTGGGCGACACGTCCTGGGAACGGCCGCTGCGGGCGCTGGGCGGGCGCCACGAACTGATCGCGATCGAAGTCCTCGACCCGCGCGACGTCGACCTGCCCGAGGTGGGCACCGTCGTGCTGGCCGACCCGGAGACAGGGAAACAGCGCGAAGTGCATGCGTCGGCCTTGCTGCGCAAGGAGTTCGGGGCCGCGGCCCACGCCCACCGCCAGACGGTGGCGGCCGGCCTGCGGCGTGCGGGTGCGGCGCACCTGACGCTGCGCACCGACGCCGACTGGATCGCCGACATGGTGCGGTTCGTCGTGGCCCGCAAGCGCCGCTGGTCCGGGGGTGTCGCGTGAGTTTGACGGGCTTCACCGCGCCGTGGTGGTTCCTGCTGCTGATCGCCGTCGCGGCGGTCGCCGTCGGGTACGTCCTGGCGCAGCGCGCGCGGCGCAAGCGGACGATGCGGTTCGCGAACCTGGCGTTGCTGGAGAAGGTCGCGCCCAAGAGCCAGGGCTGGGTCCGGCACCTGTCGGCGGTGCTGATCGTGCTTTCGCTGCTGCTGCTCACCGTCGGGCTGGCCGGGCCGACCGCCGAGCAGAAGGTGCCGCGCAACCGGGCGACCGTGATCCTGGTGATCGACGTTTCGCTGTCGATGGAGGCCACGGACGTCGCGCCGACGCGGCTGAAGGCGGCGCAGGACGCGGCGACGCAGTTCGCGCAGAACATGACCCCGGGGATCAACCTGGGCCTGATCTCGTTCGCGGGCACGGCGACCGTGCTGGTCAACCCGACCACCGACCGCAACGGCGTGATCAAGGCGATCGAGAACCTGAAGCTGGCCCAGTCGACGGCGACCGGGGAAGGCATCTTCGCGGCGCTGCAGTCGGTGGAGAGCTTCTCCAGCGTCGTGGGCGGGGCCGACGGACCGCCGCCGGCCCGCGTCGTGCTGATGTCCGACGGCAAGCAAACGGTGCCCGAAGACCTGTACGCGGCACGCGGCGGCTACACGGCCGCGCAGGCGGCGAAACAGGCCGGGGTGCCGATCTCGTCGATCTCGTTCGGCACGACCCACGGCTCGGTCGACATCGACGGAAAGGCCCAGCCGGTCAGCGTGGACGACGAGTCCCTGCGCGAGATCGCCCGCCTGTCGGGCGGCGACTTCTACAAGGCGGCCAGCGCCGAGGAGCTGAAGAAGGTCTACGCGGACCTCGGCGAGCAGATCGGCTACGAGCTGAAGGACGCCGACGCGAGCAAGCCGTGGGTGGTCGTGGGGACGCTGATCCTCATGATGGGCGCGGCGGCCAGCCTGTTCTTCGGCCAGCGG
Source organism: Amycolatopsis sp. NPDC051061 (assembly GCF_040682935.1). Lineage (NCBI taxonomy): Bacteria > Bacillati > Actinomycetota > Actinomycetes > Pseudonocardiales > Pseudonocardiaceae > Amycolatopsis > Amycolatopsis sp. NPDC051061. Next base: position 23,321 of record NZ_JBFBBZ010000077.1, read on the forward strand.
CTCCCGTGACTCAGGCTCGGCGGACGCCGTAAAGGCTTCCGCCGAGCAGGGCCACGCCGGAGAGCACGCCGCTCACGAACGGGACCCACTCCGCGGCGCTGCCGAGCAGGGCCAGGCCGACGACCCCCAGCACGGTGAGGACCACGCCGACCACCAGGATCGACCGCGTCTTCCACGCCGAGGCCAGCGCGACGAAGTGGAGCCCGACGATCGTGGCGATCCACGCGACGTTCGCCTGCACCGGCGCGTCCAGCAGGCTGAGCACGAAGAACCCGGCGACGAGCAGCACCACTTCGCCGAGGACGATCACCCGGTAGCTCGGCCCGAACGGCGGCCGTCCCTCGAGCGTCGGCCGCCCGCCGGCGCGGACACCGAGCACCACGACGGCCGCGAGCGCGACCACGGCGAGGGCGCGCAGCACCCAGCCGATCGCCGTGGGGAGCGGGGTCCCGGAGTTGACGAGGACGAACACGGTGCCGAACGCGGCGCCGATGAGCGCCCCCAGGAACTGCTGTCGCATCCGGCGAACCTACCGGAGGGTGATCACGGCGTCGCGAACCCGTTCTGCCGCCAGGCCTCGTAGACCGTGATCGCCGCGGTGTTGGCCAGGTTGAGCGACCGGCTCGTCGGCACCATCGGCAGCCGCACGCGGTCGGTCACTTCCGGTGCCTCCTGCACCGAAGCGGGCAGGCCCACCGACTCCTGCCCGAACATCAGCACGTCCCCGGGCGCGTACGAAACTTCCGTGTACAGCCGTGTCGCGGACGCGCTGAACGCGTAGACCTTCGCCGGCAGCAACACTTCCCACGCCGCGGACAGCGACGCGTGCACGTGGACCCGCGCGAGATCGTGGTAGTCGAGCCCGGCCCGGCGCAGCTGCTTGTCTTCCAGGGTGAACCCCAGCGGCTCGACCAGGTGCAGCTCGCACCCCGTGTTCGCCGCGAGGCGGATGGCGTTGCCCGTGTTCGGCGGGATTTCGGGCTGGTGGAAGAGAACGCGGAACACGGCTCAGTCCTCGAGCAGGGCCGCGTACACCTTGCGGACCTGGTCCGGCGGCGCCGCCGGACGCAGGGTGGCCGGGTCGATGAACACGTACCGGAGGGTCGCCGCCGCCACGAGGGCCTCGCCGCGGTGGATCTCGAAGTCGAAGATCAGGGACGTCGTCCCGAGGTGGTTCAGGTACTGCGACACGACCAGCTCTTCGTCGTACCGGGCCGGCGAACGGAACTTCAGGTTGGCCTCCGCCACCACGACGTCGGTGCGGTGGGCCAGGAACTCGTCGTGCGAACCGAACAGGACCTTCTCCGCCTCGAAGGCGCACATGTCCACATAGGCCAGGTAGTGGGCGTTGAAGACGATGCCCTGGCCGTCGCACTCGTGGTAGCGCACGCGCAGCGGCAGCTCGGCGATCGGGCGGCGGGGTTCGGTCACCGGCCCAATCTAGCGCTCAGCCGTGCAGCGCCCGGTACGCGGCCGCCGCGCCCGGCTGCAGCGGCACCGGCTGCGTGCCGATCAGCGTCCGCACGTCGAGGAACTGCGTGCCGACCGCCTCGGCGGGCACGAGGTCGGTCGCCCGTTCCACGAGCACCCGGACGACCGCGGCGGCGACGTCGTCGGGTAGCGCGGGGGAGCAGACGAGCAGGTTCGCCACGCCGATCGTGCCCAGGGCCCCGACGCCGCGGTAGGCGCCGTCAGGCACTTGGACCTGGTCGTACACCGGCCCGTACGCGGCGCGCAACACGGGCACCACCGCATCCAGCGGCAGCAGCGCGATCGGTGTCGTGCGGGTGAGGTCCGCGAGCTTCGGCGTCGGCACGCCCCCGGACCACAGCATGGCGTCGATCCGCCGGCCGGCCAGCGCCCGGACGGCGTCGTCGAAGAGCAGGTGCCGGGCGTCGACGGCGACTCCGGCCTTCGCGAACAGCCGCTCGCCGAGCTGGGCCGCGCCGGACCCGCCCGCGCCGAGCGACACCGGGCGGCCCGCCAGGTCGGCGAGCCGGCGGACCGGGCCGTCCGCCCGCACCACGAGCTGCAGGTAGTTCTCGTAGACGCGGCCGAGCGCGAGCAGCGGCACCTTTTCCGCGAACGGCGCGTTCCCGGCGAGCGCCGTCTGGGCGACGTCGGCGAGCACGAGCCCGAGGTCGGCTTGCCCGTGCCGCACGAGGCCGACGTTGGCGACGCTCGCCTCGGTCGGCACGGCGGTGGCGCGCAGCCGCGGCTCGGCCCGGCTCAGCTCGGCGGAGAGGAGCTCGGCGAAGGCCAGGTAGAAGCCGCCGCGCTCGCCGGCCGCGATCGTGACCGTCCGTTCGGGACCGTCGTAGCCGGACGTCGAGCAGCCGGCCAGGGCCAGCCCGAGGCCGCCGAGCAGGACGCTTCGCCGCGTGAGGGTCATGGCGCCTCCGAGAGGGGCAGCGTGACGCGGACGTCGAGCCCGCGCGGGAACGCCTGGCGCAGTTCGAGGGTTCCGCCGCGGGTACGCACTTGCTGGTGCGCGATGGCCAGCCCGAGTCCGGTCCCCCGCGGGGCGCCTTCGCCGCCGGCGCGCCAGAACCGCTCGGTGGCCCGCGCACGGTCCTCAGTGGACAGACCGGGGCCGTCGTCGCGGACGACGAGAGTGGCCGTCGAGACGCCGCTTTCCCAGTCGGTGGTGATCTTCGCGCCGCGGCCGGCGTAGTGGACGGCGTTGTCCAGCACCACATCGAGGATCTGCGCCAGTTCGCCTTCCGGGCAGCGGACGGTGACCGGCTCGTCGTGCCCGGGCGGCGGCACGAGCGTCGCACCGGCGTCGTCGGCGGAGGGACGCCAGGCGTCGACGCGTTCGGCGAGCACGGAAGCGAGGTCGCACGACTCGTCCGCCCCGCCGGCCGCGACGCGGGTCGCCGTGCTCTCGGCCAGTGCGAGGGCCAGCAATCCGTCGAGCAGCTTCTCGAGGCGTTCCACCTCGGCCACGGTCGCCCGGTACGTGGCCTCGTCACCCTCGACCCGGCCGGCGAGCGAGTCGACGCGCAGCCGCAGCGCCGCCATCGGGTTGCGCAGCTGGTGGGAGGCGTCGGCGACCAGCCGGTGCTGCTGGTCGGCCGCTTCGAGGACGGCTTCGGACATCCGGTTGACCTCGCCGGCCAGCACCCGCAGCTCCCGCGGCCCGGTGCGCTCGGGGACGTGCGCGCGGTGCCCGGCGGCGACGGCCAGGACGCCGGTCTCCAGCTCGTGCAGTGGCCGCACCATCCAGCGGGCCAGCACCACGGCGAGCAGCACGAACACCACCGCGACCAGCAGCGCTCCGGCGCCGATGGTGCCCCAGCGGGTGGCGACGTCCGCGGCCGCCGCCGTCACCGACGCCCGCAGCACGACCACGCCGGACACCCGGGTGCCGGTGCCGACCGGTCGCGCGAAGTACGCCGGTTCGGCCGACCACGGGCCGAGCCGGCCGACCTGAGGTGCCGGTTCGTTGCGCATCGTCGCCTCGACCAGGGCGTGCACCGCCGGGTCGGCGACGGTCAGGCCGCCCGCCTGCACCAGCGGCCCACGCCGGGCGTCGACGATGACGACGCCTTCGCCGTACAGCTCGGCGTAGCGGGCCGCGTCGGCGGCGAGCGCGGCCGGGTCGCGCGTGTCGACGGCCTGCTGGGCTAGCACGACGAACCGGTCGACGTCGGCGGTGCGGGAGATGACCAGCTGCTGGGTGCGCTGCTCGGCGGTGGACGCGAGCAGCGGGACCGCGAACGCGGCGACCACCGCGAGCGCGAGGGCGACCAGGACCACCAGCAGCCGGGTGCGCACGGGGTCAGTCCCGGCCGAGCCGGTAGCCGAAGCCGCGGATGGTGGTGAGGAGCCCGGGTCGGTCCAGCTTCGCCCGCAGCGCGGTCAGGTGGACGTCGAGCGAGCGCGACACCGCGAGGTAGGCGTCGCCCCACACCTCGTCCATCAGCTGCTGGCGGCTCACCGCGGTGCCGGGACGGGCGGCGAGCACGGCCAGCACCTCGAACTCCTTGGTCGTCAGCCCGATGTCGTGGCCGGCGACGAGGACCCGGCGGCCGCCGAGGTCGATCTCGACGTCCTCGACGCGCACGACGTCACTGGCACTGTCGGCCGGGGCGTCGCGGGCCACCGCGCGGCGGACGACGGCGTCCATGCGCGCGAGCAGCTCGGCCAGCCGGACCGGCTTGGTCAGGTAGTCGTCGGCGCCGAGGCGCAGGCCGCGCACGATCGAGCGCTCGTCGCCGCGGGCGGTCAGCACGATCACCGGCACCGGCGAGACGGCGCGGATCTTCCGCAGGACGTCGAGCCCGTCGAGGTCCGGCAGACCCAGGTCCAGGAGGACGAGGTCCGCGTCGCGGTGGCGGTGCAGGGCGTCGGCCCCGCGCCCGACGCTGGTGACGGGATGACCGCGCGCGTGCAACGACTCCGCGAGCGCGCCCGCGACACCCGCGTCGTCTTCGACGAGGAGCACCCGCACGGCCATCCCCTTGTCAGTGCTTGTCTTCCCTGCGGTCCTCGAGTTCGGAGCTCTTCGAGGTTTCCCGCATTGTGCCGTAGACGATCAGGGAGACCAGGACGCAGCCCGCGACGTAGAAGAAGAACACCGACTCGTGTCCGGCGCTCTTCAGCGCCTGCGCGATCAGCTCCGCGGTGCCGCCGAAGATCGCGACGGTCAGCGCGTAGGGCAGGCCGACGCCGATGGCGCGGATCTTCGTCGGGAACAGCTCGGCCTTCACGATCGCGTTGATCGACGTGTAGCCCGCCACGACGACGAGCCCGGCCAGGACGAGGAAGAACGCGCCGACCGGGTTCCGGGTCGAGCCCATCACCGTCATGATCGGCACGGTGAGCAGCGTGCCCGCGATGCCGAAGAACAGCAGCAGCGGGCGGCGGCCGATCCGGTCGGACAGCTTCCCCGCGAGCGGCTGCAGGATCGCCGCGAGCAGGATCGCCGAGAACAGGATGATCGTGACCGTGCGCCGCGGGATGTGGGCGGTGTTCTCGAGGAACTTCTGGCTGTAGGTGGCGAAGGTGTAGAAGGCCACCGTGCCGCCGAGGGTCAGGCCGACCACGAGCGCGATCTCCTTGGGGTACTTGGCCAGTGCGCGCAGCGTGCCGCGTTCGCCCGCCGTCTCGCCGGCCTTTTCCTTGGTGAAGCTCTCCGACTCGTCCATGCCGCGGCGCAGCCACATGACGCTGAGCGCGGCCACCGTGCCGACGCCGAACGCGATCCGCCAGCCCCAGGACGTCAGCTGCTGCTCGGTGAGCAGGCCCTGCAGGATCAGCTGGAGGCCCAGTGCCAGCAGCTGACCGCCGTAGAGGGTGACGTACTGGAAGCTGGAGTAGAACCCGCGCTTGCCGGGAGTGGCCACTTCGGACAGGTACGTCGCGGAGGTGGAGTACTCGCCGCCGACGGACAGGCCCTGGATCAGCCGGGCGACCAGCAGCAGGATCGGCGCCGCGAGGCCGATCGTGTGGTAGCTCGGCGTGACGGCGATGAGCAGGGAGCCGCCCGCCATGAGCGTGACCGAAAGCACCAGCGCGCTTCGGCGGCCGAAGCGGTCGGCGAACCGGCCCAGCATCCAGCCCCCGAGCGGGCGCATGAGGAACCCGACCGCGAACACCGCGGCGGTGCCGAGGAAGGCGGCCGTCGTGTCGGTCGTCGGGAAGAAGGACTTGGCGAAGTACGTGGTGAACGCCGCGTAGGCGTACCAGTCGTACCACTCGACCAGATTGCCGATGGAGCCGCGCAGCACGTTGCCGATCACGCGCTTTTCGCTCACGGCCCCTGTGGTCGCGGAGCTGATCCGGGTTGTCATCGTCGACCTCCTGTGTTGCGACTCACGGTGACCAACCAGCGGGTAACCAGCAAGGTCGGAGGACAGTTCCTAACACCCGCTTAGGACGGTCGCAGGCACCTCCGGGCGCGGGTGCGCGACGCCGCGGCACTGCCGATAACCTCGTGCCCGACATCAGCGCACGGTCGACGAAGAGGGAGAACACTGTGGGACGGTCGGTTCTGGTCACCGGGGGCAACCGGGGCATCGGTCTGGCGATCGCCCGGGATCTCGCGGAGCAGGGACACCAGGTCGCCGTCACGCACCGTGGTTCGGGTGCGCCCGAGGGGCTCTTCGGGGTGCAGGCGGACGTCACCGACACCGAACAGGTCGACGCGGCGTTCAAGCTCGTCGAGGAGCACCAGGGCGCGGTCGAGGTGCTGGTGTCCAACGCCGGGCTGACCGACGACACGCTGCTGATGCGGATGAGCGACGAGCAGTTCGAGCGCGTCATCAACGCGAACCTGACCGGCGCGTACCGGGTCGCGAAGCGGGCTTCGCGCGGCATGCTGCGCGGCAAGTGGGGCCGGTTCGTCTTCATTTCCTCCGTCGTCGGGCTCTCCGGCTCGGCCGGCCAGGCCAACTACGCGGCGTCGAAGGCCGGTCTCGTCGGCTTCGCGCGCTCGCTGGCGCGTGAGCTCGGCTCCCGCAACATCACCTCGAACGTCGTCGCCCCCGGCTTCGTGCACACCGACATGACCGACCAGCTGTCCGAGGACCGCAAGAAGCAGGTCCTCGCGCAGGTGCCCTCCGGCCGGTACGCCGAGCCGTCGGAGATCGCCGCCGCGGTGCGCTACCTGGCCTCCGACGAAGCCGGGTACGTCAACGGCGCGGTGCTGCCGGTCGACGGCGGCCTCGGCCTCGGCCACTGACTTCCCTTATCCCGAACCAAGACCTGGAGGACCCGTGCCCGGACTGCTCGAAGGCAAGCGCCTGCTGATCACCGGCATCATCACCGACGCGTCGCTCGCCTTCCACGCGGCCAAGATCGCGCAGCAGGAGGGCGCGAAGGTGGTGCTGACCGGCTTCGGCCGCATGTCGCTGGTCAAGACCATCGCGAAGCGGCTGCCCGAGCCCGCGCCGGTGATCGAACTGGACGTGACGAACCAGGAGCACCTCGACACTCTCGCCGACCGGATCCGCGAGCACGTCGACGGCCTCGACGGCGTGCTGCATTCGATCGGGTTCGCCCCGCAGACCTGCCTCGGCGCGCCGTTCCTCGACGCGCCGGCCGAAGACGTCAAGACCGCGGTCGAGGTCTCGGCGTACTCGTTCATGTCGCTGGCGAAGGCGTCCCTGCCGCTGATGGGCCGTGGTGGGTCGATCGTCGGGATGGACTTCGACGCCCGCGTCGCGTGGCCGGTCTACAACTGGATGGGTGTCGCGAAGGCCGCGCTGGAGTCGGTCAACCGGTACCTGGCGAAGGAGCTGGGCCCGCAGGGCATCCGCGTCAACCTGGTCAGCGCCGGCCCGATGAAGACGATGGCGGCGAAGTCGATCCCGGGCTTCTCGGACCTCGAGGACGGCTGGGGTGACCGCGCGCCGCTCGGCTGGGACAGCTCGGACCCGGACCCGACGGCCAAGAGCGTCTGCGCGCTGCTGTCGGACTGGCTGCCGGCCACCACCGGCTCGATGATCATGGTCGACGGCGGGGTCCACGCCCTCGGCATCTGATCTCACGCGAGCACCGGTTCGCGGTCGTCGCTCCGCTGGACGACGACCGCGACCGTGAGCGCGACCAGGGTCGCCGCGCCGAGCGCGATGCCCGTCCACGCGACGCTCGGGAAGCCCAGGCCGGCACCGATCGCGACGCCGCCGAGCCACGGCCCGATCGTGTTGCCGACGTTGAACGCCGCCGTCGTGCTGGCGCCGACGAGCGTCGGCGCGTTCCCGGCCACGGCGTACGTGCGGACGTTCAGCGCCGGGTTGGCGCCGAACCCGGCGGCCCCGAAGACGAGCACGGCGGCCACGGCGACCACCGGGTCCGTCGTGAGGGCCAGGACGAGCAGAGCGGCCAGCGCGAGCGCGACGCAGCCGTAGAGCGTGGCGAACGGGTGCCGGTCGGCCAACCGCCCGCCGGCCGTTATCCCGGCGAGCGCGCCGACGCCGAACAGGGCGAGGACGCCCGGGACCCACTCCGGTGCCAGGCCGTCGGTCTCGGTCAGCAGCGGCGCGAGATAGCTGAACGCGGCGAAGATCATGGCCTGGCACAGGGCGATCACGCCGAGGGCGAGCCAAACCCGGCCGCGCCGGTAGAGCCGCAGCTCGGTGCGGACGCTCATCCCGGCGCCGGTGGTCTCCGGCACCAGCGCGGCCACTCCGGCCGCCGCCAGCAGCGTCACGGCCGCGACCGCCCAGAACGCCGTCCGCCAGCCCGCGTGCTGGCCGATGAACGTGCCCGCGGGGACGCCCGCGATGTTGGCCACGGTCAGCCCGCCGACCAGCACCGCCATCGCCCGGCCGCGGCGCTCGACGGGCACCAGCGCGATCGTCGTCGCCACGGCGACGGCCCAGAAGCCCGCGCAGGCGAGCGCGGCCACCACGCGGGTCGCGAACAGCAGCGCGTAGCCGGTGGACAGCGCACCCACGACGTGCGCCCCGAAGAAGACCGCGAGCAGGGCGAGCAGCGTCCGGCGGCGGGGGAGCCGCAGGGTGGCGATCGCCAGCAGTGGCGCGCCGACGACCATGCCGATCGCGAAGGCGGAGATCAGCAGGCCGGCGTCGGGGATGGTGACGCCGAGGTCGGTGGCCATCCCGGGGAGCAGGCCGGTGATCATGAACTCGGACGTGCCCAGCGCGAACACGCTGAGCCCGAGGACGAAGACGGCCAGGGGCACGGGTCCTCCTTGGTTGTGTATCGGTCAGTACAAAATTGGGGTGGCGTTTGTCTCGTTCGTGCCGGCCGCTAGGCGGTGACGGCCGAGAGGGCGAGGTCCGCGACGGCGTGCATGGCGTCGGGGCTCGCGCCGCGGCGGGACATCACCCGGAGCCCGGAAATGGTGCTGAGCAGGAACTCGGCGACGTCGGCCGGGGTGCGGCCGTCCCGGAGACTGCGGTCGAGGACGCCTTCGCGCACGCATTCGCCGAGCAGGGCCAGCTGCTGCTCGGTGTCGCGGCGGAGGGCTTCGCCGACTTCGTCGTCGGGGATGCCGAGTTCGGCGAGGGTGTTGACGACGAGGCAGCCGCGCCGGTCGTGCTCCAGCTCGTCGTCGATGAGGCCGTCGAACATGGCCGCGAGGCGGTCGGCGGCGGTGCCCGGCCCCTCGAGGACGGCTTTCCGGCCGGCGAGACCCTGGGCGCTGTAGTGCGTCAAGGTGCGCTGGAACAGCGCTTTCTTGCTGGTGAAGGTGTTGTAGACGCTGCTGCGCCCGAGCCCGGTGGCCTCGCACAGGTCCTGCGTCGACGTCGCCTCGTAGCCGCGGGCCCAGAACGCGTGCATCGCGCTTTCGACGGCGGCGGTCTCGTCGAACTCCCGGGGCCTGGCCATGGGCACGAGCCTACCAGGTTTTGTACTGGTCGATTCATAACGGGCCCGCGTCAGCGTGCGGGCCGCCACATCGGCAAGATGACGGGGTGGGATACGACGCGTTGCTGTGGCTTTCGTTCGGCGGTCCGGAAGGGCCCGACGACGTCATGCCGTTCCTCGAGAACGTCACCAAGGGCCGGGGCGTGCCGCGGGAACGGCTCCTCGAAGTGGCTGAGCACTACCAGCACTTCGGCGGCGTCTCGCCGATCAACGCGCTGAACCGCGACGCGATGGCCGCGGTGGAGAAGCGGCTCTCGGCCGCCGGGATCGACCTGCCGGTGCACTTCGGCAACCGCAACTGGCACCCGATGGTCGAGGACACCCTGGCGTCGCTGACCTCGGAGGGTGCGAAGCGGGTCCTCGTGTTTCCGACGAGCGCGTACGGCGGCTACTCGGCGTGCCGCCAGTACGACGAGGACATCGAGCGAGCCCGGGCAGCGGTCGGCCCGGACGCTCCCGAACTGGTGAAGCTGCGCCAGTTCTTCGACCACCCGCTGTTCGTCTCGGCGGTGGCGGACGGCGTGCGCGCGGCGCACGCGTCGCTGGGTGACGCGCCCGGGATCCGCACGGTCTTCACGGCCCACTCGGTACCTTCGAGCGCGGACGTCGCTTCCGGACCGCCGTCGGAGGGCGGCCGGCGGTACTCGCGCCAGATCGCGGAGGCGGCGCGGCTGGTGGCGGCCGAGGCGGGCATCGCGGAGTACGACGTCGTCTGGCAGTCGCGCTCGGGGCCGCCGCAGGTCCGGTGGCTGGAGCCGGACATCGTCGACCACATCGACGCGCTGCACGAGTCCGGGGTCACCGGCGTGGTCGTGTCGCCGATCGGGTTCGTCTCGGATCACCTCGAGGTGATCTGGGATCTGGACAACGAGGCGGCCGAGCGAGCGGCGGAGCACGGAATGGCGTTCGCCCGCGCGGCTGCGGCGGGCTCGGACCCCCGCTTCGCGGAACTGGTGGTGGAGCTGGTGCGCGAGCACACCCACGGGCTGGAGCCGCGCAAGCTGTCCCCGTTCCCGGCGGCGGGCTGCACGGTGAACGGTGCGCCCTGCGCGGTGGGGTGCTGCGAGCCGGCCAAGCGCCCGGCCCGGTGACGAGCGCCCCAAGGTGGCCTTCGGTGCGTTGAACGCACCCAAGGGGCCCTTCGGTGCGTTCAACGCAACCAAGGCCACCTTGGGGCGCTGGAGTCCTCAGCCCTCGCGGGCCGTCTGCT
>NZ_JBFBBZ010000078.1:0-33130 GCF_040682935.1 Amycolatopsis sp. NPDC051061
ATCGGGATGCTCAGTCCCGACAACTTCGAGCAGTCACTCCAAGCGGCTGCCTGAATCCCTCGTAAGCCCCTGTCCACCATTCGGGGTGAACCTCATACCACGGTCTCGGCGTCGGGATAGTCCACGGTCAGTAGTTCTTTGACCTGCCCGGCCCAGTCGATCCTGGTCCGCTGAGCGAGGGCGTGCACGCGGCGCCAGCCGCGCAGGGGCTCGACCCACATGAAGATCGAACAGGTGCCGCACCGGATGTATTCGCTGTCCTCGCGGATATCCTTGCCGGGCTTGGCAGGCAGTGGATCGCGGACATGGCCGAGTAGCTGAAAGAGCTTCTCGTCCATGCACACCACCGGTCTGGCGGGATCGTAGGGCCGGGCGTAGACCGCGAGCACGTCCTCCATGCGGGCTGCGAACTCTGCGTTCGCCTTCGGCGGGATGGTCCAGCATTTCTTCAGATGAGGACGCAGTTCCGTTTTTTAGGACCCGGCCAATGGTGGAGTGGTCCAGGTCGGGGATGTCCCCGATGAGCGCGACGTGCTTCTCCAGCAGCCGCAACGACCACCAGGCGTGCCCCGCCGGCGGCTGCGAGCACACCAGGGCAATCAGCCGTGCCTCGACCTCACCGGTCACCGGCGATGGCACCGGCGGATGCTTGCGCTCGATCGTGGCCCAGATGTCACCGCCGGTCTCGGCGAAGCGCTTGGCGACCAGCCGCAACGTCTCACCCGAGACCCCGACCCGGGCCGCGATCACCCTCTTTCGCATCCACCTCACCAGCCGAGGTGTCCAGCGCGAGCAGCACCCGCGCCCGCATGATCATCGACGCCGGATGAACACCCGTCGTGGTCACCCGGACCAACTCGTCACGATCCCGCGCAGTCAACCTGACCGGCCGCTTTTTCTGCGAGGGCACGAGAACCATCCTTGTCCGGCAGGGGAACAACCTGCCAGGCAACAGCATCCCAGCCAAGCAGACCAGAACTAAGCAGCGACACTCTACTAGTAGTGCTTTGTTAGGTGCTGTTGAGCTGGGGCTTCGGTCGTTGGGTTCGAGTCTGGACGGGTTGTCGGCAGGTGTGGCAGACGCCTGTCCAGGCGGCGAGCAGGGCTTGGAGTTCGCGCAGGACTGCGTAGAGGGTCAGGCCTGCGCAGGGACTTTTGGGGTGCGGCGGAGCTGGGTGCAGATGGCTTGGGCGACGGCGGCGAGGGTGACGTGGCGGTGCCAGCCGAGCCAGGAGCGGCCTTCGAAGTGGTCCAGGCCGAGGCCGTCTTTGAGTTCGCGGTAGTCGTGTTCGATGCGCCAGCGGATCTTGGCCAGTCGAACCAGGTCCCGCAGCTTCGTGTCGGCGGGAAGGGTGGAGAGCCAGTAGCCGGTGGGCCCGGGTTCGCCGGGCGGCCACTCGGCCAGCAGCCAGCATTCGGGCAAGCTGCCGTCGATGCCGCGGGGGATGTTGCGGCTGGCCGGGCGGACCCGCAGCGCGAGGAACCGTGATCGCATGCTCGCGGTCGGGTTGCCGGGGATTTGCGTGACCCGTGTCGCCAGACCACGTACCGGCCCGCCGATCGCCCGGCGGCCACCACGAGGGACTCCAAATCCTGCGGCGGGTCGGGGTAGCGCGGCTGCGGCGGGCGGCCGGCGCCCTTCCATGCCGGCGTGACCGGCACCACCTCGGCGGGATGGGCGGTCGCGGTCGGGCTGAGGGCCAGCACGTAGGTCAGGCCACGTTCGGTCAGGCCGAGCCGGAACTCGGTGGCGTCGCCGTAGCCCGCGTCGGCCACCACCGGCCGGCCCAGTAAGTCCCATTCGGTGACGACTTCGTCGAGCATGTCCAGCGCCAGCCGCCATTTCTCCCGGTGCCGCAGCTGGTCCGGGATCGCGCTGCGGGCCCGTCGCCGCCGGATCTCGGCTGCGGTCTCGCTGTCGGCGGCCTTGGTGTCGTCCCAGGACTCGGGCAGGAACAGTCGCCAGTCGATCGCGGCGGAGGCCCAGTCGGTGACCGCGTGCACGCTGACCCCGATCTGGCAGTTCCCGGTCTTGCCCAATGCGCCGCAGTACATCCGCGCCACACCGGGGGAATCCTTGCCGTCCTTGGGAAACCCGGTGTCATCGATGACCAGCACGTCGGGGTCGACGAACTCACCGGCCCATCCGGTCAGACGTCGCCGGACTTCGACGTGGTCCCAGGTCGAGGTGGTGACGAACTGCTGCAGCTGCTGGTGATCGACGCCAAGCCGTTCGGCCATCGGTTGCATCGACTTGCGTTTGCCGTCCAGCATCAGCCCGCGCAGATACAACTGCCCCTTCGCCCGCTGATCACGCCGCGCGAACCCGCCGAACATCCGCCCGGCGAACTCCTCGATCACCGGACGAACCTCGTCCATCTCCTCTGGAAGCACCCGCACAGGAGATCACATCAACGCCCCGACCAGCCACAACGACACACCTAACAAAGCACTACTAGAAGGCTAGATACTTACTCTCTCGGGATGTCTAATTGATGTCCGACAGTCCGTTTAAAGACGAAGTTGTGATGTACTGAAGAGTAGTCAATGTCGACGACCCGAGTTCCCGCCACGGCATAGCCGCTTTGACGGCACGCTTTAGTCGTCACGAGCCGGTCGCGCAGTTGTTCTGCTCGTACCAAGCGGCGGTAGGAGCGGGGTGTGCTCGACCTCGGTCAGACGCCTGAGCCGAAGCGCCGGGCACTGGTGGCGTTGTGTCGCGCTAGGATCCAGTCCAGTCAATTCGAAACATGCCGTCGACGACTTCTCCTGGCGGCTTCGAGCGGTGTCATTGCGACGAGTTCCTGTAAAACTGATCCGCGGCGACTCAGCCTCCAGTAGTCGTTCCTCGAGTCCGGTTGCGACACGAGGTCAGGATATTTCTTAGCGAGTATGTCAAGGGCGCCGGTGGTGAGTGCCTTGCGAATCGCGCGTCGTTGGTAAGTCGCCGCAGGCTGAATGAACTCTCCTTCGCGAGCGACTGCGGCTCGCGCAGCTGCGTCGAGAAGTTCACCGACGCCACGAGTGTTCCTGATGTGGCAATCCGCGATGACGTCCGCATATTTTGCGGCACCGTATTCGGTGTCGCGTGCGGAATCTGCGTCAAAGCGATGACCAGCTACGTTGTCGCCGTCGCGTACACGTTCGATCACTCGAATGTGTCGGGTCATCTCTGGAGCGTCGACATGCCACACTATGCAACGCAGACCTGTCTCCTGCGCCTTCTTGCGTAAGTACAGCAAACCTTCGAGTGTTCGAGCTCCGGTGTAAACTATTGGACCGCCACCTCGCTCGAAGGCTGGCCACACCACCTCCCGTTCGACAACGTCCAGGCCGCACGTGGCAAACAGGCGGTCGGCTAGATCGAACCCGTGTTGGCCGTCAATGTTCATCCGTACGGCGACTTGCTTGACCAGGGTGCTACCTTCGAAATGCGGCAAGTTGTGTACCATCGACAGGTATCGGCCGATCGTGGTCTTTCCGGCTCCGATCTTTCCCACGATCACGATGAGATCATCGAGGTAGAGGTCGGATACGAGACTCATTTGCCCTGGCTCGCGCGTCTTCCGTTTTTTAAATAATGAGGGAGACGATTGCCCCACTGCCTGATATTCCTGTAGACGAGCCGCTACCTGCCGGAGGCAGTGCTCGCGATAGTCGAAACGGCGAGACTCCTCATAGCTCATCGCGGCCAGCGGTCTTGTGCCACCCGAAGGGATAAACCAGGAGCTGAAGTCGCGCCTGCCCAACCATGGATAAGCCACGTTGCCGTCGGCCTGCGCAGGTTCGTCGGCTACGGCACCTGTCTGCGAACCGAAGAAGAAGACAAACCTATCCAGTCCGGGAACATGGAGCGCTATGTCGGATCGCACGGTCGCCGTTCTGTCGCCGCCGTTGCGCTCGATTTCGGTGAGTAGTGCGTCGTGATTGGTTCGGGCAAACCACTCCTTGGTTTCCTGGCCTGGAAATTCCATTGTTTCGTTACTGAGCGCGTGAATGCGGACCGTTGTGTCTTCGATAAATACGATGCTGGAGCTGCCGGCCCTCTCGACGACTTCTTGAAGGCCGGCGCTCAGGAAAGCCTCGCGTTCCATGCCGTACGGCTCGGAGTACTCAGAACTGTGTCCAAGAAGCTTATTGACTTCGAAGCCATATTGACACATGACTAGTCGGGCTTGTGCTAGCTTGCCCAAATTCGACGTGGAGAAGTAGATTGGGGTCAGAACAGTTTCCACTGGGTGGCTCATCCTTCACCTACCTCACAAGACGTCCCGTGGTTACGGAACTCGAAAGGACCATTGGTCGTTAGTCCATTGAGGCCGAGGGTTAGCCGCTCCACGACAGTTGTGTCGTTGTGAATCACGAACGCGGTTGGGCCGAGACTGCTGAGCCCCGCTGCTAACCCGAGTTCCCAGGCAGAAGTGATGACATTGCGGACCGGCTCGGGTTGTACGGCTATCTCTGCCCGCTTGAACCCACGGCGCTGATAGTCGCGGAGACTTCTTGCAAAGGCTGGCAGGTCGGCCTCGATGACCGCAGGTAGCATCCCGTGATAGAGATGTGCCAGTTGCCACAGCACATCGTCGCTCGCTACTGGTGTGTGGGCTAAGAAGAATTCACTCTCGTGTTCTGGCGCCACAGTTGGTGTCAACGTGGGGAGAAGAAGGGTGATTCGCCAAGCGTTTGGGATCGGCCATGAGCCGGTAGTCGTCGATGGTGGCCGACTCTGTGGGTCGTGAGAAGGCCGGTACCTCCCGTCAACTGGATGATCTCGTTGGCCTGCGTCGACGACAAAACCTCCGCTGTAGAACGCGGCGTAACCGACACCTGACGTGCGGCCGCGGCCGCTCAGCCTCACCAAGTCGACCGCCGATGTCGGCCAGTCGAGCAACCTGGCAATCACCGTCAGCACCGACAACACGGTCCCCGTGCCTGCTCCGAAGCCGACGTGAGAGGGTAACGCGTCGGTGATCGTTACCGCCGCTCCAGTGTCGAGTCCCGCTTCAGCGGCTCGTGTGACCGCCGCTGTGATCTTGCGTCGAACGACGGGGTCGGTGTCGGTGGCAAGGTCAAACCGCCTCGCATGTGTAGCGTGAGTGCTGCTCGGTCGAGCACAGAAAGCAGCACCAGCTCCGCCGTACGATCGCGGCGTCGCACAACCGAGGTCGATCAGGCCGAAGTGAATCCGAGGATAGGCGAGGAGTGTTGCTTCACGTGCCATGCTGCACGTCCGATCGTTCTGGGCTACTGGACAGGTCGTCGTTCGACCAGATCTCTTCAAAGTGATCGGCGAGCCGCTCGTACATGTATCCAGGACGCTTGACGATCATCGTCGGCAGGTTGCGGCTGGCCCTGCCGGATTTGCCGCTCATAATCAGGTACGGCCCCCAGAAGGACTCGTCGTCGATTCGGAACATATTGACACTGGGCAAAGTTGTGGCAAGGCGTAGATAAAAGCGAATACTTGGGTCCGACCAGAGGTGCCGGGTTTCCTCGATGAACCGCCGGATTTCGTCGTCTGTCTTTCGAGCGTTGTTGCGCTCCTCGCGGTCTCGCAGTGATGTGAATGAGTGTTCAGGATGAGGACTGTGTGGATCGACCAATAGGACCCGAACTTCGGCACGATTCGCCCACTCCTGGAACTTCTCTGAGAAGTCCTCTCGGAGGGCGTTGAGGCCGAATCCCATAATATCGATTTGGTGTTCGGCGCGGGCGATCCGCGTCTCGTACTCCTGCTTGATCTGTATAGACCTATGTGGAAATGCGGTAACGAAGCCGAACTCGTCGATCGCCTTGCGGCGCTCTGCGTCTTCCTCGCTGAACATGATCCAGCCGAACACGATCATCCCGCTAATTCCGGTCGCGATTACTGATGTGCCAATGGCGACACCGATCGGTCCGCTCGTTGCAGAGATTAGCGCTCCAACCAGCACGAGAACCGCGTGAAGTGATAGGTAGACGACGGTCCTGACACGTTTAATCGATTTACGGATTCGGTGACCGATGCCTCGGCTCATCAAGCCCCCTTGCCTGCGATGAGCACTTGATATGCGTCCCTCGTCTTACTTACACTTATATCGGAGAATCCCGCTGATTCGATCATGGCTTTGTGCTCGGCCGGTGTCCGCTCTCGTCCGCCGAAGAGGATGTTCATGTCGAGGTTGCGAGCGGAGTGCCGTAGGTCGGCGGGGTCGAAATCACGCTCGATGACTACTATCCAAGAGCCTTCGTGTCCAGCCTCATGGCATTCGCTCAGCAGGTCTTTCGCATTATTGTCGGTCAGGTCGTGAAGGACACTTCCAAGTATGTAGAGGTGCGCCGGTGGCGGCTCGCTTATGGGCCCGGGCGGAACGATGATTAGTTCAGTTCGTGTAGTCAGGTCGGAATTAGCGGCGATCCACCAGCCAGCGTCTGGGTAGGTCTCCAGTATTACTCCGCGCCACCGTAGTCCAGCGGCTTTAAGCGCTCGTGCTAGATAGTGGCCGGGCCCTCCGCCGACGTCGACGACGACGCCGACCGGTCGTGCGAAGAGTTTCTCCGGAAACACTTCTGCTGTCGTCGCGCGCGTCACCATGTGGGTGTCGAACGCCCGCGAGAGGATCTGATCACCTCGTATCTCAGACCATGTGGAAGCCGCGCGGGCGGCGTCCCTTCCGGAGGTTTGATTGACTAGATGGGGAAGCTCTGCTCGCTTGCGCGCGAGGAAGCGGTCAAGCGGTCTGGTGCTCTGCAGCGCGTTCTCGACAAGTTCATTGGCAGTCGAACTTAACGTTAGCTGGTCTTCGTCGTAGCGGCCGGGTTCGGTCGCGACTGTGTGCCAAAACAACGTCAAATGGTGTACGAGTGCGCTACGGAGGTCGTGAGACGACTGGCGACGGGGCCGCTCCGCGCGGGAGGCTGTGGTCAAGTCGAAGTCCACGGCCGACGCGGCGAGAACCGCGTAGGGCGTGAGGGCGTCGTACTGAGCCGGATCGACCCGATTCACCTGACCACCACCGCCTCCGCGAGTCGAGGATCAGCCGATGCTACCTGTGTTGACCGTCCAGGCCAGTCAGCCGAGCCCTGTTCGGGCTGGGCTTGGGCTGTCGCAGGTCGCGCAGTCGGAGCTCGGCGCTGCGGTAGTCCTCCGCGTGCATGTGCGGGTTCGGCGGCCGTCCCCGCGCTGGTGCGAATCTGCACAATCACGAGCTTCGTGATCAACGGGGCGCGAACGAACGACGGCTCCAAGCCTGCTCCAAGCCTCGCCCAACATCAATTGGACTTACTGCGGATGGGTGAATCTGCCCAGTCAAGCGAATGACAACATCGAGGGGGTAACCCGAGCTAGCCGCAGGTCAAAGTCACCGAAGACGATCAACATTGCCGTTGCGCCGGGGCCTGGTCACGTCTCGATCGGCTGAAACTCCCTGGTTGCGCTAGTGCAAGCGTTGTAGTTAGCGATCATGATGTTCCAGTCCGGCCGTACGGCAGGTGGTTGCTTAGGTTCCTGCTTGCTCGGCTGACAAGTCACTTAGAGTTTAAGAGTTGTTACTATCGTGCAAGATCGTCCTCGGAAGCTTGTTCCGATGTCTCGCTAACCTCACAGCTTCGCGCGATGTCCGGACTACGCTACTGGAGTGCTGCGATCTCGGCGCGGACTTCACCAGCTAGCTCGGGGCGCAGGCGCTCGTTGATGCGGAGCGCTAGCGTGAGTTGTTCGCGCCGTCGAGATCGCCCTGGGCCTGGAGCGCTCGGCCCCAGCGCGCCCTTGCGGGTGGCAAGTTCGCGGCTGATTGCGAGGTCGATCGTCTCCCAGACGTGCCGCACCGCCGGCGGATGGTCCCCGGCCCACGCGCTGAGCTCGGCGAGCTTTGTCGACGGCGGCGACGGCGCGGTCGACGAGATAGTCTTCGCGGACGTAGAGAGTCTTCGGCCGCGGCTGGCCGGCGCGTTGGGTGCTGGTGTGGCCGTGGCGGCAGCGGCAGGTTGGACGCGTGGCCCGGATCTGCTGAGCGGCGATGAAGTCTTGCTCGGTGACGAGTGCTGGGTGCGAAGCATTCACGGACAGGGCGGGCGTTGGGGTTGGGCCTTCGGGTCCGGTGGCGCGGCGGTTCCAGGTACGTAGGCCAGCATAGCGGGGTTGGCGAGGATGACAGAGACGGGGCGCAGGGGGCAAGTACCGCGGGTTCGGTGTGGGTTGCGGTGCGGGTCGGCGCTGGACGGACAGGGAAGGCCGCGTTCGTTGATGTGTCCGGCGATGCTGGCGAAGATGTGCCCGGTGAGACGTTGCTGAATATCCAGGCTACGTGCGGCGCCGTGCGCAGGTCGGGAGCGAGCTGCTGTAGCCGTCGGCCCCAGCGGGCGTCGGCGCGGTTGGGGTGGGGCCAGCGCTCTTGCGGTTGGCCAAGAACGGCATTTCCGTGGACCGGATATTTGATCAAATGGTGTGGAATTACCCTTCCCGCGCCCGTGTTTTACCTGCATTCACACCCACGTGGAAGTTGTCCGCGGTGCCTATGGTTTTTGCCGGGGAGGTTGGCGTGAAATCTTCTGGCTGCGATCGAGACTCTGGTCGTCAAAAGATTGTGATCTGAGCAGTCTAATCTACTTGCCGGGACGACGACTTGGTCCAAGGATCCTGCGTTTCGCAGCGTACCGGACGTGATCACACTGAATGTGACTCCCTGGGGCGTGTGCATTGTGCACCTCTTCCCGTGGAACTCGGCCCTCGGTGTGAGGCTGGTCAACGACTGGGCGGGAGAATGGACCACTGCGGTGCTCACCTCGTCGTCCCGTGCGCTCAGAAGGTCCTGCAGGCGATCGTGAACCGCTGGGTTCAAGAGGTGGGTGCAGCGACCGGGTGGCTCGGCCGTGGATCGTAACGGCGGGAGACGCAGTGGCGACTCACACGAGTGAAGTGGAGTGTTCTCGGGCCGAACGCGGTCGTGTATGTTGGAGGCGAGGAAGCTGCTAGCAGCGTTAGGAACACTAGCAATCGCAGTACTTACAGTCGGCTTGCAAACGTGGTTAAAATTTGCCTCTCGGCGCCCCGATCCCACGACTAACAAAGTTATGCAGCCAGAAGACATGCTTTGGTGGACTGACTGGGTGGTAGCTGCAACTTTAACACTCTGCATTCTGCTGATTACTGCAGGTCAGCAGAATAAGACGCTATCGGCGATGCAAGGCATAATGACCCTAGTTCAATTGTTTCTCGGTTGGGCAGTATTTCCGAAGCTTGTAAACCAATTTGTCTACGGTAGCAATGGTCAACTGATGCCATTTTGGCCGCGGATTGCTGTTGCGAACCTGTTTGCTCTATCGGTGCTCTTCGGGTCTGTTTTGACGGGGGTGAACGTCAATGTCAAATAGGGATCTTGGACGTAAGGGGCCTGCGTCGCGACCGCCCTCTTCGAAACTTCTGTGGTTTGGCATGATAGCAGGTATCTCTGTAAGTATTCTGGTGAACTTCGTTACCAATGGTTCTCAAGCCTTAACTGCGCTACCCATCGTGGCTGGTATAGCGGCTGCCGCGACTGGCATTGCGGCCGCGGTGGCGACGTGGCGTAATAGGCGATAACTCGGGATGTGGCAGCGCGGACGACTCGGCCCGCCTGAAGCTGAAGCGCTCTTAACAAATATTTGACGTGATGGCCGAGGGCAGTTGATGTTTATGGCGAGACGACGGTTGTTGCGGAGTTTGTCTTGGAGACGGTGTCCCCTGTCCCGTTGGCGCGGAAATAGAGATCTAACCTTTACTTATTCATTGGATTCCACGTTAGGGTAAATCTCGGGTTGGCCCAGGTGCCCTAGCTTTCTGGTTGACAGGAGTGACTTCAACTTACCTGGATCTGGAAATATAATCCTAGTGCCAACAACTGCTAGGAAATGTGCAATATCTCGGGAGAATTCTCCATTCAGTGTTCTAATTGTTGTCGGAATTAGGAATACTTTTGGGAGTATCACGCCTGGCGTGTCGATCAGTTGGAAGTATCCCGCTAGGCAAAGTCCAAGTTGCTCGTCATTCTCAAATGCAAGGGCTCTGCCTGCGACTCGCAACTCGAATTCCTGTTCGAAGACGACGATGCGCCGCGAGCCGGGCTGTAAATGTATCGGCAAGTCTTGTTCTCTTTCAAAGTAGTAGTCGCTTTGTTCATTGCGATCCTTAATTTCGCCAGCTTTGGCCCACGCGCTCAGGTTTTCAAAGACGGTGAGTCGATCTGCAGACGCAGTTCTGACCAGTTGCGTATCGTGCTTTCCGTTCAGCTTTTGAATGGGAAACTCAAGTTCGACGTCTAATAAGCTAATCAGTCGATCTCCTGAGTTCTCCAATTCGTACATTAGAGCCCAACGAATAGACGAGGAAGGTGTCGGCCATTTGCTTTGGTCTCGTTCTAGTACGAAAGGGCCTTGAATATTGAAGTTGTGACGAATAATGAACCTGTCTTTTAGATAAGAAATTTCTTGTCTAATTTGTTCGCGTTGCGATGATCTCATCGCAATAATGCCCATGCCTGCAGCGGAGACCGTAAGGCCGCATGCAAGAAGCCAAACAAGAAGCGGGTTGGTCGCCCAGACCCAAGACTTGGGAACAAGTGATGTTGCAATATTGATGGCTACCGCCTGGGCGCCAGCGACGGCCGCGCTGACGCCCACCAGGATTGGTGGCACCAGTCGGCTACGTCTATGCCCACTTCTCGAGGCTGTCACGTGCGATATGTCGCCTGTGTTGCCTCAAACGTTTCGGTCGAGTGAGTGCTAAGGCCGCCTTCGAAACCTCGTTGG
Source organism: Amycolatopsis sp. NPDC051061 (assembly GCF_040682935.1). Classification (NCBI taxonomy): domain Bacteria; kingdom Bacillati; phylum Actinomycetota; class Actinomycetes; order Pseudonocardiales; family Pseudonocardiaceae; genus Amycolatopsis; species Amycolatopsis sp. NPDC051061. The sequence goes on from NZ_JBFBBZ010000078.1 coordinate 10,765, forward strand.
CGGAGCAGTGCGCGGGCTTCGCTCGTTGGAGCCTAGTCACCGCAGGCGAGGCTTGGTGCCCGGCCGGGTGGCGCTCAGGTGCATGAGTCTCCGCCTGACCCCGTGTCCGTACCGCCTGATCAAGGGGCGCCTCTCCGCGGCAGGCACCCGCGCGGCCGCGCTGTCGAGAGTGGCTCGTGACGCATGCTGATCAGTCCGGCGAGAACGTTGGGGTTAGCGAGCAAGATTGTCCACGATCTAGCCTGGGTGCTAGCGACTGGCTGCTAGGGGTTAAATCGCTTGGCTGCTCAACCTCTTAGAGACTAAGCGTTGTTTTTATCGAGCAAGATCGTCTCGGACACTCAATTACCCCATAGAGCCGCGCGTCGCGGCCGAGTCAGAGTAACAGCAGCTGCCCTCCGGTGGTTTCGGCAGCAGCGGTTCGTATGGGTTGTAGACCGTAGGGTTGGATTTCTCGCGTGGGACCGCCGCAGCTGATCGTCAAACGGTTCGTTCTCAAGTAGTTCGCGATCGCGGGACCGTCCTCATCTGCTGTGTCGGGGAATCGGGCGCGAAGATCGCCGAGTAGGTGGTCTTCGCGGACGTAGACGTTCCTGGCGAGCTCTGGTGGGCGGTTGCGGGCGCTGGTGTGGCCGTGGCGGCAGCGGTAGCCGGGTCGGCCGTTCACCCAGTGGGAGTCCAGTCGGCGGCCACACAGCTGACATTGCACCAGCCCCGCCAGCACGTACGTCCTGGTAGAGCCGTGCTTCGTGGACCGGGCCGCACGCATGCCCTGGATCGCCAGGAACGTTGCCTCGTCCACAAGTGCTGGATGTGTGAGCTTCTCCGACTCGGCCCAATTTCGTGCCGCCGGTGGCCGGGCTGAAGCACGGTGGTGGGGCAGAATGGTTGTTCCCCCGCCGTGTCGGTTCCACACCTGCCGTCCGGTGTATCTGGGGTTCTCGAGGATTCCCATCACCGTCCGGACGATCCACTCGTGCTTCGTCCGGTGCCGGTTACGGTCGCGATCGGCGCTCGACGGGCACGGGACGCCGCGGTCGTTCAGCTCCCGCGCGATCCCGGCCACGCTGCGCCCGGTGGCTCGTTGCTGAAAGATCCACCGCACCCACTGCGCGGTGGCCGGATCGGGTTCCAGACGGTGCAGGCGGCGCCCCCAGCTCGCGTGAGCCCGATTCGGGTGCGGACCGGCATCGGCGAGACGGTACCCGTAGGGCGGTCGCCCGCCGAGGAACCTGCCCTGGACACGGGCCTGGATGTGCATCGCTGCCAGCACCCTGTGCCGGGCTCGCAGCACCTCGCGACGCGACTGGGACCCGAGCAGCAGCATCAACGCATGGTGCACCGGGTCCTTGAGGTTCACCGGACCGTCCGCTTCGGGCAGCCACAGCTCGATACCTTGCGCCTGGAGTGCGGTCAGCACGGCGTCGAACTGGTCTCCGTAGAACGCTCGCTCGTACTCTCCGATCACGACAGCATCGAACGAACGGTTCGGTCCCGCCGCGGCTGCCATCAGCTGGGCCGCGGCCGGCCGTTCGCGCCAGGACAGCCGACGTGAACATCCTTCGTCAAAGAACTCAGCCACGATCACGCCGCGCCCGCGGATCGTCTCCTCGGCGACCTCGCGCTGCCACCCCAACGACGTCGCCCGGTCCTGGAACTCGACCGTGGACATCCGCCCGTAGAACGCAAACCTCAGCCCGCGACCCTCGACGGCCTGTCTGCGGCGCCGGGCACCGGCTCGGCGCGGGGACACAGCGCGTGTCATGGTGGCTCTACGGGCGATATTGATCATTGGGCACCTCGGTGCTTGAGGCGGGCTCGGGTCGAGGGCGGAACGCAGTCGCCCGGCACCGGTGACGAGTTTGAGGCTGATCTGCACTCGAATGGCCGCATTGCCGCCCGTATCACCCGTGTTGCACTGTAAGTGGTCGGCCTTTGTCTGTGGGTAGCCGTCGGGGAGGCGTCGGATGTCGACCTTGGTGCTGTACACGCCGCAGAATCGGCTGCTCGATCTGGCCAAGCTCACCGAACGTGACTTCGCGCTGATCAGCTCTTTTCAATACAAGATCAAGCGCGGCGAACGGATCTTGCTCTGTCAGCGGGCTTCGCTCGAGGACGAGGGAGCCGAGATGTTCGTCCGGCTTAAGAACGGCCGCTACGCTGCGGTGCACTTCCGAGGGAGCGAGTGCACGCAAACTCACGAAATCTCCGTGGAGTCGCCGGAGCATCGACGCCAGAAGGACTATTGGCAGCGTGCTGCCGAGGATGCCGGTTACCGAACGTCACAGGAGGTGCGAACCGGGGCGGGCACGATCCTTGACGTGGCGATCGACGGCCCCCGCAGAACGGGCATCGAGGTCCAGCATTCGCAGCTACAGTCGCAGCTGGCCAAGTCGCGGACTACGAAGTCTTTCCGGGCCGGCTGGCTACCTGTCCGGTTCCTGGACTCCGACCGGACACCACCGTGGTTCCACGAAGTCCCGGCACTCGGCTGCAACAAGCTTCCGTGGAGTTCGCTGCCGCCGAGGCGGTCCGCTACGGCGCTGGGACCGAGCCGGTTCGTCGCGCGCGCCTGCACGGTCACGAATTTCGGGACCTGCCCGAACGGCACGAAGAAGCGTCCGAAGCCCCACTGCCGGGAGTATCACCCGTATCGTGAGCCGTGGCCGGGCCTGACCGTCGATGACGTCGCGGCCATGCTCCCGGCCGAGCAGATCGTGCCGATGCGGGCGCTGCGGGGTGACGTCCACCTTGTCGCACCCGAGACCTTGACTTGGTTCGAGGAGCTGACCGGACAGAATGGCGCGTACTTGCCGGACGCCCGTCGTCCTCGAGGTGGGCGAGCCGCGGACAGTGCGCTCTGCGTCAATCCAGTCCACGACCAGCAGATCGTCGAACGAACCTGCTTCAAGTGCGATCGTGCCCCGGCTGGTCCCGGCGGCGTGCTGTGTCTCGCTTGCACGCGCGCCATGGAGAGCCGCCCGGCCCGCGACTACTACAAGTCGTTGCCGAATTGAGCCCGCGATGCGGTCCAGCCCGCTCCAAATGAAGCATCGACAAGGCTATCGCGTATAACGCTCTATTCATCGACTCTACGATGCGTCGCCACCTCCGCCCTCCGGCCAATCTGCGGAGAACGTCTCGATTGTCAACCTCGAAGAGTGCATCCACCGCGCCATCTGAGTCATTACCGTCGTCCGACGGCCTCCGCACCGTGTCCGAACCGCCGGGTTACCGCGCGGCAGCCGGCTCCGATCCTCGCCCAGACCGGATGGTTATTCTCGGCAGCGACAGGCGCATCTGCAGCGCTTTTGTGCGCCCGTGTCGTCGTGCGCTCAGGCTGCTGGTGGTGGTCATGTCTAGACGCCCGACTGCTCCGCGTGATGAAGTTGGAGCGGTTCGTACCCAGCACGGAAGTGGGGACGCATGGCACGTGGGAGGTCGGTCGACGGTGGCGTGTACACCCTCCGGGAGCTGTTCGGCTCGAGCTTCTACCTGATCGATTACTATCAGCGCGAGTACGAGTGGTCGGCCACCGACGTCCGTACGCTCGTCACCGACCTCGTCGAGGCGTTCCGACTGGACCGGCCGCACGGGCGCCGGCACCGTCGGCGCGAGCTGGGCGAGCAGTACTTCCTCGGACCGTTCGTGTTCGTCCAGTACAACCGTGACGAGCGCTTCCTGGTCGACGGGCAGCAGCGATTCACAACGCTGCACCTGCTCTTCCTGCACCTGTACCGCCAAGCCGAGGCCCGGCACGACACCGCCACCGCCGATCGCCTCCGCCGTGTGATCCACGAGGAGTGGGACGGCCCACATCCCCGCTTCAGGATCAGGATCGACGAGCGACGCGAGGCACTGGAGGCCATTTTCTTCGACCGCGATTACACGCCCCCCGCCGATGCAACCCTGTCGGTTCGCACCCTGTGGCAGCGGGCGTGTGAGTTGGCCGAGCTGCTCGACGAGTTCCTCGAGGAGGACGACGGCGCAGAGTTCGCCGACTGGCTCCTGTCCCGCGTGGTCCTGGTCGGCATCCAGGCCCCTTCCCGCGACAGCGGCCAGCGCATCTTCGAGTCGATGAACGACCGGGGCGCCCGCTTGACGCCCGTGGACCTGCTCAAGAGCTTCCTGCTGACCGGGGTCGGCGACGACGGGCGCGACAAGCTCAACGAGAGCTGGCGCTTCATGATCGCCGACCTCACGGTAACCCGAAACGATGCCGACGCTCCACGTGTCTTTCTCAAAGCGGCGCTGACAGCGCATTACGCCAAATTCGAAGATTCTTCACGCGATCTACAGGAGATCGATTCAGGACTGCACATATGGGTCAAACGCCACCGCGACCGGTTGGCCCTTGACGGCGAGGACCGCTTCCACGAGTTCGTCGAGAGGCTTCTCGAACTGGCGAAGCATCACCGCACCTTGCTGGCCGCCACGCTCCGACCGCGCCGCTCCGACGGATTGGCCGCCGTGTTCTTCAACGCTGTCAATGGCCTGAACCACCAACTCGTCCTCATGCTCGCGGTGATCCGACCGCACGACACCGCTGTCGCGGTCAAGGAGAAGGCCGGGCTGGTAGCGGCCTACCTCGATCGCTGCTTCGTCCAGCAGGTCCTCCGAGACCAGCCCACCAGCCGAGACAAGCAGAACGAGGACATCCGGGAGCTCGTCCCATTGCTGAAGACGTGTGCGACCGTCGACGATGTCCGACGCCTGCTCGGCGAACGCCTGACGGGGGGAGACTTCTCCGAGGTGCTCACCTTCGGGCTGCGTGGCAACAACCGGGCCAACGTGCACTACCTGCTGGCTCGCCTCACCGACCACGTCGAGCGAGGCTGTGGCGGCGCTGATCGCGTCGTGGAGTACCTGAGCACGGAACGAAACTTCCAGATCGAGCACCTGTTTGCCAACCATCCCGAACGGCTTGCCCACGAATTGCCCGACGCCGCTGAGTTCCGCGCATTGCGGGAACGTCTCGGCGCACTCGTTCTGCTTCCGGCATCCGAGAATGCCAGCTACCGTGACAAACCCCTGCCGGACAAGCTGCCGTTCTACGCGCGGCAGAATCACCTCGCCGCCGTGCTCTCCTCTCCCGCACACAGTACGAACAACCCGATCCTCCGGCGGTTCGTCAAGGAAGAAGGACTGGAAGACGCCTTCCACTATTTTGGCGTCAGCACACCGATGAGGACCCTGGTGAATGCGCGCAGCGAGCTGTATCGACGGTTGTGTCGTCGCATTTGGCGCGCCGACCGGCTCGGCCTCGGCGAGGTGGAGCCGGACGTGAAAGCAACCAAGGCCGGGGTACCCGTTCGCTCCGCGAGCAAACCGCTGGCCACAGACCTCGGTCGGATGGTTGCCGCCCGCGTCGTTGTGGCAGGCAGCGTGCTACGAGCCGAGCACCGCGGCGGTCGCTACGAGGCCACGGTCGACCCGGATGGCGCGGTACGATTGGCAAGCGGGGACCGGTATGGACGGGCTGACGATGCCGGAGCGACCGTGTGCAACACAAAGCGCTGCCAGGGTATGGCACTGTGGCACGTGCAGCTGCCGAATGGCTCGTGGATCTCGCTGCGCGATCTTCGCGACCGGGCCCGCGCCGACGGACGGCTCGGACGAGCTATGCGACGGTCGGCTACGAGGTAGGCAGTGTCGAGCGCGAACTTGAGGAAGGGTGCTAGGAGGAGCGACAGCCACGAACAGCCTCGTCACTCAAAACCAGATCCACACCCAGCACGTCCGCCGATCCTGAGGGAAGGCCGACCCGACAGATCGAGCCGTGTGGCTAGTGCGCAACTCGCTCTCGGACACAGTATTACCCCACGGATCGCGAACGCGATCTTGAAGCTGAGGCGATGGTAGCTGAGCTCGAATCGATCTCTTGCAGTCGCCATCCGGCGATGTCACAGATAATGAAGTGCTCCGAGCTTCGTAGCGCCGCTGTGCCGTAACTGCTTCGCGGTCGATCATGCTCCAGTTTGGCGGAGGGCGTCTTCGGTCGTTCATGGCTGGTGCGTTTAGGGGCCGAAGTGTACGAAGCCCGCCCACAGTGCAGGACTGTCTAGGTACTGTCCTCGGACGGTGTCGACGGCGTCGTGCAGCGCCGTCGATGGTTCGTGGCCTTCGCTGAGCAGACGGTAGAAACTGTCCGCGACTTCTATCGCGATATCATCGTCGATCTTCCACAGAGTGCCGATGACGGAGCGGAACCCGATCAGCTGGAATGCGGAAGCGAGGTGCATGGCCTCGTCCGCCAGAAGACCACCGGTGTGAGCCGTCGTGCATGCGGACAGGTACACGAGGATGCGGTCGAGCTTCGGCAGTGCGGCGATGTCTCGGACCGACAGCCTGCGCAGCGTCAGCAGGATTGCGCTCGCCGCCGGGTCGGTAAGGTTCATGATCGCGTGACACGCGAAGTGCGCGATGAGCGCGTTGCGCAGTGTTGCTGAAACAGCTGACGATGTGGCCGCCGCGTCGACCAGCGGGGCCACCCTTGAGCCCAGGCGTCCTGCCACCGCTTCCGCTTCTGCTGCGGCACGGGGCAGCGGCCGATAGCCTGCGGTTTTCGACATCGCGACGACCAGCTGCGCATCGGTTGGTTTCGTGGGGCGGATGCGATGGGAGTCCAATAAGGCGCGAAGCGTCGTGGTCGTCGACGACACGATGCGGGCCGGTCCGCTCTGCCGGGGAACGGCCGCCGAGAGAGGAAGGGCGCTGAGCTCGCCGATCGGCATCCACCAAATCCGGCCGACTCCGGATGCGAGCCGTTCGAGTACGGGCCCGGTGATGTTGAGGGAGATCCAGTCCAGCGCGCTGACAACGACGTCGTTCAGCTCGTCGGCGACAGTTGTCACCTGCTCGGCCAGCGGGCGCCCGGCGTGCCACACCTCGTCGGCCAGACGGACGGAGTCGATCTGGTGATCGCGGATGATCAGAGCGTCGGATCGATGACGTGACGCGTTCACGATGACGACGACGCCGTCGGCTGCCGCTCCCAAAAGGTCATCGGTCTTCGGCGGCGAGAGGAACGCCTCCTGGCCCGGAACGGTTCTGCGGATCTTTTCGACCACGCTCGTCCACCGCCCGGCTATGTCCCGGCGGCGGGCAGCCGGGTCGTCCGACGCGACCTCGTCCGCCACGAACTCGGTACTCATGCCCGTGTCGGTGGCGAGCCAGCCGGCCAGCTGGGTGAATTCGTCGGCGAGCCCAGGGGCGGCCAGGCGCACCGCTTCGACGTCCTGACTGTGGTCGAGCGCTTGTCCGAGCACGATCCCGCGCGTTCGTTCGAGGATCGAGACCGCGCGTTCGCGATCGCCGAGCCACATCGCCACGGCGGCGGCGTCGGCCCCCAGTCCCGCGAACCGGGCGAGCATCCGGTGCCGGCTGTCCCAGCCGAGGTGTCGGCCGGTCAGCTCCGGAAGCGCGGCGAGCACGATGCCGTATGCCGCGTCCGCAGTCTTCCAGTCCTTTCGTTCCCCGCTCAATCGACCGAGGCGCAGTGCTGCCGAAGCGTGGACGAGCAGCGGTGTACCGGTGGCCGCCACGCACTGGGCGAACGCGCTTTCCGCCCGCAGGCCTGCCCCGGTGTCCTCGCCGGCGAGTTTCTCTTTCTCGTACATGAAAAGCAGCGCCATCCCGGTGTTGAACCAGGCGCCGCCGTCGCCGGTCTTGCGGGCACCCGCGGCCGCGGTCACGAGCGCCTCGGTGAGGTCGGCTTCGTCCCCGCTGAGCAGGTAACGTTCCCGCAGTGGCGCGGAGAGCTGATACGACCACGGACCTGGCTCCGAGCGGGAGTCCTGGGCGCTCCCGACCGCGGCGCGGTAGGCCTTGATGCACGCGTCGAGGTCGTGCTCGTTGCCGTCGGCTTCGAAGCGCCGGAATAGCGCGAGTCCTTCGTTGACCTGCAGACGAGCTCGTTGCGGATGCGCCGGCGGTGCCTCCCGGACCGAGGCCTCGGTTTCGCGGACGGCCTGGTCGACGTCGGCGTGCGAGCCTGTGGATTCGAACCGGCGCAGCAGCGCCGCGCCGAGTCCCGCACGTCGCCGGAACCGCCCCGGGTGTCCGGGCTCGGTGGTGTCGACCGATTCCCGCAACAGCGCGATGGCCCGGTCGAGGTCGGCGAGGTCGCCCGCCCATTCGTAGCGCTCTCGCAGGACGTTCGCGACGTTGGCGAGTAAGGCCGGAAGCAACGGGTGGCCGACCGGCCGGGCGAGCGCCACGGCCGCTTGCCCGGCCCGGATCGCCTCGGCGGCTCTGTCGTAGCGCCGCCGGAACTTGAACTCGGACAGCAGCGCGAGGGTCAGCGTGCCGAGGTGGCGGAGGAGTTGGGGATCGCCGGCCTCGGCGACGTCGACTGCCGCACGCGCGGCGCCCACGGCACGAAGGAGGTCCTTCCGCTGTCGTGTTGACTCGAACCGCGTCCGATACGCGGCGCTGAGCGTCGCGAGGCTGAGCGCGCGCGGAGCCGGCCGCCGGTCGCGGGTGCGTACCGCCTGCACCCCCGCTTGCACCGCTTCGTCGAGATCGGAGGGCGTGTCGAACCGCTCGAACCGGTCACGCAAGGCAACGCACAAACCGGTGTAAAGGTCGGACAGCTGTTGTTTCTCGGGCTTCACCCGCAGCGCGATCTTCCTCAGATCGACGGCCGCCGCGAGGTCCTCGGTCCGATCCGTTAGCTTCCAGCGGGTATGCCGGGCTTCGGCGCAACACATGAGGCCGGCCACCCGGACCGGGCCGATCGTCGGCGCACTGCCGACACTCGCCTCGGCCGCCTCGATCGCGTGCTCGAGATCATCGCGATCCCCGGTCTCCGCGAAACGCCGGACCAGGATGTCGGCCAGCAGCACCCGGAGCTTGGCCGTGTCGAGCGGGTCGGTGGGCTCGACGGCTAACGCCGCACGGACCAGGTCTTCCACGGCGTGCAGGTCGGGGTGGGGAGAGGCGAGGAGGACATAAGCCACCTTGCACGTCAGAGGAGCGCGCAGCCGGTGTTGTTCCAGCGCGGGGACAACGGCCGTCACCAGCGCCGAGACCGTGGCGGCAGCCTCGAGGCTGTGGCCTCCCGGCACCGGCTCGGTCAGCATCGCCGCCAGGCTCGCCTGCAGCACGCACAGGTCAGGGTTCGCCGACGACGCGCACTCGAGGGCTTCCCGCTCCCGCGCGATCGCCCGATCCAGCAGCGTGCGGTCGCCCTTGGCTTTGAACAGCTCGTACAGCGCCGACGCGTGGTCGTGGAGGTACGGCGCCGTTTCGTCGTCGGCGCGGCCGGCCAGCGCCACGGCGAACAGCTTGTCGGCGTGCTCGAGTTCCGCGACGTCCGCACCAGGGGCGGCGAGCCACCTCATCAGCAGGTTCGTCGCGTAAGTGATGCGCGTCCTGGCCATGTCGTCCATGAGTGGTACTCACCAGAATTCGTGGCGCATCGCACCGCGGTGCAGCGCGCAGCGCGGCCGGTCGTCGGCAGGATGCGGCCGGACGACTCGAGCGCATCGGTGCTCCGGCAACGGACAGGTGAACACCTCGTCGACGGGGACGTCCGCGTGCTCGCCGTCTCGGGTGGCGAACGCCTTGCCGTCGACCTGGCGAACAAGGGCGAGGAACTCGTCACACCGGTCTTCGCCGCGGCGGGCAGCTTCTCCGAGCTCGTCGAGCCGGCCGCGCCCTCCCTGGTCGGACACCTTCCGCGACAGGCGCGGCCAGTACTCACACAGCCACTCGACCCACGACTCGTCGCCGTCTCGGCTCCCTCCGGGTGCCGAAGTGACCAGTAACTCGGGCAGCACCTCGGTCACCGCGGTCCGCCGTGGCAACCGGGCCGGGCTGAGGGCGGCGCGGGTCGCCCGGCCCGCGAATTGCAGCAGCCATAGCCGATCGGCGGTCCGGGTCGATCGCCGGCCGAGGAGGATCAGTGCGAACCCGATCAGCGAGAGCCGCCACTGCGGCCGCCAGTCGGCTGCCAGCGACAGACCGACCCGCCGCCGCGCCCAGCGTTCGCACTCTCCCCGCAGGCCGGCCACGAGCTCGACGAGCCAAGGCGGGGCGTCGCGGCTGTTCTCTTCCTGCTCCAGCAGCAGATTGCCGACCGCCTCACGCTGGCTCTCGTCAAGAAACCGCAGGACCCGCACCACGATCGTCAGCAACAGGCCGGCCGGGTCACGGGCCAGCGGAGCCCGCGAGCTGTACTTGGCGAGATCGATCAGGCGGAACGGCGCTGTTTCCGTGAACGCGGTGATGGGAACCAGCACGTTGCCGGTGTGGAGGTCGCCGTGCGCGCGGCCGAGCAACGCCTTCACGGAGAGTGCGGCGCCAGGGCCGTCGTCAGCCATCAGGGTGAACGGGTTCGGAAGGACTTCACGATTGTCGCCGACGACGAGCCAATCGTGCTCCAGCCGCTGGGCGATGGTGTTCAGCGGCAGCCCGTCGGCCATCCTCTGCAGCAGATGTTCGCGCAGGTACCTCGCCGCCGTCATCGGTTCGACATCGGGCTGTCCCGCCCAGTCGTCCAGCACGGTCCGGGTCAGGTGACCGCAGAAGCGCACGAACACGTCCGGCGCGCAGAGCACCGGCTCCTCGGTCGAGGTGCCCGTCGTCGGCACCGGGCGTCCGGCGCTGACACTCGCCAGCACCTTCGAAAGCACGTCGAGGTCGTGGAGCTCGGCCGTCTCGTCGCCCTCGTCCGGTGGTGGGGCCGCTACGCGCTGGAACATGATCCAGCGGCCATCTCCGACTCGCACCAGGTCGTGTCCCGCCGGGGCGAGTTCGGCGAGATGACGCCGAGCGAAGACCTCCGGCGCCTCGTCCAAGGCGTCGCGATGACGGGCGAATTCGCCAAGGTTCAGCGCCACATCCGGATAGCTGTCCATTTTCATCAGCAGCTTGGTGGCGCCCGCGAGCCGATCCCGTTCGAAGACGAAGGCCACGACCGCGCCGGACTTCCCTTCGGTCAAGCGGCGATCCAACAGCCAGCCGAGCCGCCGGGCGGCACCCCACTCGCGCAGGGCGGGCGCCGCGGTCCCGAGCAGCCTCTCGAGCTCGGGATCGAGGATGTCGTCCAGCGTCATCACCCCTCCTGCCGCACACTCTAGCCAGGCGCCCGGCGTACCATTCCGGCCACTGGTCCGTACCCCCGCGGCTCCCGCACCGATCAGGAGGACTCCGTTGCCGATCGGCGGCCCGACGCAGTTGGCACTCGAAGCGGCGCTCGGGGTGCCGGCGGCGGCGGAAGTGCTTCGCTGGGCCGAACTCAACGGAATGGCGATCGAAGTCGACCGTCACCAGTACGGGCACAGCTCGGCCCGCGTTGCTGCGGTCTACCTGCAGTCGTCGGACGGCAAGCCTGAGCAGCGGCTGATCGTCAAGGCTTTTGAAGCGAAGTCGGCCCGGGAAAGCGAAGTGCGCCGTCATCGGGCCGCGCTGCAGGACGCCCCGGACTTCGCGGAGCGTCATCTGGTGCGGCTGCCGTGGCACGCGATCTCGTACGGGACCGACGGAGTGGTGATGTTCCAGCACGTCGCCGCCGGTGGCCTCGAACCCCACGGTCCGCTCCGGGAGCTGCTCGACACCCCGGCCTCGGCGGTCGCGGTCGGCGAAATCTGCCGCTCGCTGCTGACCGAATGGAACGCGACCGGCACCAAGGCCGGTGTCCGCAGCCTGGCCCAGCTGCTGGACTGGCACCTCGGGGCGCGTATCCGGCCGGGTGGGAAGATCTGGTCGTGGGCCGAACCGGTACCGCAGCTGCTGAGGACACCGGCAGCCTGGCTGGAGGTAGACGGCGAGGTGTTGCCGAATCCGCTGGCCTTCGGACTGTCCGCACGCCTCGGCGCTTCGCCGTCGTTGCGCATCCAGACCGGAAAAGGACACGGCGATCTCCACGCGACGAATGTCCTGTGCTCGTCGCCTCAGCCGGACAGGCCGTTCGAGTTCCGGCTGATCGACCTGGCCACCTACGCCGCCGACGTCCCGTTGGCGTGGGACCAGGCGTCTCTGCTCATGGCCGTCATCCGCCGATCGCTCGAAGTCGTGACCGACCGGGAGTCGCGCCGGCGGCTCCTGCGCCACGTCACCGGCGAGGAGGCGGCCGCGGACCTGCCCGCGGAGGTCGCCGACGCCATCGCCGCGATCAAAACCGCCGGTGAGCAGTGGGCCGAGCCGGCCGGACAGCTGACGGAGTGGCGCCGTCAGCTCCAGGCAGCGTCCGTGAGCAGCGCGCTCGTGCTGACCGGACGGTCGTCCCTGGCTCCGGCCGATCGGTGGTGGTTCTTCCTGCTCGCGGCCAGGCAACTGGCGGTGCTGCTCGGGACACCGGAGGCCGACCCGCCCGGACCGGCCTTCGTGTTCGACGACGCGACGATCGCACAGCTCGCGGTTTCGTCCGCGTCGGCCGACGTGCTTCCCGAACCCGTCACCCTCCGGAACGAGACCCCGCCGACCCTGGTGAAACCCAGGCAGGCCTGGCGCCAGCGGACGGCGCACCGCGAACAGGTAGCCGCGCTTCGGCGTGCAGCGTCCGACGACGAGTTCGCCCGGCTGGCCAGCGCATATTTGTTTGTGACCTTCGGCGGGTTCGGGGGCGAAGTCGAGGTGACCGCCGACGACGCCGTGGCCGGTCTGTTCCTGGTGGACTCGACCCATCCCGCCGGTGGGCGTCTGCGGATCGCGATCCAATTGATGCGTCTCCCCGCGGGTGACGACTGGTACACGAGCCACGGCAAGGAATCCGTCGGACGCATCAGGGAGTTCCAGCTCTCGGGGTTGGTGGCGGACCAGTACCTCTTCATCCACAACCAGGACTCGCGGGATGAGAGCTACAACCGGGCTGTGCTCGCTGCTCTCGATCCGCTCGTTTCGCTCGGTGACGTCGGCTGGGCGGGCATGTGGGACCGCTATGGCCTGGTGAGCCACCTGTGGCAGGGCGTGTACGAGCGGTGCAAGGTGGTCGTCGACGACTACACCGCAGGTGCGGCCGAGGCGGTGAGCGGTCTGGTCGGAGACGACCCGGTCACCGAAGTGCCGTTCCGCCGGTACGTGGCTGTCTTCGCGCCGACCGGCTTCGAGAGCGTGGGTGAACAGTCGGACCGGCTCGCCGATCCCGTGCCCGACCTCGTCGCCGAGGACAAAGGCATCCATCTCGTCGTCGGAGAATTTGGCTTCGGCAAGACTACGGTCATGGTGCGCGCGGCCAGAGTACCGGGGAGGCGGGTGATCCTCTTGCCCGCGGCCCGGCTGGGTACTCACGTGACTAGCCTGCACGACATCTTGTCGGCGATCTTGACGGAGTTCGAGGAGCACCTCAACGGCTACGAAGAGTCACTACGGGAGTTGTGGAGGAAGATCGCACCTCGCATCCTCGACGTGATGCTGACCGAGTCGGACGAAGGCGTCCGGCTCGTCGTCGACGGCCTTGACGAAGCACCCATGACGCAGCGTCGTTCGGGACTGCTCGAGTTGCTCCGGTCACTCCGCAAATTGGGAGTGCCGATCCTCGTGAGCGCACGGTCGGAATTCTGGAACGCCCGCCTCGGCGAAGTGGGAATGGCGATGTCCGAGCGGGGCGAGAATCCTATCCGCCAGTACATCACCACCACCGAAATGCGGCCGTGGACAGCCGACTGCATGATCCACTTGATCGACAGGTCGCTGCGTGCCGACGGACCGGACGACCACCTCGCCGAGCTTCGCGTGCTGGTGGAGGAAGAGCGGTTCGAGGAGCTCTACGGCGACATCCCGCGCCGTCCGCTGTTCCTCGGGATGTTGATCGAGGACGTTGCGCCGGGAAGGCCTGCGGTCACGATCGAGGCTCGAGCTCTTCGGCAGCTGGATCGACCGGAAGATCGCCCGTGACTCCGCTAACCCGATCGCACTCGGCGGCGCGGCCCGGCCACCGATCCTCGGCGCGCGGCCGGAATCCCTCGATCGCACGACGAGCCACGCCTACGACGTCATGGCAGCCGCGGCGCGAGCGATGACTTCCCGAGACGATGGGGGCGTGCTGGTCCTGCTGCCGACGGTCGCCATCGACGACGTTCTGGACGAGGGTCCCCCGTGGCTCGGCGAAGTCGATCCGGAGGCGTTGGCCGTGCAGAGCGTTCTGCTCCCGGTCAAGAAGAGGTCGCTCGGCAACAGGCTGCGGTTCCGCTTCGCCCACCAAGCGTTCCACGAGTTCTTCTTGGCGTTCAGCCTCCGCGCGAAGCCCGACGACGAAATCGAAGCGGCCGCGCCACCCGAGGTGGTGAGTTGGCTCCGGGAAATGCGGTCAAGCGATCTGTTCTAGTTGGGTCCGCACTCGCTCCGCCGCGCCCTGGTCGCCGACTTCGCGGAAGACGTCCAGGGCCTGCCGCCACTGCTCGGAGGCTTTCTGCGGCTGGCCGGTCTCGACCAGGACCGTGCCCAGCATCGTGCGGGATTTGGCCGCTCGGTACCGGTCGCCGGACTCGTGTCGGAGCGCTATCGCCCGCCTGAGCCGGTCGGCAGATTCCGTGAAGCGCCCGAGACGCAGGCACGCCACCCCGTAGTTGTGCTGGACTTTCGCCTCTCGCCGCTCGTGCTTGGTCTGCGGGAGCACCGCCAACGCGCGGTCGAAGCAGTCGAGGGCATCGCGGTAGGTGCCCGTGTCCATGTGGACCAGCCCCAGGTTGTTCAAGGCACGAGCTTGCCCGAGTGCGTCGCCGAGCCCGCGCCACACGGTCAACGCGGCGTCCAGATCGGCGAGTGCTTCGGCCAGCCTGACGCATTTTCGCAACACGACCGCGCGGTTGTTGAGTGCTTCGGCTTCACGACGTTCGTCGCCCCACCTGCGGAAGTGGTCCAACGCTCGGTCGCAGCACTGCAGAGCCTCGTCGAACCGGCCGAGATCACGGTAGGCGACCGCCAAGCTCAGCCGGATCCTGTTCGCGGCGTCCGCTTCTCCGATCCGGGCCGCCGAGCGCAGAGCCACCTGGTCGACGCGGATCCAGGCCTCCCAGGATTTGCGGAGGTCGAAGTAGGTGGACATGGTCTCGGCCAGCCGGACCACCTCGTCGTCCAGGCCGGCCTCGTACGCCTGCGTCACAACGGCGACCACCGTGGGGATGTCCCGGTCGATCGAGGCCAGCTGCTCGCTCACGGCGCTCCGCGCGGCCGGATCGTTGTGGTGAAGGAGCCGACCGAACAGCGCAAGGTAGTATTCGGCGATTCTGGCCAGCACGGCCGTCCGCTCGGGGTCGTTCACGGCAAGCTGTTCGGCGTAGAGTCGGACGAGGTCGTGCATGAGCCACCGGCCATGGACTCCTCCTGGTTCGATTAAATTCGCCCGATGAAGGCGACGCAAGCCATGGTGGCACTTCTCGCCGGTCACCACGTCTGCCAGCTTCGCCGGGAACTCACGGCCCGGGTGCACCGCGAGGAGCCGGAACAACCGCGCGTCGGGCCGATCGAGTCGCCGGTAGGACAGATCGAACGCCGAACGCACGGCGAGGCTGCCGTCGTAGTGCAGTTCTTCGAGCCGGCGGCGATCGTCGGACAGTGTCCCGGCCAGCTCCGCCAGCGACTGAGTGCGGTCAGCGGCGAGCAGCGCCCCGGCGATGCGGACAGCGAGTGGCAGACCGCCGCACAGCTGTGCGATCTGCTGAGCCTCGGCTGCTTGGGCGCTCCCGCGGTTGTCGCTGGCATCGGCGGCGACAAGTTGCTTGCGGAGCAGCTCGGCTGCTTCGTGGGAGCTGAGCACGTCGAGCTTGAGTACGGCGGCATCGATGTCGGTCAGGGTGTGCCTGCTGGTGACAAGCACCCGGTGCGATCCCACACCGGGCAAGAGTGGCCGAACTTGCGCCGAACTCGAGACGTTGTCGACGATGATCAACATCCGGTTACCCGCGGCGAACCGGTCTGCCAGCATGGTCCGCCAGAGTCGTTCTCTTGCGGCACTGTCCGCGGGGAGGTGCTCCCCCGACACACCCAGATCAGCCAGGACGCCGGCCAGCGCTGCTTCCGGGCGGACCCTGCGGTCTCCGGCTTCGTAACCCAGCATGTCGAACATCAGCATGCCGCCGGGGAACCACCCGGCCTGCCACGCTTCATGGGCCGCGATGAGAGCCAGAGCGGTTTTTCCGGCTCCGGCCATGCCGGCGATGACGGTGGTCGCGGACCCAGCCGGCTCGCCGGGCTCTTCGGGATTGAGCGCGGCGGACAGCCGTGCGAGTTCTCCTTCACGTCCGGTGAACGTGGACACCGCGGGTGGCAACCCCATCAATCCGGGAGGGCGGCTGCCCGCAATTGCCCCGTCAGGCAGGGATCGGCGACGAGCTTGCCGGTGGGCCAGCTGGGGAATCTGGCGCGTCAAGTAGTCGCCGAGAGCGCGAATGTCCGATCGTTGACGGCGGCGGATCTGGTAGTACTGGTGGTGGGCCAGCATGGCTAGCTCAGTCGGCAGACGGTCCGGCGTCAACTTCGCGCCCGAGAAAAGAACGGGCAGGACGGGCACGCCGTGATGGAGGGCGTGCTGGATCTCCTTGCGCACCCAATCGGCCGGATCGTCGATTGGCCGTCGACCCACTTCCCCGTTGAGCCAGCGGTCGCCGACGACGACCAGTAGGACAGCGCTGTCCCGTACCCCGTCCAGTAGCTCAGGTCGGAAGTCACGGCCGAGCCGGATGGACTCGTAATCGAGGAACACCGAGTCCGCGCCGAAGCGGGCACTCAGCTCCGAGTGCAGCAGTGCCGCGGCCGAAGCCGAGTCGGCGGTCCGGTAGTTGATGAAGATGAGCGTCCGGTCTTCAGTCGCGTCGTCGAAGGGCCGTCGATCTTGTGCCACTGCGCGATCCACCGCCCGCCGGGCTCGATGACCTGGTTGTTCGGACGGCCGGATTCTCCCTCCGATCGAGCGGGGCGGCAACCGTCGGTACCGAGTCGGCGGGTGATGTCTGGCGTCGGGTCTGAACACTGATGAAATTGTTGAAGCAAGCAGCTGTCCGGAGCGCGTTCAACCCGTAGGCTGGGGCGCGGCCTGCAACAGCCCGTGGACCGATCGTGATCCCGCCAAGGCGGCGGACGACGGTGTCGGATGCTTCAGCCCTTGGCCAACACCTCGAGCAGTGCCGCCGAGAACTCCTTCGGCTTCTCGATGTGTGGGCTGTGTCCGGTGTCGGCGATGGCCACCTCGCGGTAGTCGCCGCCCGCTGCGGCGTAGCGGTCGAGGACGGCTCTCATCTGGGTGACCATCGGCTGCGCGGGATGGGTGGCCTCGCCCGGCCAGCCGGGCACCGCGCCGAGCCGGCCGAGGTGGGCGAGGTCGAACAGGGAGGTGTCGGACACGATCTGGTCGTCCGCTCCCCGCACCCAGAGAATCGGGGGCTTGCGCTCGATCGCGTCGAGGTCGTCGAGGCGGAAGTGGCAGGGCGCCATGGTGTTGAGCACGCCACGGGTGCCCGGCGCGACGCCCGGCCACGCGTCGGTCGTGGTGAAGTCGCCGGGATAGTGATCGTCGCCGACCCGGGTGGTGAGCATCGACTCGACGAGGTCGTCGAGGCGGGCGGGGTGGAACGGCGGTTTGACGTAGAAGGCCAGCAACACCTGTCGCGGGGAGAACGGCGACTCGTCCGAGGTGTCGCCGTCCTTGAGCCGGGCGACGAAGTCCGGGTTGCCGCCACCGCCACCCGAGCCGGCGCCCGCCGCGTCGACCAGTTCGCCGTCCGCGCCCTTGGTGCCGCCGAAGCCGTAGGGCGAGACGGGGTTGACCAGTGTCACGGTGCGCGCGAGCGCGGGGTGCTCGCGCAGCAGCTGCAGGACCACGCCGCCGCCCATGCTCCAGCCGACCAGGTGTGCGGCGCCGACGTCAAGCGCGGTCAGCGTGGCGGCCACGTCGTCGGCGTAGTCGCGCACGCCCCGCGTCGCGTCCACCGGCAACGGGTCGGTGCCGCCGAATCCGCGCAGGTCCACCGCGATCGGGCGGTACCGCCGCGGCAGGTCGAGCATCGGCTCCTGCCAGAAGGCCGAGGACGAGACGTTGCCGTGGATGAACACGACCGGTTCGCCGTGTTCCCGGCCGGCGACCTCCAGCACGTGTGTGGTCAGCCGGTCGGTCGGCACCTTCGCCGAAGTGATTCCGTCGAGGAGTGTGGTCACTGTCGTCCCTTTCACGCCAGCCAGCTCGTCACCTGGGACATCGACGCCGACGCCCAGCCCAGCTGCAAGTGATTCACCGAACCGACCAGCGCGGTCGCGGCGAGGTGGCCGATGCCCGTGCTGTCCAACGCGCTGGCCACGAACACGATGCCGTCGCTCGGGCCCCGGTTCTCGTTGAACACGCCGACGATGCTCGGTGAGCCGCCGGCCAGCAGGTACACCGAGACGCTTGCCGGGGTTCCGGCGGACTGGATGGCGGAGATCATCGACCCGGCGTCGATCGCGGCCTGGATGCCCGTCCCGTCGGTGTAGAAGCCCTGGCCGCCGTAGTAGGTCGTGTACCAGTCCTGCTGTGAGCCGTCCACGCCGAACGCGCTGTCGAAGCGGGCCAGCATCTGGCGCTGCCCGGGGTAGGTGTCCCAGCCGGCGGTGGGGGTGATCGACAGTTCCGGGTGGTAGGTGTACGCGCCGTAGCACGTCATCCTGGTGTGCGGGCTCGGCGCGTTGATGTTGACGCCGCACTCCGGCCAGATCGACAGGTCGTGCGCGTAGCCGTGCGCGAACGGGTAGTCGTAGCCACCGTTCGGCCCGCCGAGGGTGATCAGCTTGCGTACGTCGCCGGCGTAGGCCCGTCCCCACGACGGCTTCACCGAGGACACGTACATCCGGGTGGACAGCTCGCCCTTGCTCCAGCCGACCAGATCGACCTGGCTCACACCCAGCCGTGACTTGATCAGCGCGATCGCGTCACCGACCTGCTGTGCCTGCTGGCGGTTCTCGCCCTGCTTGTGCGCGAAGCCGATAGCGAACACCCGGTACCCGCGCGAGCTGAGGTACTGCATCAGCCCGGTCGACGGGCACGTCGCCGAACCGCACCCGAAGCCGCCGGACTCGTTCGGATTGGCCCAGGCCCGGTCGGGATTGTCGTTGGCGCCGTGCACCAGGAGCACCGGCGTGGCCTTCGCGCCGGTCGACCACCCGGGGGCGGAGTACAGCAGGAACCGCGACGAGGACGGCTGCGCCACCCCGCCGAAGAAGGTCAGCCGCTGCCCGTCCTGGTTCCCCCGTCCGTCCGGCGGATACTGCTCATCGGCGAATCCCGATGTGGTGTCGCGATAGCGCTCCACCTTGGCCCACCCGTTGGCGACGGTGCCGAACGTCGCCTCGTTGGTCAGATAGGCGGGAGCGGCCGCGGCAACCGGCGGCGCCGGCGCGGCGACCTCCACACCGACGACGATGGCGGCAGCGGCCACCAGGCTGAAAAGGCGCACGACGGGCTCCTCACGACACCGGGGGGAACTCCGCAACTATCGGCCACCGGGCGAGCCGGGGCAATGTGCGCTGGCCACGTCCCGCGCGCCTCGGACATGGTCGTGGGCACCATATCGAGGGGTGCGGTCACGGGTCGCCGAAGGTGCTCGGTCCAGGGCGCCTCGGGTGAGGGGCGGCCGCCGCGTCGACGCACACGCAATGCCCGCTTTGAACACGCAAACGCGGGAGATTCCCGGAGGGAGGCAGCTCACTCAAGCTGCAGGTCAGTGGCGAACTTCAGTGTGGGGTTATAGATCAACTCGGTTCGGACACTCAATTACCCCATGGAGCCGTGTGTCGCGGCCGGGTCAGAGTAACAGCAGCTGTCCTTCGGTGGCTTCGTCTGTAGCGGCTCGTATGCGTGGTGGACCGCAAGGTTTGACTTCTTGCGTGGGACCTCCGTAGATGAGCGTCAGGTGATTCGATCTCAGGTAGTCCGCGATTGCAGACCCGTCGTCGCCTACGGTCTCGGCGAATCGGGCGCGGAGATCGTTGAGTAAGTGATCTTCGCGGACGTAGATGTTCTTCGCGAGCCCGGGTGGGCGGTTGCGGGCGCTGGTGTGATCGTGCCGGCAGCGGTAGCCGGGTCGGCCGTTCACCCAGTGCGAGTCCAGCCGGCGCCCGCACAGCTGACATTGCACGAGCCCCGCCAGCACGTACGTCCTGGTGCCGCCGTACTTGGTGGGGCGGGCCGCACGCATGCCCTGGATCGCCAGGAACGTCGCTTCGTCCACGAGAGCTGGATGTGTGATCTTCTCCGACTTGGCCCAACCTCGTGCCGCCGCCGGCCGGACTTGCGGACGGCGGGGGACGGGAGCCGTTGTGCTGACACCGTGCCGATTCCACACCTGCCGCCCGGTGTATCGAGGGTTCTCGAGGATCCCCACGACCGTCCGGACGATCCACTCGTGCTTCGTCCGGTGCCGGTTGCGGTCCCGGTCGGCGCTCGACGGGCACGGGACGCCGCGGTCGTTCAGCTCCCGCGCGATCCCGGCCACGCTACGTCCGGTGGCTCGTTGCTGAAAGATCCACCGCACCCACTGCGCGGTGGCCGGGTCGGGTTCCAGGCGGTGCAGGCGGCGGCCCCAGCTCGCGTGGGCCCGATTCGGGTGGGGGCCGGCATCGGCGAGGCGATAGCCGTAGGGTGGCCGGCCGCCGAGGAACCTGCCTTGAACACGGGAGTGGACGTGCATCGCAGCCAGCACCCGATGCCGAGCTCGCAGCACCTCGCGACGTGACTGGGAGCCGAGCAGGAGCATCAGGGCTTGGTGCACCGGGTCGTCGAGGTTGACCGGACCGTCCGCTTCGGGCAGCCACAGCTGGATACCTTGCACCCGCAGTGCGGTCAGCACCGCGCCGAACTGGTCTCCGTAGAACGCTCGCTCGTACTCTCCGATCACGACGGCATCGAATGAACGGTTCGGTTGCTTCGCAGCTGCCATCAGCTGTGCGGCGGCCGGCCGTTCCCGCCACGGCAGCCGACGTGAACACCCTTCGTCGAAGTACTCCGCCACGATCACGCCGTGCCCTCGGATCGTCTCCTCGGCGACCTCTCGCTGCCACCCCAATGACGTCTCCCGGTCCTGGAACTCGACTGTGGACATCCGCCCGTAGAACGCAAACCTCAGCCCGGGGCCGCCAACGACGTGCTGGCGACGCCGGGCGCCGGCTCGGCGCGGGGGCACAGCGTGTGTCAGGGTGGCTCGGCGGACGGTACTGGTCATCGTGCACCTCGGTGCTTGAGGTGGGTTCGGGTCGATGGCGGAACGCGGCTATCCGGCTCTGATGACGAGCTGAGAGCTGGTCTGCACCCGAATGGCCGCATTGCCGCTGACCTCCAGATGCAGTGGGGCAGCACTCGCGACCAGGCGAGGAGGCAGGTCTTCGCGGCTGGCCAACTTGCCCGGGCAGCGCTGCTGAAGGATGATCCGCCCCGAAGGTCATCGGCAGTTGCAGCCTGTGCGCGAGCTGACCGAGACGGTTGCGTCGCTCTCGCCCAGCGAGGCACCTTGATCGACGAGCAGTTCGACCACTGTGGCGACTGTGTGGTCTTTGAGCACGACCTGCGGGGACGAGAGCGAGCCGGAAGTCGAGTTCAACTCAGGCTTCGCCGGGCGCCGCGCAGGAACGTCGCTGTCGGAGCTCTGATCCGCGACGAAGGGGCCGGTGCTGTCTATCTCGCCGACGTACAAGCTGTTCCTGGATATCTCGGGCGGGCCCCACCGACGATGACGAGTCACTGTTGGCGGCGTGCTGACGTCCGAACAGACCAAGAAGATCCAGCCGGTTGCGGACGAAGTCAGCCGGTTCGTGTTCTTGTTGGTCGACGCCGTCAAAGACCGGATACGGCCCTGATGGTCCGACGGAAGGAGGTGGCACACCGGGCGCTACTGGACGGTGACGCTCTGTCCGGTGAGTTCGGACGTCGATGACCATTCAGTGGTCGGTCGGTTCGCTGATCGTCGTCGAAGCCTTGCGGAGGCATTGGCGGACCTGATGGCGCCGATGTAGTCGATGTGCGCGGAGACGTACCGTTCGCAGAGCAACTCTTCGCTCAACCAGTCGAATTTCTCGGTCGCCTTGCTTTCGACCTTGCGGGCAAGCTCGTGTGGGTCAGGTGCGGGCCCCTCGACCACCATTGTCAGCGCGGTCAGCGCCGCTTCAAGAGGTGTACAGACGAGCCGAAGCGTAGCCCTGTCGACTACTGCCTCCATCCTGGAGGCGTTGAAGACGCCGAATACATGCTCGTGGAGTTGGAAGTAGGCCACGCACACGTCCGGCCCGTTCGACCTGCGCACGTACTTTGATCCCCACTCGTACCTGAACGAACACCACGTTCCATAAACAGCCTGATCGCCGCCCGGCTCTGAGGCGCCCCAAGATTTCCGGACAGCTTTCCTATAGCTAATTCATGCTGCAAGCTGTCGGCTCAGATACTCGTTGTGGACCTCTAACGGGGTCT
>NZ_JBFBBZ010000079.1:0-32882 GCF_040682935.1 Amycolatopsis sp. NPDC051061
ACCGGCATCGCCTACGACGAACACACTGCCTGGTCGCATCACGCCGAGAACGTCGCCGCTTGACATCTACGCTCCTGGGATGTCTTTCATGACGTTTCGGACCGGCCGCGACCTCAGCCGGCCGGAGCCGTGGTGACTTCGCCCGGCAACTTGCGAGCCACGTCCGTTCGGGAGCGGGCCCCGAGCTTCCGCAGCACCTTCGCCACGTGCTGCTCCACCGTCCGCGGCGAGAGGAACAGCCCGTCCGCGATCTCGCGGTTCGTCCTTCCCTCCGCCAGCATCCGCGCGACTTCGCGTTCCCGTGGCGACAACTCACTCCCGTACCCGCGCCGCCCGCGTTGCGATGGCGCCCAAGCGCCGTGCTCCCGCAGCTGGTGACGGCACCGTCCGGCGTCCCGCGTCGCACCCAGCTGTTCGTACGCCTCGGCTGCCGCCGTCAGCTCTGCGACCGCGTCGCGGTTGCCCGCCGCGAGGCGGCACATCGCCGCCCGCTCGCGCATGGCCGTCGCCGGGTACGGCATCGGCAGCGCCGCATAGCCCGACGCCGCTTCGTCGAACAGCGCCGCCGCGGCCAGGTGCTTCGCGCGCGCCTCCAGCAACACCGCCCGGCCGGCGACCAGCGCCGCCGTCGCGACCGGTGCGTCCCGGTCTTCGATGCCGCGGGCGAACGCCTCGACCACGTTGTCGGCCTCCGGCCAGCGCCCGGCCCGCGCGTACGCCTGCGCCGCCGCCGGGACCAGCGCCGCCGCCCAGATCCAGACGCCCTTGCGCCCGGCCGCGGCCACCGCCGTGTCGGCCGCCGCGCACGCGCCGTCGACGTCGTCGGTTGCCAGGAGCACCGTGATCAGCACCCCGGCCGCCGAGAGCACCACCGGGATCGGCCCGTGGTCCGGCGCGTGCACGCTCGCCGCCGTCAGATGTCGTTGCGCGGCGGCGAACTCCCCGCGCACCGCGGCGAGCCCGCCGAGCACCAGCGACGACTCCATGACGATCGGGCCGAGCTCAGGATAGCTGTCGCGCAGCTGCTCGGCGGCTTCGGCGAGCCCGCTCCAGCGCCCGCGCACCCAGTCGAGCCGGACGCGGGTGCCCTGGATCAGGCCGATCGCGTACAGCGCGCCCGCGTCGGTCGCGCGCCGGACGCCCTCGGTCACCAGCCGTTCCGACCGGTCGAGGTGACCGGCCCACGACTGGCCGTCGGCGAGGTTGCACCACAGCCGGGCCAGCTGGACGCGCTCGGCGACCGTGCCCACGGTGTCCGACAGCGCCTCGAACTCCGCCCACGCCGAGCCGTCGCCGACGTGCGACGCCGCCGCGATGCGATCGGCGGTCAGGGCGAGCCGCAGCTCGGGGTCGTCGAGCCGCTCGTACACGTCGCCCGCGCGGGCGCGCCAGGATTCGTGCCATGACAACGGGGTCAGGCCGTCGATGGGCTGGGCGAGCAGCGTGATCCCGCGCGCGGCGAGGTCGGGCCGGTCGGTCAGCTCGCCGATCGCGCGCTCGACCTCCAGCCGGCCGCGGCCGAGGCCGCCGATGGTCCGGACCTGCAGCATGCCGAGGCTCAGCCGGATCGAGCCGCGGACCGAGGGCGGCAGCGTCACCTCTTCGAGGACGCGTTCGAGCGTGCCGATCACGTCGGGCCGGAACCCCCGCAGCGCGACCTGGCTCAGCTTGCCGGCGACGCGCCCGATGTCGGACTGCGCCGGGCCGGGTTCGGCCAGCACCGACTGCAGGAGGTCGATCGCGCGGGACGTCTCGCCGCGGGTGACGGCCTCGTCCGCGGCGGCTTCGGCGTAGTGGCGCCACTGGTCGACGCGACCGGCCGCGCGCGAGTGCCGGGCCAGCAGCGTGAGCGGCGGCGACGGCTGCGCGGCGAGCACGCGGATCGCCTGGGCGTGCAGCAACGCGCGTTCGGGTCCGCTCACCGTGTCGTAGACCGCCTTGCGCGCCAACGGGTGCCGGAAACCGTACTTGCCGTCGCCGACCTCGCCGAGCACCCCGCCGGACAACGCGGCGAGCAGCGCGGCGCGGAGGACGTCGTCGGAGAGACCGGCCAGCTCGCCGAGCACGGCGGCTTCGGCGCCGACACTGAGCACCGCGGCCGCGCCCGCGAGACGGACGGCGTGCTCCGGTAGCGCGGAAAGCCGTTCGGTGACGGCTTCGCGCAGCAGCACCGGGACCTCGAGGTTCTCCAGCATCCGGTCGGAGAGGACTTCGCCGACCGGCAGCCGCTCGGCCGCTTCGCGCAGGGCCCGCAGGGTTTCCTCGACCACGAACGGGATCCCGGCGGTGCACTCGTGCAGCTTCGCCGCGAACTCGTCGGTGACGCGGGGGAGTTCGAGGATTTCGACCGCGAGCTTCCGCACGGCCGTGACATCGAGCGCGCCCAGCGCGACGCGCGCGGAGTGGACGGCCGGGTCGGTCCGGAAGGGGGCATTCCAGGTCGCAGCCCCGCCCTCGGTCGCCGACCGGTAGGTGGCGACCACCGCCAGCTCGGGCGGCATCGTGCCGGCGAGGAACCGCAGGAGGTCGCGGGTGTCCTCGTCGGCCCACTGGAGGTCGTCGATCAGCACGAGCGCCGGCCCGCACGCCCGCAGCAGCTCCCGCACCGCGCGGAAGACGCGGTGGCGTTCGGCGACCGGGTCGGCGAGGGGCTCGGGGCGCGGAGGAAGCGCTTCCGCGAGCTCGGGCAGCAACGGCCGCAGCACGCCGGCGACGGGGCTCAGCGGCCCGAGCGGCGCGTCGCCCACCGCGCGAAGCGCTTCCAGGACGGGCCCGTACGGGAACGGTTCCCGCAGCGGCTGGCAGGCGCCGGTGAGCACGCGGCTGCCCTCGAACTCCTTGCGCCGCCCGATCTCGGCGAGCAGCCGGGTCCGGCCCATGCCGGGCTCACCCTCGATCAGGACCGCGGCCGGGCGCCGCCGGAGCACGTCGACGATGGCGTCGAGCTCGGTGTCGCGGCCGGTCAGCCGGGCGGGTCCGGACCGGACGCTCACCGAGGTGGGGCGGGGAGCCGTGAGCCACATACGGACCTCCTCGACGCGCACCGGGGGCTGTGCGCGGAGCCTAAGCAGCGTTGATCGGTCCGTAAACCATTAACCGAATAGGTGGTCAGTACCGCCTTCACACGTCCGCCTACCGGCTGTCACCGGTTTGCCACGGGATTCGCCGCTCCCGGGTCACAGCGCGTGCGAAACGCCGGTGAGCACCCCGTTCCGGCTGCGCATAACGCGTTCCGGGAGGTGTGATGGCTACCGAAAGTAGTCCCCGGAAACCCTACTTAAGGACCTGTCCGACCGGGTGACAGCCCGCGGCTGGGACCGCTTGGAGCAGGGGATTCGTCCGAGGTGAATGCGTATACCCATTCGCCGGGCGCCCGGATTGCACCCTAACGCCCACTGCGGGGACCCTCACCCGGGGGAGTACCACTGCGTGGCCGGTGCAGTGCCGCGCGTAACCAGCTAGGGAGAAGCATGAAGATCGCCAGACTCTTCGGTGCCGCTGCCGCCGTGGTGATGACGACGGGCGCGCTCGTCGCGGTCGCCGTCCCCGCGTCGGGCCAGGACCTGCTGAACCCGGACATCGTGCCCGCCATGCAGCGCGACCTGGGCCTGACCCACGACCAGGTGCTGACGCGGCTGAAGAGCGAAGACGTCGCGAACAAGGTCACCGAGGCCGTCAGCGCGACGCTCGGCGGCGCGTTCGGCGGCGCCACCTACAACGCCGCCACGGGCAAAGCGCACATCCAGACCACGAACGCCGCCGAGGTCGGCAAGATCCAGGCGGCCGGGGCCGAGGCGGAGGTCGTGAAGTTCAGCGCCCGCCAGCTCGACTCCACTGTGGACACCCTGAACGCCCGCGACAAGGCGGCGCCGTACGCGATCACCGGCTGGGGCGTCGACTCCGTCACCAACCGCGTCACGCTTTCCGTCCTGTCGGGTCAGCGCGCTGCCGCCGACGCGTTCCTCACGCAGTCCGGTGTGGACAAGTCGTCGGTCACGATCCTCGACGCGGCCGCGAAGCCCACGCTGCACGCCAACATCCGCGGTGGGGACGCCTACTACATCGGCGGCTCGTCGCGCTGCTCGGTCGGCTTCGCGACCACCACCGGCTTCGTCACCGCCGGCCACTGCGGCGCGCTCACCGGCGGCGGCTCGCTGACCGGATCGAACGGCGCCGCGCTCGGCAGTTGGATCACCTACCGCTTCCCGGGTGTCGACTACGCGGCGGTCCGGACCAACAGCAGCTGGACCCCGGTCGCGCAGATGAACAACGGGACCGCGGTGCGCGGGTCGTCGAACGCGGCGACCGGCTCGTCGGTCTGCAAGGCCGGCTCGACCACCGGCTGGACCTGCGGCACCATCGGCGCGAAGAACCAGAGCGTCCGCTACTCCGAGGGCACGGTCAACGGCATGACCGCGACCAACGTCCGCTCGGCGGCCGGTGACTCCGGCGGCGGCTTCATCGCCGGCAACTACGCGCAGGGCGTCCTGTCCGGCGGCAACACGAGCGTGACGTACTTCTACCCGATCGCCGGCGCGCTGTCCGGCACCGGCACCACCCTCAAGACCAGCTGATCCCGGAAACAGCGAAGGGCGGGTTTCGAGTGCCTCCAGCGCACTCGAAACCCGCCCTCGTCCTCGCCGCGGGAATGGGAGGTTCAGGGGTCAGACGTTGCTGATCTCCTCGATCAGCCCGTCGACGTCGAAGTGCGCGCTCTCTTCGCCGAGCGGCACCAGCTCGTAGGACGCCTCGAGGAACGTCCGGACGTCCTCGACTTCGAGCTCGAACGACGCATAGCCGTCCGGTGACTCGATTTCGAGGGTGAGGAAGTCCGCGTCCTCGGACAGGTCCGGGCGGACGCGGACGTCACCGAGGCCGGCCGGCTCGTCGAGGCCGGACACGAGGAGGTCACGCGCGAAGGTCCATTCGATCCACCGGCCGCGCTCGGTCCGGAACGCCACGGTGACCGCGAACGGCTCCTCGGCGTGGTAGGAGAGGCGGGACAGGACGGGCGTGGTGCTCTCGTTCAGCACCACGAACTGGCTCTGGTGAACGGCGTCGGTCTGCATGGCCCCTCCTGGAGTCCGGTGGCGGTTCGCGCGGCGCGAACTGTTCGAGGAGGAGATGGCCCGGGCCGGACGGCATGACGGAGAAACTCTCACGTTCACTTGATCGGTTGCATCCGTCCATTGTGGTGTAACGTCCGGCACATACTCCTTGCGTTCACCGCGCGACTGCTGGTGAGGGCTCCTGGCGCCCGCCTACGGGCCGAGCGGCAGGGTGAGCCCGACCTTCACCCGGTCCATCGCGACGCTCGTCGTGAAGTGCCGGACGTTCGGGTTGTCGAAGAACATCCGCCGGGTGAACGCCTCGAAGCCCGCCATGTCCGGGCACGTCACGACCAGCACGAAGTCCGCGTTGCCGGTGACGTAGTAGCACTGCTGGACGCAGTCGTCGGCGAGGATCTGGCGGCGGAACGCGTCCAGGACCGCCAGGTTCTCCCGCTCCATCTCGACCATGACCACGAATGTCATGCTGAGCCCGAGAGCCTCCGGCGACAGCACCGCGACCTCGCGCTCGATGACCCCCGCTTCGCGCAGCCGCTTGATCCGCCGTTGGACCGCCGCGGCCGAGAGCCCGACCTTCGCGCCGATCGACTCGGCGATCGTGCGGGCGTCCTCCTGGAGGCAGGCGAGGATGGCGGTGTCCAGCTGGTCGAGGTCGGGAGTCTGCACTCCAGCAGGCTAGCCGGGACCCCCGACGATTCGCCCGGCGTTCGCTGCGCGCTCACTCTTGCGTGACGTCGCTCACTACTCCGTCCCCGGGGAAAGTGAAACAACTTTTTCCGTGACCTGGAACACAACTCACCGGTCTACCAGGGGGTAGCGCATAGAAGTGGAAGACCTGCCGGTCGCTCCCGCCAACCCGCCGGCGTGGGGAGGCTCTCCCGTGCCCGCACCTGCCGCTGTGCTGACCGGAATCGGTTCGTGGCTGCCGACGACAGTCCTGGGCAACGAGGAGATCGCCGCCCGGCTCGACACCACGGACGAGTGGATCCGGACCCGCACCGGCATCCGGGAGCGCCGCGTCGCCGGGCCCGACGAGTCCACTGTGGACCTCGCGGTCGGGGCGGGCCGCGAAGCCCTCGCGGGCGCTTCCGCCGACGTCGTCGTCCTCGCCACGTCGACCCCCGACCAGCCCTGCCCGGCCAGTGCGCCGCAGGTCGCCGCCCGGCTGGGACTCGGCACGGCCGCGGCCTTCGACGTCAACGCCGTCTGCAGCGGGTTCGTCTACGCGCTGGCCACGGCCGCGGGATTCATCGCGGGCGGCATCGCCGAGCGCGTGCTCGTGATCGGCGCCGACACCTTCACCACGCTCATCGACCCCGGCGACCGCACGACCGTCCCGATCTTCGGCGACGGCGCGGGCGCGGTCCTGCTGCGCGCGGGGGAGCCCGGCGAGCCCGGCGCGTTCGGCCCGTTCGACCTGCACAGCGAGGGCGAGCTCGCCGACCTGCTGTGGGTCGAAGCCGGCGGTGCGCGGCGGCGCCTGTCCGACCAGCCGAGCGACCGCTTCCTCGCGATGCAGGGCACCGCGGTGTTCCGGCACGCCTGCGCGCGGATGGCGGAGTCGTCGCGGACCGTGCTGGAGCGCGCGGGCTGGATGGTCGGCGACGTCGACCGCTTCGTCGGCCACCAGGCGAACATCCGGATCCTCCAGGCGACGGCGAAGCAGCTCGGCATGCCGGCCGACGCCGTCGTCGCCAACATCGACCGCGTCGGCAACACCAGCGCCGCGTCCATCCCCCTCGCCCTGGCCGACGCCCGGGCCGACGGCACCCTCGTCCCCGGGCACCGCGTCCTGCTCAGCGCGTTCGGCGCGGGCCTGACCTGGGGCTCGACCGTGCTGCGCTGGCCGGATCTGGGTCAGCTGGCCTGAGGTTCCGGGCCGGCCGTCCAAGTCGGCGTCGGCTCCTGGCGGCCGCGCAGCTGCAGCTCGCCATGCTTCGCCCAGTGCGCGCCTTCGCTCGGCAGCGCCATGGAGACGACGGCGTCGCTGGCGAGGATCCGTGACGGCACCGCCTTGGCCAGCTCGGTCAGCCGCGCGGCCTCGTTGACCGCGTCGCCGATCACCGTGTACTCGAGCCGGCTGCTGCTGCCGAGCTGCCCGGCGAACACCGGGCCGCTCGAGACGCCGATGCCGAGGTCGAGCTCGCCGTTCGCGCACACCGCCTCCCGGATCGCGCGGGCCGCGGCCAGCGCGGCGGTCGGCGCGTCCGCGAGCCGCGTCGGAGCGCCGAAGATGCACAACGCGGCGTCGCCCTGGAACTTGTTGACCAGCCCGCCGCGCGCGCCGACCGCGGAGACGACCGCGGCGAACAGCCGGTTCAGCTTCTCGACGAGCTCCTCCGGCGGCGTCCGGTAGGCGAGCGCGGTCGAGTCGACGACGTCGACGAACAACGCCGTGACCTCGCGGACGTCGCCGGACAGGGACGCGCCGTACTCCAGCGCGTGCCGGGCGACGTCGGCGCCGACGTGCCTGCCGAAGAGGTCCCGCATCCGCGCCTGCTCGCGCAGGCCGGCGGCGAGCTGGTTCACCGACGTCTGGAGCAGGCCGATCTCGCTGGAGTCGTCGACGTCGACCGCGACGTCGTCGTCGCCGCGCGCGATGCGGTCGAGGGCGACGCGCAGCCGGTGCAGGGGTGCCGCGACGGCCCGGGCCAGCAGGGCGGTGCCGATCGCGCCGACCCCGAGGCCGATCACCGACAGCATGATCAGGCTGGCGGTGTGGTTGCCGGAGCCGAGGTCCGGCGGCGTCGCGACGAGCAGGACGCCGACGAACGGGACGCCGCTGGCGAGCGCCCAGGTGACGACGAGCCGGGTGAGCACGGTGACCGGCAGCGACCCGCTCGGCGGCAGGATTTCCAGCGCGATCGTCATCACCGGCCGCGCCACCCACTCGGCGGCGAGGTAGGTGAGCCCCACGGTGGTGAGGCCACCGAGCCCGATGACCGTCGCCATGCCGACGGCGTCGTCACCGGAGCCGAGCACGCCGGCCAGCACGCTGAGGACGGCGGTGCCGATCAGCCAGAGCGTGCCGCTGACGACGGCCATGTCGACGGGGAGCCGCAGCGCGCGCTTGGCTTCGCTTTCCGACGGCGGCCGGCCGAGCACGAACCAGATCGCGGTGCGGCGCTGCAGCCACGCCGTCCACAGTGTCCCGGCGAGCAGCGAGACGGCGACGATCCCGGCGGCGGTCAGGCCGAGGATCCAGCCGCGGTCGCCGACGTCGCCGGGCAGGCCCTGCAGCAGCAGGAGCAGCGCGACGACCCCGGACCCGGCGACGCTGGAGCCGAGCCCGAGCGCGGCGAAGCCCAGGCTGGTGCGCAACACCACCCGGAAGTTCCCGATCTTGCGCACGGTGTCGATCGTACGGCCGGAGTTCCGTCAGAAGCGGTACCGCACGATGTTCGCCATCCGGGCCAGCGGCGGGAAGTACTTCAGCATCCGCAGCTGGAACCGCGTGGCCGGCCGCAGGCGGGCCAGCACCTCCGGCGTCGACCAGTGCGACGCGTCCAAAGAGGACACCAGCGTGAGGCCGTCACGCTCCAGCTCTCGGGGGTCGTCGACGCCCCACTTCAGGGTCGCCTTCGCGCGCCGGACCGGGGTGTTCAGCTTCTGCGCCTTGATGCCGAGCTTGTTGAAGACGTCGCAGATCAGCTCGCCCGACGGGAACTTCGCGACCAGCCGCCGGATGAGCTCGTGGCCGGACTCCGGCGTCAGGTACATCGTGAGCCCTTCGGCGACGATCAGCGCCGGGCGGTCCGACGGCACCTGGTCAAGCCACGCGAAGTCCGTCACCGACGTGCCGATGTTCGTGTGGTTCGGCGCCGCCGCGTAGAGCTTTTCGCGCAGCTCGACGACCTCGGGGTAGTCGACGTCGTACCACTGCACCGACGACGGCGGGGCGAGCCGTTGGAAGCGTGTGTCCATGCCGCAGCCGAGGTGCAGGACGAGGGCGTCGGGGTGGCTCTCCAGGTACTCCGCGGCCCATTCGTCGATCGGCTTGGCGCGGAGGACGACGCTCACGGCGCTGTCGCGGGTGATGCCGAGCTTGGCGAAGTCGTAGTCGATCTGCCGGACGGCTTCGTCGGCGGCGTGGTCGCCGAGCACCGGGTCGGCCTCGCGGCTGTCGAGCGCGCGGCCGTACAGCGTGGCCAGCATGGTGGCTTTCTCTTCGGTGAAGTGCACCTTCTCCATCGCGACCCCCAAAAGTTTCACAATGTTGTGAAAAGTCTAGCGCTCTTCGGGGTGGGCGGCGAAGTCGTGCGCGTAGATCTTGGCGTCGACCAGGTGCTTGAGGGTCAGCTCGCGGGCCGCGGCCGGGTCGGACCGGCGGATGGCGTCGAGGATGGCGCGGTGGTCGTCGACGGCCTTGCGGATCTGGCCGGGCAGCCGCAGCGCGGCCCGCCGCTCCTCGCCGACCAGGGCGAGCACGGATCGCAGCAGCCCGGCGACGTCGTCGTTGCCGGCGTTCTGGGCGATGACCCGGTGGAACTCGGCGTCGGCGGCGATGACGTGCAGCATGTCGCCGTCCTCGGCGGCCTGAGCCATCTCGGCGACGTTGTCTTCGAGGCGGCTGACGGTCTTCGCGGTGGCCTGCCGCGCGAGCCGTTCGGCGAGGGTCGGTTCGACGGTCGCGCGCAGGTCGAAGAGCTTCTCGACGAGCTGGTCGTGTTCGGTGAACCACGTGCGCAGCGGCTGTTCCTGCTGCTCCCGGACGTAGGTGCCGGAGCCGGCGCGGATCCGGACGTAGCCGATGGAGTCGAGCACGCGCAGCGCCTGCCGCAGCGACCCGCGGCTGATGCCGAGGTCCTCGCAGAGGACGCGTTCGGCGGGCAGCCGGGAGCCCGGCGGCAGCTTCCCGGAGTCGATCAGCGACCGCAGCCGGTCGACGGTCGCGCTCCAGACCTGCTCGGTGTCCACGGCGCCCATCCTCTCAGCTCCGGAAACTGCCGGTGGTGTCCTGCCCGCCACCCCGCAGTGAGTGTCCGACCGGACACATCTGCGTCGCGGGACCGGCCCACGATGCTTAGGCTCCGCACGTGAATGCTTCATGACGTGGTGGCACGCGGCGATCATCGTGGTCGCCGGGATCTGGGCCGGCACCATCAACGCCGTCGTCGGGTCGGGGACGCTGGTCACCTTCCCCGTCCTCGTCGCGCTGGGCTATCCGCCCGTGACCGCGACGACGTCCAACGCCATCGGCCTCGCGCCCGGGACCCTCAGCGGGGCCTGGGGTTACCGGCACGAGCTCACCGGCTACTGGCCGCAGCTCGCGAAGTTCGCCGTCGCGTCGTTCCTCGGGGCCATCGGCGGGACCATCCTGCTGCTGTCCCTGCCGAAGGACGCCTTCGAAGCCGTCGTCCCGGTGCTCGTGGGCCTGGCCGTGATCCTCGTGATCGTGCAGCCGCGCGTCTCCAAGTGGGTCGCGAAGCGCCGCGAAAGCAACGGCGAAGAGCACAAAGCCGGCCCGCTGCTGATGTTCTTCATCTTCGTCATCGGCATCTACGGCGGGTACTTCACCGCCGCGCAGGGCGTGATGCTGATGGCCGTCATGGGGATGCTGCTGTCCGAACCGCTGCAGAAGCTCAACGGCGTCAAGAACGTCCTCGCCGCCGTCGTCAACGTCGTCGCCGGGGTGATCTACGCGTTCGTCGCGCCGATCAGCTGGCCCGTCGTGCTCTGGCTGGCCGTCGGGTCGACCGCCGGCGGCTTCCTCGGCGCGAAGATCGGCCGGAAGCTGCCGCCGGCGGTGCTGCGCGGCGTGATCGTCGTGATCGGGGTCGCCGCCGTGATCCAGCTGGTGGTCAAGCAGTTCAGCGACTGAAGTCGCGCGCCGCGGCCAGGAAGAGGTCGTTCTCCTCGCGGGTCCCGATGGTCACGCGCACGCCGTCGCCGGCGAACGGGCGCACCACCAGCTTGCGGTCCAGCGCGTGCTCGGCGAACGGCACCGCCTGGTCACCCAGTGGCAGCCAGACGAAGTTCGCCTGCGTTTCGGGCACCTGGTAACCGGCTTCGAGCAAGGCGTCCCGCACCCGCCCGCGCTCGACGACGATCTCCTGGCAACGCTCCAGCAGTTCGTCGGCCGCGTCGAGCGACGCCAGCGCCGCGACCTGGGCCAGCATGTTCACCGAGAAGGCGACGTACACCTGGCGAAGCGCGTCGGCGATCGGCTCCGGCGCGACGGCGTAACCCACGCGAAGGCCCGCGAGGCCGTACGCCTTCGAGAACGTGCGCAGCACCATCACGTTCGAGCGCGTCCGCGTGTACTCGACGCCGTCGGGCACCTCCGGGTCGGTGACGAACTCCTTGTACGCCTCGTCCAGCACCACCAGCACGTGCTCCGGGACCGCGTCGAGGAAGCGCTCCAGCTCCGCGCGCCGCACCGCCGTGCCGGTCGGGTTGTTGGGGTTACAGACGAAGACCACGCGCGTCCGGTCGGTGATCGCCGCGAGCATCGCGTCGAGGTCGAGCTCCTGGCCCTCGGTGATCGGGACCTTCACCGACACGGCGTTCGCGACCTGCGTGACGATCGGGTACGCCTCGAAGGAGCGCCAGGCGAAGATCACCTCGTCGCCGGGTGCGCAGACCGCCTGGATCGTCTGCTGGCACAGGGACACCGAGCCGCAGCCGATCGCGACGTGCTCGACCGGCACGTCCAGATCGCGCGCCAGCCGCTCGCGCAGGACCTGCGAGCCGGTGTCGGGGTAGCGGTTGATGTTCGCCGCGGCCTCGGCGATCGCCCGGGCGACGCTCGGCAGCGCGCCGCCGGGCACCTCGTTGCTCGCCAGCTTGATCGCGCCTTCGATCGTCCGGCCGGGGATGTATTTCGGCAACGATTCGAGATCGGCACGGGGGGACACGGACGGCATCTTCGGCGCTCCTCCGATTGAACGGGACGACCCGGCCACCGTATCTTTTCCGCCCACCGCCCCGCGACTCCCTTCAGGCGGTAGGTGACCAGTGGAGCTGCCAGAATGGGTTCCCGCCGTTCACCTCGAAGTGATTGAGTGACGTATGACGTCGACCAGCACCGTGGACTATGAGCGCACCGACGGCCGCGCCCTGCGCCTGACCTTCTCGGAACCCGAAGGCGCGCTACGCGGCGGTTTGGTGGTCCTGCACGAGGCGGACGGGGTCACCGACGGCGTCAAGATGCTGCTCGCCAGCCTCGCCGTCGAGGGCTGGCTGACCGTCACCCCGCACCTCGAAAACGCGGAGCTGACCCAGCAGGACCTGCTCGACGCGACGGACATCACACTCGCCTGGCTCGTCGACCGCGGCGTCCAGGCCGACCTCCTCGGCGTCATGGGCTTCGACCTGGGTGGCACCGCGGCGCTCGTCGTCGCGTCGCACCGCAGGCTGGGCGCCGCCGTCAGCGTCGGCGGGCAGCAGACCGCCGAACTGCCCGCGCTGGTCGAGATCGCCGGGAAGCTCACCAGCCCGTGGCTCGGCATGTACGGCGACGCCGGCGACGAGGCGGGCGGCGCCGAGGTCGAGCGGCTGCGCGACGCCGCGGCGTCGGCGCAGGTCGCCACGAACGTCGTCCACTACCCGGGGGCGAACCACCGGTTCGACGCCGACCCGGGCGCGGCCGCCGAGGCCTGGCAGCGCACGCTCAGCTGGTTCGACGCGCACCTGCGCTAGGCGATTTCGAGCGCCGTCACCGAGCGATCCGAGGGATTACGCTCGTGACGTGACGCACACCGCCGACGCCCCCGAAGTGCTCTGGCGCCCTGAGCCGAGCCACGTTGCCGACACCAAGATCGAAGCCTTCCGCCAGTGGCTGCGCGCCGAGCGCGGCGTCGAGGTGGACGACTACCGCTCGCTCTGGGAGTTCTCGGTCGAGCGCGGGCCGGACTTCTGGACGGCGGTCGCGGACTTCCTCGGCGTCCGGTGGCACGACCAGCCGGGTGAGGTGCTTTCCGGCGAGATGCCGGACGCCGTCTGGTTCGAGGGCGCCACGCTGAACTACGCCGAGCACGCGCTCACCCCCGGCGTCGCGGGCGCCGCGAAGGGCGACGACGAGACCGCGGTGATCTTCCACCGCGAAGACGGCTTCGCGGACCACCTGACGTACGGCGAGCTTCGCGCGCAGGTCGCCGCGGCCCAGGCCGCCTTCCTGGAACTCGGTGTCGGCAAGGGCGACCGCGTCGTCGCACTGGCCCCGAACTGCCCGCAGACGCTGGTCGCGTTCCTCGCGGCGGCGAGCATCGGGGCGATCTGGTCGTCGTGCTCGCCGGACTTCGGTGTCCGCGCGGTCGCGGACCGCTTCGTGCAGATCGAGCCGAAGGTGCTCTTCGCCGTCAACGCCTACGCGTACAACGGGCGCCGGTTCGACATCCGGACGACGGTCGCCGACCTGCAGGCGAAGCTGCCGGCGCTGGCCGCGACCGTGCTCGTCCAGTACGTCGGCGAAGGACGGATGGACGGCGCGCTCGACTGGGCCGAGCTGCTCGCGGCGAACGAGGGCGCGCCGCTGCTGTTCGAGCCGGTCGAGTTCGCGCACCCGCTGTGGGTGCTCTACTCCTCCGGCACCACCGGCCTGCCGAAGGGCATCGTGCACGGCCACGGTGGCATCACGCTCGAGCACCTCAAAGCCCTCGCGCTGCAGACCGACCTCGGGCCCGGCGACCGGTTCTTCTGGTTCAGCACCACCGGCTGGATGATGTGGAACTTCCTCATCTCCGGCCTGCTGGTCGGCACGACGATCGTGCTCTACGACGGCAGTCCCGGGCACCCGGACCTCAACGCGCTCTGGCACCTGGCCGAGCAGCACCGCGTGACGTACTTCGGGACGTCGGCGCCGTTCATCCAGAGCTGCCTGAAGGCCGGCATCAAGCCCGCCGAGCGCTACGACCTGACGGCGTTGCGCGCGGTCGGCTCCACCGGGGCGCCGCTGAGCGTCGAGGGCTTCCGGTGGATCGTGAACGAGGTGGGGCGGAAGGTGCAGATCTGCTCGGTCTCCGGCGGCACCGACCTCTGCGCGGCGTTCGTCGCGTCGGCGCCCGACGTGCCGGTCTGGCTGGGGGAGCTGTCCTGCCCGGCGCTGGGGGCCGCGGTCAACGCGTTCGACGAGGCCGGCCACGCCGTCGTCGAGCAGGTCGGGGAGCTGGTGATCACGAAGCCGATGCCGTCGATGCCGGTGTTCTTCTGGAACGACCCGGACGGCTCGCGCCTGCGTGAGGCGTACTTCGAGATGTACCCGGGGTTGTGGCGCCACGGCGACTGGATCCGCGTCACCGGCCGCGGCTCGGCGGTGATCTACGGTCGCAGCGACTCGACGCTCAACCGCGGCGGCGTCCGGATGGGCACGGCGGAGTTCTACCGGGTCGTCGAGGGGTACGACGAGGTCGCGGATTCCCTGGTCGTGGACACCTCGGCGGCCGGCAACGACGGCGGGCAGCTGATCTGTTTCCTCGTGCTCGCGGACGGCGTCACGCTCGAAGACGTCGAGCCCCGGCTGAAGAAGGAGCTCCGTAGCGCCCTGTCACCGCGCCATGTACCCGATCGGTTCGTCGTGGTCCAAGAGGTACCTCGTACCTTGAACGGTAAGAAGTGTGAGGTACCGGTGAAGAAGATTCTGGCCGGTGTGGCTCCTGACCGGGCCGTCAGCCGCGACGCGCTGGCCAACCCGGCGGCGTTGACGCCGTTCGTGGAGCTCGCCGGGGGATAGATGGGGGAAGCATGATCGTCCACAACGGGTTGCACAGGTGGTGACGGGGACACGCGCGCAGACCACCTGGCGGGTGGCGGGAGCCACCACCGTGGGGGTGATCACCTGGGTGACCCGGCTGGCGGGACTGACGACGCTCGTGTCGGTCCTGGTGCCGGCCGGGCGACGGAACCTGCGCGGGCACCTGTCGGAGTGGCTCGAGCTGCCGCAGGAGGCGACGGTCGCGGCGGCGACCGTCGCGCTGGTCACGGGCGTGCTGCTGGTGTTGCTGGCCGCGGGCCTGCGACGCCGCAAGCGCCGGGCGTGGCAGCTGGCGATCGGCGCGACGGTGCTGCTCACGGTGTCGCACCTCGGGCTGCGGCACGTCTTCGGCGCCGGGCTCGTGTCGGTCGTGCTGCTGGTGGGCCTGATCGCGAACCGGCGCTACTTCGTCGCGAAGCCGGATCCGGTGGTCGGCCGGTGGCGCGCGGTCGGCGTGTTCTTGCAGCTGGCGATGGCGGGGTTCGTGATCAACGTCATCCTGCTGTCGGTGGCGTCGCGGGCGGTGCTGGCGCCGATGAGCTTCCCGGACCGGCTGGCGGAGTCCGCGCTCGCGCTGGTCGGGGTCAGCGGGCCCGCCGTCTTCCACCAGATGTGGCTGGAGGACATGACCGCGGCCGTCGGCCTGCTGTTCGGGCTCGCCGCGGTCCTGGTCTCGGCGTACTTCCTGCTGCGCTCGGCCGAGCCGGCGCCGCGGCTGCCCGACGACGAGGTCGCGCGTCTGCGCAAGCTGCTGGACGAGCACGGCGAGCGGGACTCTCTCGGCTACTTCGCGCTGCGGCGCGACAAGTTCGCGGTGTTCTCGCGGACCGGCAAGGCCGCGGTCACCTACCGCGTGATCGCCGGGGTGGCGCTGTGCTCGGCCGACCCGCTCGGCGACCACGAGGCGTGGCCGGGCGCGATCGAGGAGTACTTGGAAGTGTGCCGCCGCAACGGCTGGGTGCCGGCGGCGATGGGCGTCTCGGAGCTCGGCGCGACGGTCTGGGCCCGGTTCGGCCTGGAGATCCTGGAGATCGGCGACGAAGCGGTCGTCGACGTCGAAGGGTTCACCTTGGACGGACGCGTCATGCGCGGCGTCCGCCAAGCCGCGGCCCGCACGAAGCGCGCGGGCTACAAGGTGCTGGTGCGCCGCGCGGAGGACCTGCGCGAGGGTGAGCTGGACGAGCTGGCGGCGCTGGCCGCGAACTGGCGCGGCACGGACACCGAGCGCGGTTTCTCGATGGCGCTGGGTCGCATGGGAGACACGGGTTCGGTGCTGGTGACGGCCGAGCAGGGTGGCCGGGTGCGCGGCGTGCTCCAGTTCGTGCCGTGGGGCTCGACGGGCCTTTCGCTGGACGTGATGCGCCGCGACCGCGCGGCCGACAACGGCGTCAACGAGCTGATGATTTCGGAGCTCCTGCTGGCGGCGGAGAGGCACGGCATCGAGCAGGTGTCGCTCAACTTCGCGGCGTTCCGGGCGTTGATGGAACAGGGCCAGCGCATCGGCGCGGGCCCGGTCGCCAAGACGGCGGCGAAGGTGCTCCACTTCTTTTCGCGCTGGATCCAGATCGAGACGCTGTACAAGTTCAACGCGAAGTTCCAGCCGCGCTGGGTGCCTCGCTATCTGGTCTACCCCGGCGTGCGCGAACTGCCCCGGGTGGGCATCGCGACGTTCGAGGCGGAAGGCCTCGGCGGAAGGTCCCCGCGCCTGCTCAGACTGCTGCGCCGGGCGTGAGGGGGGTCCTGTCGGAGGGTGATCGGAGGGTGTGTAACCTATCTGAGCAGTGGTCGTTGGGCCCAGGAGGCTTCGCCTAGTCTGGTCTATGGCGCCGCACTGCTAATGCGGTTGGGGGTAACCCCCCCTCCCGGGTTCAAATCCCGGAGCCTCCGCTGGTACCCGGTTCGCCGAGTGCTAGGTTAGAGAACAACTGAACACGCGCCCGTAGCTCAGCTGGATAGAGCATCTGACTACGGATCAGAAGGTCAGGGGTTCGAATCCCTTCGGGCGCACGTCTGGTTGAGACGGCAAAAGCACAGGTCCAGTGCCTCTTTCGGGAGGCGCTGGACCTGTTGTGCGTTTAGCCTGATCCCTACTTCGATCTCTAGTGGTGTAGGGATGACCAGCTCAGATAGGGATGCCGGACAGCGACGAACACGCCGCGACTCAGGGACGCGGCGTGAGCGTTCGCCAGGCGTGTGGGAGATCCGCGTCGTCGTCGGCACGCACCCGCTGAGCGGCCGGAGCAAGCAGCGGTCGTTCACCGTCCACGGGGACGAGGAGTACGCCGCGCAGCGGCAAGCCGAGCTGGTCGCCGATCACGGCGTCCGCCGCGTGTGCGCCGACCGTGGCGACCGACTGACCGTGGAGCAACTGCTGGACCGGTTCGAGGCGGCGCCGCATCGGTGGAGCCCGACGACGTTGCGCTCCTACGGCGGCGTCATCCGCGACTTGCGGCGGGATCGGCTGGCGCACTGCTGGTTGGATCGGTTGACGCCGGCGGTGCTGGAGGTGGCGCTGGCGCGGTGGGCGACGGCCGGGGCGACGCCGTCGACGCTGTCCGGCCGCTTCCACGTGCTGCATTCGGCGATCACGTGGGGTGTGTGCGAGCGGTTGCTGGGTCCGGATCCGTTGGTCGGGATGCGCTCGCCGCCGCGGCCCTATCCCCGTAAGCACCTGCCCCCGCCGCAGGTGCGGCAGCTAATCGCGGTGGCCGAGCGGCGACGGCTCGATGCTGCGGCTCGGTTACTCGAGCGGCCGACGTCGCGGCAGCGGGCTTTGGACCTGTTCCATGCGGAGCAGGACGAGTTGCTGGTGCGGCTGGCCGCAGATTCGGGCGCGCGTCGTGGTGAGCTGGCGGCGCTGCGGGTGGACGATTTGGACGGGCGGGTGCTGTCGATCGAGCGCGCCGCCAAGGACGCGGTGATCGGCCCGACCAAGACCCACTCGCGAGGTCGTCTCACCCTCGGAGTGACCACGGCACGGTACTGGCACAACCATGTCCGGGTATGGCGCCACCATCCGCTGGCCGGCGACGCGACCGGGCCGTGGCTGTTCGCTGCAAGGCCCGACCGGCAAGCGCCGATTCAGCCAGCGGGCCTCGGGCACCGGTTCGAGCGGCTGCGGAACGCGGCAGGGTTGCCTGATGCGATGCTGCATCGGCTCCGGCACACCGTGGGCACCCATCTGGTGTCCCAGGGCAAGATCCTTAAAGCCGCGGCCAGGCTCCGCCACCGGGACCCATCCACGACGCTTCGGAACTACGTCGACGCGCTGCCTCTCGATGACGAGGACGCCGCCGACGATCTCGACGTCCTCTTCAACGACCTCAGCGACAAGAAAACTTGAATGAGGTTTCGGTGACGGGGAGGTGTGGCGCAAGCAGCCAGTGGATTCGGCGTCAATTTTCGTCAGTCCAAAGTGCGCCGTCGTCTGATCTAATGGGCCGAGAAGAGGCGCTATGAGTCTTGAAGGCCAAGGGGTCGAGTTTGGACGGAAGCTGAGTAGCTATTCACCTGAAGCGCTTAACGTGATGGATTTGGGCCCGGGCATGCGCGGCGCGCTCAGGTGCGCCATATTCAGTGAAGATAGCTACTGATTCGCTCCAGCATGTGATCGCCTCAGCGTTGTCCCCGATGTGTTGGAGAGACTTCGCGAGTGTGTTGAGCGGCTCGGCGACGACATAGTCAAGATTGATATTTACTTGGCGACCTAGGGTGATCGCCTCTCTGGAAAGAGTTATGGCTTGTTCATGGTCTCCCAATCCCTGCACTGCGCTTGCGACGTTGTGCAGCGCGCCAGCTTCACCTTCGGGGTCGCCGAGACGTCGACGAAGAGCGAGATCATGTTCTCCGTGTTCGAGCGCCTGCCTGTATCGACCTAGGCCGGTGTATGCCCTGCTGAGGTTCCCGTGAATTACCGCTTCGAAACGCCCGGTATTGATGTCGTGAGTCAGTGTCAATGCCTTCTGTAAATACTCTAGTGCTTCCGTAAAGCGTCGCTGTCTGCAGAATAGCACGCCTAGACCGTTGAGTCCGAATGCTTGGTGCCATTGATCTTCAAGACTGGTTGCAATGGATAGCCCGAAATTGTAGGACTCAATTGCATCATCCCATCGCCTTAGAAAAGTGAGCGCCTCGCCGCGACACATATGGAACGACGTTTCGGCATAATGGTCGTCACTGCGCTGGGCCGCGGTCAGGCCTGCCTGGATTGCCTTGAGCCATTCAATTCGGCTACCGCGAGCACTTAGGAAAGCGGTGCTGTCGGCGAGATGAATGGCGAGATTCCAAAATTCATGCAGTACAGCCTGTTGCAGTGCGGAAAGCAGATTTGCTCGCTCCGTCTCCAGCCATCTCAGCGCCTGGACGCGGTCATGGATCGCCGGTACGTTTGCTGGAGCGGTCGCACGTCCTGGTAGTCGAAGGAAACCAGGAAACACCAGCTCGTCACAGGCGCGCGCCGTGTGTGCATACCAGTCAATGAGCAATTCCAAGACGTGATCGCGCTCAGGTTCCTTCTCGTGCCTGCGGGCTTGCTCGCCAGCGTAGTTGTGCAGCAGGTCGTGGAACCGATACCTGCCGCCGAGACTCGGTTCGATGAGGTGAACTGCCGCGAGGCGCTCCAGCAGCCGACGGGCAACGACGAGATCTAGGCCAGCGACTGCAGCTGCTGCATGAAGGCTGAAGTCGGGACCAACATGCAGACCAAGGTGTCGAAACAGTCGGGCTTCTGATGCAGTCAGTTGCTCATATGACCAATCGAAGACCGCGCGTACTCTTGCCCGTTCGTCCCTGTCCGAACTCAGGGTGTCCAACCGATATCGATCATCTATGAGTTCAGCGACGAGTTCGGATATATTGGATGCTGATGTGGATACGCGACTCGCGGCAATGCGCAAAGCCAGGGGTAGTCGCGCACACAACCGAACCAATTCGTCGACCGCCTCTGGTTCGGCCGCCTCGCGTGAGGAGCCAATGATCTCTCTCACCAAATCCTGTGATTCCTCTTGTGACAGGAGGGCCAATGTGAGGCGCGTGGCGGACTCGGTCACGACCAAGCCGGTAAGGCTGTCTCGGCTAGTCACGACCACCATGCACCCAGCGGCTCCGGGCAGCAAAGGGCGGACGTGCTCGGCACCATTGGCGTTGTCCAACACAATCAAAACCCTGCGGCCAGTCAGCAGGGATCGGTAGCATGCCGACTGCGCGTCTACTCCCTGCGGTATCGCCTCTGCCCTTATCCCTAGTGCCCGTAAGAAACCGTCAAGAACCTCGGTTGGAGTAGCCGGGTCTCCTGGGCCGTATCCTCGCAAATTCACATAGAGCGTACCGTCTGGGAAGTGGTGTTGTACGCGATGCGCCCAATACACCGCGAGCGCGGTTTTCCCGATCCCGGCAGCGCCGTCTACGGCCGAGATCACCACCGGGCTAGGTGCCGCCATCTCTGCCTGGTGGGGGTCGGTTCGAAGTAGGTTGTCCAACGCTGTCAGCTGATCCGTGCGGCCTATAAAATCGCGGACCGGCAAAGGTAGCTGACGCGGTACCTCGACATGGCCGGATCGCTTGGGGTGACGGACCGCCGTTTGATCGACATCGTCATCCGGATCGAACACGTCGTCTGCCACGAATGCAAGTGTCTCGAAGTACCGGCAAGCGCACGATACGTGTATCTAACGCCACCCGCATGGACTAGGCGGTACCGCACCTGGGGTGCCAGATTGCCGTGGGCCTGACGGGCGACCCGGTTGTGCGCCACGAGCGTCAGCGCAGGTCGGATGAGCGCCACATACCCGCAAGGCAGACCACATCTCCGGGGTATCTCGGGGCCGCGACCGGGCGTTGGGGTTGTGGACGAATCTGGCGCGTACGCGGGCGACTTCGTCGTCGCGGCCTTGCTCTCTGTACAGCGCTGGCGCCCCGTTATATCCCGTGGGCCCGATCGTATTGTCCGCGCGCTGTCTCGATGAACTCGCTGGCCATCGCTTGATCGACTGGCCCGCGCAGTCTGACAGACTCCGCCCGGAAACACCTAAGCGAGAACACGATGCCGATCGTCGGCGACGTGTATCGGGCTGGTGACATCTCTTCGACCTGTCCTTCGGCAGCGTCACAGGCGCTCGCATCGGCCGCGAGCTGAACCTGCACTCGTCGACGAAAGCCGAGCATTCGGGTGAGCGCCGTGGTGATCGCGGACGTAGAGCCAGCAGAATGGCCCAGCCGCAACCCTGACATCTGAAGGGCAACTCTGGTGACTGAGGAGTACTCGCAGCCGGCGCGCCCCGTCCATGTCCCGGTCACGATCGACGGGCGGACGCTGTTCGTCGAGGTCACCCCGGTCGGGGACCAGGAGGACCAAGAGGTCGCGGCGCGGATCCTGGGTTTCGCCGAGTTCACAGACTCGCTCGGAGCGTTGACTGGATCCCTGATCGATGCAGTGGTCGGCGGCATGCGGAAGATCAAGCCGGCGAAGGTGGCGGTCGAATTCGGATGTGAAGTCGGCTTGGAGAGCAGCCAGTTGACGGCCATGCTGATCAAGGGTAGCGCGAAGGCGAACCTGAAGGTCACCCTGGAGTGGAAGCCCGGCGAGCAGAGCTGACGTCGGCTGGCCCTAGGTGTCGCGGCCCTCGATTTGCTCGAGGTACTCCTCGACCGGCGATTCAGTGGTCAGTCTGGCCCGTAGCTGAATGCCTTGGGCCACGTCGAGGTTTTCGACTGCGGCGGCGGCGTCGAGCCGGACTCGCGGGCTCACCAAAGTGTCGGAAGCTACGTGACGCATTATCTCGATGCCCAGCTCCTTGTCGGTCCTGCTGATCCGCCTGCCGAGTCTCATCCGATCGTCGGACGGAGCGGCTGGGGTCAGAGCTGTCCGGCGGATGACCGCCCGGCCCGACTCTCTGTCCAGCAGCCAAATCTGTTCGGCGGCGCCGAACCGGATCGCCGCCTGGGTTCCGAACTCTTCCACCAATCGGTGGGCGGTCTCGAGCCCGGTGACTGGCGCCACCTCACTCAGTGAGGTAAGGGCGTTCAGCCGCAGTGTCGACGGGAGCCGGTCGTTCGTGATCACGCCCTGCAGGGCGGTGACACCGACTTCGGCATCGAGCCGTGCGGCCTCCTGTGCGGCCCGGATCCAGGTCGCTTGGTCGTCGGCAAGGGAGACGTACCCGTAGCGGTCTTGCCTGTAGGCGCCGACCACCTCGGTCAGAGCGCGTGCGGCGGCGTGGGGAGCTATGCGGCCCGCGGCGATTCCAGCAGTGATCCTCGCCTCGCCGAACGTCGGATCCGCGACGAGCTGGAGCAGGAGCGACAGGCCGGCCTCGGAGTCGATGGCCGCGATCCGCTCGGCGGCGTCGACCCGGACGTCTTTTGCGACCGCTTTGCTGTCGACGATCGATTTGTACGCTTGCACGGC
Organism: Amycolatopsis sp. NPDC051061; assembly: GCF_040682935.1. Taxonomy (NCBI): domain Bacteria; kingdom Bacillati; phylum Actinomycetota; class Actinomycetes; order Pseudonocardiales; family Pseudonocardiaceae; genus Amycolatopsis; species Amycolatopsis sp. NPDC051061. The sequence goes on from NZ_JBFBBZ010000079.1 coordinate 22,166, forward strand.
GTGCTCGTCGCCGTGGTCGGTGAGTTCCTGTGCGGCGTCACGACGGATGTCGACGCTCACTCGATGGTCCTGGGCGAGGGCGAGCAGCAAGGAGGCACTGGCCCCGGCTGACCAGCTTTCGACCGTCAGGGCGGCGTCCAGACGGACCCGGCCGGACACCTCGTGGCGGCTGCTGAGGAAGGCCAACACGTCCGAACCCGCGCCCGGGCCAAGAGCGCGTCCCGCGCCGAGCCTGGCCTCGTCCGAGGCGCCGGGGTCATAGGTGACGGCGCGGAGCAGTTCATCACCACGCTGCCGGTCGTGTTCGGCGATGACACGCGCTGCTTCCACCCGGAGGTAGTCGGGCCGGATGTCGCGGGCGAGCTTTGCCAACGCCGCCATCCCGCGCCGGGGATGCTGCGCGAGCAGATATTTGGCGGCCTTCAGCCGGTCCGGGCCGTCGAGCGTTTCGTCGGTGGTGAGGTCTTCGAGGGCTTGGATGCCGATCGGGGCGTTGTGCTCCAGCAACATCAGGCTGGAGTCGAGGCGACGCTGCCAGCCTGCTCCGTGCCGGGCCGTCACCTCGAGGACCGCGGCGGCCCGTTGACCGTCGATCTGGTTCAGCGCTTCGGCAGCCTCGCGCCATTCGCCGTGGCTCCGGCCGTGCTCGGCCACCCAGCCGGCCAGCGTTTCCACCAGTTTGGCGTGCACCTTCGCCGGCAGCTCCACGCCCTGCCGGTGCAGTTCGACGAGGAAGCGGTAGTTGACATCGCGGTGGCGTCGCTGCAGCAACCGGCGGAGAACGGGCGCCAGGTCGCGGCCCTGCCTGGCCCACAGGGCGGCGAGGAAGCTCTTGACTTCGAGGTCCGGCCAAGGCCACGGCTGGGGGACGAACAGTCTCCGCGCGGCGCGCCGGCGTGGGTCCGGGTGCAGGCCGGCCAGGTGCGCGGCAGCAAGGTATTCCTGGACCGTCTGATGGATGAACCCGAAGACACCGCGACGTTCGACGAGCAGTCCGCAGCTGCGCAACACCTCCCGGATGACGCTGTCCCACTCGGCCGACGACAGGGTGGCCGGCCTGGGGAAGCGCCGCGCGACGATGACCGCCGAGTCGGTCCGGACGGAGGTCTCGAACGGATCGGCACCGGCACGTTGCCCTTCGTGGGCCAGCAGCCTGAGCAGCTCAGGGGTCCTCTGGACCAGGTCCTCGCCCGCCCCCTCGGCTTCGGGACCGCTACGGCCGGTCCACTCGGCGAGCAGGTCGCGCACGTTGGTGATCTTCCGCTTGGCCAGCAGCAGATCGACGAACTCGGCGTAGAGCTCTGCCCGGTTCTCCGGCAGGCGCTGCCCGGGCGAGTTCGCGTAGAGGATGCATAACATGGTCGCGATCAACGGGACACCGGCCAGCCGGTCGAGTCTTGCCTCGTCGACCCGCTGGACGAACCCCTCCGCGGCGGATCGGGGATCGGGGAGCTTGAGCTGCGTGAACCAGTTCTGGGCGAAGTCGACCAGCTCGTGGCGCCCGAACGGTTCGATCGTGAACGTGGGGTAGTCGCCGTTCTCGGCGATCTTCTCCATCAGGAAGTCTGAAAGTGGCCGTGAGGTCAGCAGGAACCGGTATCGGCCCTCGTTGCGGTGCCGGGAGACCTTCGAAAGCACGATGGACCGCAACTGGGGATTCAGGATTTCGTCGACGCCGTCGACCATTACCAGCCATTCCGCGCCGGGGAACGGAGGTTCGCCGAACAGGGCGGTCAGCGTGACGCGGTCGAGGTCGGTGTCGAGGCTCCGGACGACGCCGTCGGCCAGCATCTCGCTCAGGCCGCGGCGCAGGGTCAGGGCCTCGGCTGCGACCAGGATCGGCACGACGTGGCCACTGCCTTCCTGCAGCCATCTCCGGGCCGCCACAGCCGTGAGATGACGAGCCAGGCTGGACTTCCCCGCGCCCGGGCCGCCGAGCACTTGTACCCCGCGAAACGCGTGCAGCAGGCTGTCGGCCTCCACCAGTTCTCCGGCCTCGGCGGCCGTCTCGTCCTCAGGGGCCCGGCCGGCTTTCTGCCGGAGGTAGACCTTGGACAGCGGGGAAGGGACGTCCAGCATGGCCGCGTAGGGATGACTGTCGTCGGCGGCGCTCGCCGCCTCGAGATACCGGCGCAGCCGCGGTCCCGGATACCGTGCGCCGGACTCGGCGAGTTGCGTGTCGTCCAGCAGTTCGAGCCAGGCGCGGGCGGCGGGCATCGCCGTGTTCGCCTCGGCGAGCCCGGGGTAGACGGCGAACGCCGTGCTGATCGGGACGAAGCGGGCAGTGTCGTCATGCGAGCCGTCGCGGTAGCGGACGACCCCGCAGACCGCGCCGGTTCGCCAGTTGAGCACCGGGGCGCCGCTCATGCCCGGCTTGATCCGCCCTTGGGTGCCTTTGAGCAGGATCGGACCCTCGATGTGTTCGGAAGCACCGTCCAGGCGCAGCGACACGACGTCTCCGGCGCGGTACTTGCCCTCCGGGTGGCCGAAGACCCACAGTTCGTCACCCGGCGCCACCGAAGCGGCCAAGTGGACGTGCGCGGCCCGCTCCCCGCCTACCGGGCGGAGAAGTGCCAGATCCAGGCCATCGGGCCCACCCGCCAGGTAGTAGTCGGTGAGGACTTCGTAGTCGCCGGCGTCCCGCGTCGCGGTGGCCGAGCCGTGCACCACCTCGACCGGCCCACCGGCCGAGGTGACGACGTGGGCGCAGGTCAGGACGAGCTCGGGGGTGATGAAGAAGCCGGTGCCCTTGACCGTCGTCGACGGGATGGTCAGTGGCACTGTCGCTGCACGTACGGCCGCTGCGAGCGCTTCGCGTTGTCCGTGCATACCCTCCATCGCTCCCTCGATCGGAGGTAGAGCCTCCGACGCCGGTCAGCCCGTGTCAAGGCGTACCCAGGCCCGTGGATCGCGTGGTTGACACGCTGATGGCGTTTAGTGGTGCCCGAGCGATGACCACGGCGGGAGCTTCACGTGGGAGTTTGCTGGCCGACATAAGACCGGTTATCGGCTGATGTCTGTGTCTTGTTCACCGCGGGATGCGGCTTCGGGTGCGTCGGCAAGTGGTCCGCGCCTGGAGGGGAGCCCTGTCAACGGAATGAGAGTGTGTTAATTATCTGCCCTCGCGACAATGCTGGACGAATCTAACAGTTTCCTCTATGAGTCAACGCCGCCTTCGTGAAGTCTAGTCGAATGCTGTCGGTTTTTGGAAGGACAATCGCTGCGCCACGACTGGCAGCCCAGCTAGTCGGAAGAAAAAGGTATTGACTGCCAGATTGAAGGATTAACTTAAGTCCGTCGTAACGGTATCGATACGCGGAGTCGCTGTCGCCGCATATAGTCTCCAGTGTGTCCGATGTCGGCAAGCTAAGATCTCGCTCGCTGTATATCGCTACGTCAGGCCAATAAGGTAACGCAGAAACAAGGTCGCGTCCTCGCCCGCTGCCCACTGCCGCCGAGTAGTTGGCAACTGCCCAAAAGAGGCCGATGTTTACCAATAGAAAGACAGATGCCCACTCGCAGAAGTTTGATCGCTGGGACAATTGACCATCAATCTTGGTGGGCTGAAAATGACTCGATCGCTTGTTTCGTCGGATGCGCCCAGTGTTGCCACGTCGAATTCCTTGGAGTGTTCGAATCGACGCCCTAATGGTGAGAATGCCGAAAGACAAAGCGAGTCCGGGGAGTGCGGTAAAGGCCGTCCAGAAATAAGGTTCCAAAATCCCGCTGATTGCAATGATTAGGAGTACTCCTCCGGCGGCCAGGCCAATGCGCGATGCAATCTTCCGTATGACTTCCCTTCGTTGAGACGCTATTCGCACAGTCAGCACAGGATGCGACCACAGAGCCACTAAAGCGAGGCTGGCAACGACGGCTAGTGGAACAAAGAGTCCATCTGCGCTGCGAATCAGGTAGTCATATGTGGTGAAATCCATGACGGTGTACTCAACGCCGAATGTCTGCAGGAACCAGTAGGCGTGCAAGAGTCCGAAATAGTACAACAGTGCCGTCACCGCCGCTCCTGGTGCCACCACTGACTCAAGTACCTTTAGTAGGTCTGGTCCTGTGGGCCGCAATGTGCCCGAATATTTGTCGGTCATCGACTGGGGGCGGGTTGTGTCGACGAAGTCGGCGAGACTTTTCCGCATGCGACATTCACGATAACATAAACCTTTCCGCCTCGCTTGACCTCTACGTATTTATCCGAGCTGTGCTCGGCGTACTGATAGCCTTCCACTCCACTGACATCCTCGCATGGCTCACGGTTATCATTGGAGGAGTCATTGTCGACCTTCATCTCCACGGTCACGCAAAGTTCGTTATTACCGCAGGCCGTGCGAATGTTGTGTTCGAGGCGAGGTTTGCCAAATGAATAATCATTACCGGTGAGATTGTCGGACGGAATAGGAATATGTATCGGTGACCCAAGGCCGCTGCCTGGGTGGCTATCACTCGACCCCGGCGTGGTGGTCGTTCCGCCGCTATGTGCCGGCGATGTGGTGACCGTGGTGGTCCCGCCTGGCGACAGCGGGGTGGATGTTCCACCATTAGGCGAGGATATTGGCGTGGCGGTTTGTCCACCACCTTCCGGCTGCGGAGGTACTCCGGGTATGCCGACAACTGGAGCTCCGCAGCCGGCCACTGCCAGAAAGATCATAGATGGAGAGATCCAAATCGATGCTCGTCGCCTCATATTTGACACATTGGCCTCCGTCGTTTCCGGGAGGTCCCGGGGAGCTCAGGGCCGGTTCCCGGGCGGGCAGGACGTTGAGCGCGGCCAGCAGGCGGTTGCGGCGCTCCGCGAGTCGCAGCACGTCGCGGACGTGATCCAGCGGGTCTTGTAAGAACGCGGACTCGAGCTTTTCTGCCGCGTCGGGCGCACCGAGTGCTGACGCGATGTCGCGGACCGCGGTGGGCGTGCTGGTTCTCCGCACTTTCGACACCTTTTCATGACACCCCAGGGCAACGAGCAGACGCAAGGGTTTCGACGCAGTGCGCCGAGCAGGTTTTTCAACAGTCTTCGGCGAGGTGGCACTGCCGGCTGTGTCTAGGTTTGGCTTCATTCTGATGGCACTGCTACGGCTAACACCTTGGCCTACGTGATCGGCACCGCCAGCGCGATCAGGAACTTGAAACCACGTGCGGCTGCCCGCGGGCTCATCGCGAACTTGAACGGCGGCCGTGATCAACGCCACTCCGCGGACACGTCGCGGCAGCGGAGCGGAAAAGCCTCCAGTTTCAAGGATATTGACGCATATGCGTGACCGAGCGTGCAGCTCGGATCGCCAGCGTGGAGGAGTCGTAGTGGTCGGGAGTTGTCGGCCGGCTGTCCGCTGCGAGGCGTTGAAGTCATGGGGATGATCGTCTTTGGCGACATCGGCGGCGTTGCTGATCGTCCAGTGCGTAGACGACTGAGGGCCGTCATCGAGTGAAGGGGGCTCGGTCTGCTCCGGACGGATCGCCGTTTCAGTTCGTGCCTGAGTGTCGCTCGGCTAGGGAGTCGAAGAAGTTACTGAGTGTACCGATTGCACGTTCCGGGTTCTGTAGTTCGCGGCCTCCGAAGCGGTACACCTCGTAGCCGCGCAGTCGAAGGTCGCGGTCCTCGGCGACCATTTCGGCGTAGCGCTGAGGGCTGGCGCTGCCATCGTCGTTCGCGTAGTGCTGAACGCCGTCGCATTCGATCACAACTCGTGTGCGGTTGGGCAGCAGCAACAGGAAGTCCATGCGCTGGCGGGTCAGGGCTGCTGCACCCTGTCGTTTGGTATACGGGTCATAGTGGAGATAGACCTGAGGGATCAAGGCGGGGATGTCCGGGCCCTGCTTGACATAGCGATCAGCGTAGGTTCGCAAGATCCGACGTTCGGCGTCGTTGTCGCCCAGTGAGCGGTCCATGCGACGGTACAGGCTGCGGGAGACATCCGTCTCGGCTGCACCAGCCATTCCCTGCTGCTCAGCCCACCATGCTGTGAGTTGTCTCCAGGTCAGTCCGGTCGGTTCCAGCGGACGGTTGTATACCAGGCAATATTGTTCGTTTTCGACGAGGTCGATATCGTTGTTGATGGCGTCTCGGAACACGATCTTGGGCTTTGGGCCGTCAGCAGCGAAGATCAGGTTCTTGAGGTCGCCCGCCACACCGTGGGGGCCGAGACGGTCCACCAGGGCTAGAAGTTCCGGCGCTTCTATCTCGTCCGCCACACGGCGCGCGACGTCCGCCAGCTCGACAAGAGTCTGGTTTTCCAGTACCGACGACGCGAAGTCCACCTTGGTGTAGGCCACCCACTCGTTCGGCCAAGGGGCCAGGCCCAGGTCCTCGAAGAAGTCCTCAATCTTCCGCCTCGTCATCCCGTCTCTGAGGTGCTCCGCGATGGCGTTCCGCAAGCGGCGATCGGTGACGACCTGCATAGAGTCAACTGTATGCGCAGGCAGCCGAAGTCGGTGGAGTCGGCACTCGCCCGCGCCGCACTCCCCGCAGGCTAAAGCTGTCGAGGACTTTGTGCGCCGACAGTCCGAGCAGCAGCGGTGAAGAAGGCCGTGTGCGCCCACCAGGTCACCCTGTCTGCGGCGCAGACGGCGATGCTGAGTGACTGGACCACGGCGAAGTCCATGCTCGGCATCGGCTGACCTCGCGGCACAACCTGGCCTACGGCTACCAGGCGGTGGGAGGTTTGGCGGGTGTTCCCGCTGTACGAGAGCAGCCACGCTGATCAGGAGCGGGTACTGGGTCCCGACTACCCGAGGACGATCCGCTCGAACCTCGACGGGGCGCCATCGATCTGAAATCGCCACCGTGCGGTCGATACGGACCGGACCACCGGTGGGCTGAACGTCCGCTCACCGCATGAGCGTGGGTCCGCTGGACGACCGGTCGGAGGCAGCAGCGGATGTTCTCCTCAGCGGGAACGGAGGCAAGCGATCGACCTCATTGCTTATGAGGGCGGTCTCTCAGATAGTTGATCTCGCCAGAGGGCGAGGTTGTTGCGGGTGATCAGGGTGTGGGGGTGGTCTGGGCCCAGTACTCGGATTGTGTCGGTGAGTAGCTGCTCGAAGGCGGCTACGGCGCTGGCCGGATCACCTGCTTCACCGCGCCAGCGGGCGAGGTCGCTGCGGGTGATCAAGGTGGTGGGGTGGTCTGGGCCCAGTACTTGCACTTCGTCGGTGAGTAGCTGCTCGGACGCGGCTACGGCGCCGGCCAGATCACCTGCTTCACCGCGCCATGAGGCGAGGTTGTAGCGGGTGATCAAGGTGGTGGGGTGGTCTGGGCCCAGTACTTGCACTTCGTCGGTGAGTATCTGCTCCAGGGCGGCTACGGCGCCGTCCGGATCACCTGCTTCACCGCGCCAGAGGGCGAGGTCGCTACGGGTGATCAAGGTGGTGGGGTGGTCTGGGCCCTGCACCCGCAATCGGTCGGTGAGTAGCTGCTCGAAGGCGGCTACGGCGCTGGCCGGATCACCTGCTTCACCTCGCCAGCGGGCGAGGTTGTAGCGGGTGGCGAAGGTGTGGGGGTGGTCTGGGCCCAGTACTCGGATTGTGTCGGTGAGTAGCTGCTCGAGGGCGGCTACGGCGCTGGCCGGATCACCTGCTTCACCGCGCCAGGAGGCGAGGTCGTTGCGGGTTATCAGGGTGTGGGGGTGGTCTGGGCCGAGTACCCGCACTGCGTCGGTGAGTAGCAGCTCGAGGGGCGGCTACGGCGCCGGCCGGATCACCTGCTTCACCGCGCCAGCGGGCGAGGTAGTGGCGGGCAGTCAAGGTGTCGGGGTGGTCCGAGCCAAGCTGCTCTGTGGCAGTGGCGTGGAGTCGGAGAAAGTGGTTCCTGGCCTCAGCAAACAGCCCTCTGTTGCCAAGGCTGGTCCCGGCACGGAACAACACGGTATGCCCGTCGGGTTCCCATAGGTGCTCGCCTGCTGTTTCGGTCAGTGCATCGGTGTTGGCACCCAGCACCTGCCCCAGCGTGGTGTCGCGTTCGGTGTCCGGCCAGATGCCCAGCAGCGCATCCGCCGCCGCGCCCGCCAGCGCGCGAAGCTGTGGCGCGGTTAAGGCGTCTCGGGTGGCGCGCTGCACCAACGCGTGCACCTGCACCGTCCGAGTATCCGAGCTCGGGTCCAGGGTGATCAGGTTCAGCCGGTGCAGACATCCCAACCCATCGTGGGCCTGCTCGGCGTCGACCTCGCGTCCCGTGTGGCTGGAGAGCAGGTCGGTGACCGTGGGGGTGGTGAACAGCGCGGCGGGGATGCCGTTGGGGTCCAGCATACTGGCCACCTCCAGCAACGCCCCCGCGATCCCCGCCGGTTCGAGCCGGTTGGCCTGCTCGACCGACAATGACCATGTCGTGGCCACGGTCGCGTGGTGCTCGTCGGGCAGCCCGTCGGGCTCGGGCAGCAGCAAGGCCAGGCTTCGCCGGCAGCTGGTCCACCGCGCGCGGTAGTCGGTGCAGGGCAGGGCGCGGTCCAGCATGTAAGCGGCGGCCTGCGCCACAGCCAACGGCAGGCACCCCAGTTCAGTCGCCAGCTCGGCCGCGCCCTCTGCCAGGTGGGGCTGGTCGGCCAGCGCGGCACGCAGGTACGCCTCGGCCTCAGCTGGGGTGAATACGTCGACCTCGACCAGGCAACGGCCGTGTCCGCGGAGTGAGGCGTCCCGGCGCCTGGTGGTCACCACCACCTGCCCGGCCGGCGCGGCTGGTGGCCACAGGCCGCGCAGGTCGGCGGGGTTCTGCACGTCATCGAGCACGATCAGCCACCGCGCGGGGGTGGCGGCTAGCCATTCCAGGAGCCGTTGTGCGCCGTGCTCGGGGTCGGTGTCCTCGACACCGGTCAGGTCGGTGGCCAGGCGGGCGTAGCTGGACACGATCGCCTCCCGCGATCCCGCCGTCACCCACACCCACACATCGACTTCGCCGGCGGTCCACAGCCGCTCGGCGTAGTCCAGCGCGACCTGCGTCTTGCCGACACCGCCCAGCCCCGACACCACACCGGTGTGCACCCGCGGATGACCGGTCAGCACCGCGACGTTCCCGCTCTGCAACGCCTGCCCCAGCAGGCGGGCTGTCCCCGATCGATCCTGGAAGGCCGCTGCCTGCTGCGGGGGAATCCCGGCCCGGTGCGGCAGGGACACCGCAGGTCGGGGGTGGTGGAAATGCACGTTGCCGTTGATGACACCGGCTTGGACCACGTTCCCAGACACGTCACCGGCCACGCGGTTGGCTGTGCCGCCGTCCGGCGGCATCTCGGGGCGGTGCCTCACCGATCCAGTATCTCTACCTCGCTTCTATCGGACCGCAGGAGCCGACATGCTGACCCAAATGGTGGCACCTCGACGACGGGATGCTTCCCGCCGGCACCGCGCTCGTGCGGCGCGGGTTGGGCTCGTTCGACGTCGGGCAGACCACCCAGTCGTGCTTCACCTGGCAGGACCCGGCAGGCGGTGGCCACATCCTGGGCCGCCTCTGCCTGCTTCCCGTCACTGCTGCGACCGTCGGCGTCGCCGTGGCCGCCACGGGCGGCGAACTCGTCTCGGAACAGGTGCTCCGCCTCGCGGCCCCGAACAAGTCCACCTCGGCGCGCGCCCGAGCAAGCGCGGCCGCCGAGGTCACCCGGCTCGGCGGTCGGCTCGACCCGCTGGACGGCAAACACCTCCCCGCCGCCGCGGTCACCTTCCCCGTCGGCGCAGCCCTCGGCCGACGCGCCGCCGCCGGCTGGACCCGGGTCGGCCCCGCCCACGCGCTGACGGCCGAGCAGCCCTGGTGCGGCGGAGCCGGACTGCTGCTCGGCTGGGACGTCCGCCACGGCACCCCGGTGCCGGCGCGGCTGTTCCAAACCCGGCCGACGACCGGTGTCGTGCTCGGGCACGGTTTGGCGAGACTGATCGCCCTGCGCGCCGTCGCCGCCGGCGCGGCGGTCACCGTGCGGACGGCTTACCCGCAGCTCTGGCCGGGCCCTTTCGAGCTGCTCCCGCCCGGGGCCCCGGTGGTGCGGTCCGGCGGCCCGAGCCGGCCGCATCTGATCGTCGGTGACCAGGCCGTCACCGCGCCGCTGGGCGCTTACCAGGCCCACCTAACTGTGCTGGACAACCTGGTGCCCCATGATCTCCCGCTCGTGGAAGCCGTGGACCTGGTCGTCTTCGGTGAAGTCGACAGCGCGCAACGAGCCCTGTTCAACGCGACCTTCGGCGGCGTTGTGGGTCCCTTCGAACCGCACGCCGGCCACGCCGTGGCAATCAGCCGGAACCAGCTGTCTGTCTACTCGGTCAGCACGACTCCCGTCGAACAGAACATGCTGGTATGACTCGTGTCGGTCGCGTCTCCTCTGGCCCCGGGTGACTAGTCGGTTGGTTGGCCGGTTGTTTGACCGTGCCGGGGCCAGTGTCGAACAAGCCGATATTGCGGACCGCGCACACCTGCAACGTGAACCCCGAGCTGCAAGTGATCACCGCCGCGTCGAGGATCTCGTCGTCGAGGTGGATCCCTGAGGCGATACCTGAGTTGCCGAGGCAAACGTTTGCCTCCGACACGGTGACCTTAGGGTGTGCACGGTCGTCTGGCAGCTATCGTCGACTAGATGTATTGACCCGTGAGGTTGGGGACGCGGCTGGCGGGTGGTTTGCCAGCGAGTGCGGTGTGGCCGCGATGCTGATTGTAGGTGTGCAGCCAGCCCGGAAAGGCGTCGCGGCGTTCGGTCTCGGTGCGATAGGGCTGGTTGTAGGCCCATTCGTCGAGCAGAGTGCG
>NZ_JBFBBZ010000080.1:0-32767 GCF_040682935.1 Amycolatopsis sp. NPDC051061
GGAGCGGCCAGCACGGTCCAGCACGCCCACACCCCACAGCAAGATCAACAAACCTAAAGCAAGATCACCCGAATTCACATCGGTGGATTCAAGTCACGATGTCCCTCGACGGCTTCGTCGCCGGCCCCGCCGACGACATGACGTGGCTCGCCGGGCTGCACGCCGGCCCGAACCCGGTCGTCGAGCGGCTGCTCGCCGGGCTCGGCGCGGTGGTGATGGGGCACAACACGTACGCGCCGGCCACGACGGCGGAGGGCAAGGTGTACGGCGGCCAGTGGGAGGGCCCGATCTTCGTGGTGACCCGCTCCGCCGAGCCGGCACCGGGGTTCACGCTGGTCGACGACCTGGGCAAGGCGGTGCGCGCGGCGGCCGGGGACGGGTACGTCGCGGTGCTGGGGGCCACGACGGCCCGGCGCTGCCTGGAAGCCGGGCTGCTGGACGAGGTCCTGGTGCACGTGGCGCCGATCCTGCTCGGCGACGGCGTCCGGCTGTTCGACCACCCGGGCGGCACGCGGGTGCGGCTGGAGCCGGTGGAGCTGAGCAGTTCCGGGCCGATCGGCAATTTCTGGTACCGGGTGGCCTGAGGGCGCACTGTCCACTGTGTACGGCGTAACAACGCCGGGCGGCCGAGTCGGTTCACGACGCGGATTGCCGTTCGCCGGGACCGCCGTTCACCGTGCCTACGACTCCGGCCGATCCGGGCGCCTGAGCGGAATCCGCACCCTCACCGCGGCCGGGGCGACGGCTTCCGCAGTTCTTCGGCGAAAATCGCGTCCACGCGCCGGTTCGCGCGGCGCAGGACCCGCGCCGCCACGCGGATCACGTAGCCCACCGCGAACGCGAACAACAGCCCCAGGCCGATGGCCGCGAGGTTCGCCACGAGCGCCTCCCGGTACTGGTGCGCCAGGTAGCCCAGGCCCGCCCCGGCGGTGAGTGCGTCCAGCAGCGCCAACCGGAGCGCGTACGGGCCGTGCGGGGCGGCTCGCGGTGCCGTGACCATCGCTCACCTTCCCGCCGTCCGTTCAGCGGTGACGCCCTTGCAACCTAGACGAGGCTGCGCCGGTCGGTGGCCACTTCAACCTGTTTGGCCTACCGGATCTGCCCGGATGGCCGCTGTGATAACTTGAGGCGAACTGAGTCTTCTGTGCGAACGCAAATCCGGGGGCGGTAGCTCAGTTGGTTAGAGCAGGGGACTCATAATCCCTTGGCCGCGGGTTCGAGCCCCGCCCGCCCCACCCGAGACGGGGATTGCTGTTCGCAATCCCTCCGGGATTGCTCCCGGTGTCCGCAGTATCTACCCGGGGGACAACCCCCGGACCCCCGGCACGTGGTGGTCCCGCTTCGTGGTTCGCCTACGCTGTCCACAATGGACTTCAGTGCGCGCGGTCGTAGACCAGCGCCGTCTCCCCCAGTTCACCCGTTTCCTGGTGGGCGACCCGCCACTTCGAGGCCGGCAGGCCGTCGTCGAACAGCCGCGGCCCGCCGCCCGCTATCTCGGGACAGACCATCAAGTACAGCCGGTCGACCAGGTCCGCCGCCAGCAGTGCCTTGATGATGCTCGCGCTGCTGTTGACCAGGATGTCACCCGATCCGGTGGTCTTCAGGTCCGCGATGACCTTCGCGGCCGGGGCGTTCACCACGCGGGCGCGTTCCCACGGCGCCTCGGTCAACGTCGTCGAGAAGACCACCTTTTCGGCGTCCACCAGCCACTTCGCGTAGCCGCGGTCGCGCGGGTCGGCGTGCTCGTCCGCCGCGACGGTCGGCCAGTACCCCAGGAAACCTTCGGCGTTGAGCCGGCCGAGCACCGCCGTCGTCGCGTTCTCCCAGATGCGCGCCAGGTACCGCCGCGCGACGTCGGTCGTCGCGTACGAAACGATCGCGCCCATGTCGCCGGGCCCGCCGGGACCGTGGTAGCGCCCGTCGAGCGTCAAGCTCAGGTTCGCGGTGACCCGGCGATCGGTCATGGTGGTCAGCCCTTTCCCGGCAGCAGCACTTCGGTGAGGTGGTCGAGCACCTGGTCCCAGCCGGTTTCGATGCCGGCGATGGCGGGGACGGCCTCGACCGTCGTCGCGGTGATGCGCAGCCCGAGCCGCAACCGGGTGCCGCCGGGCACCGGCGCGAGCTCGAGGTCGTAGTGGCCGGTGAAGGACCCCTCGCCCGTCACCGCGAGGTCGAACGCGAGCCGCCCGGGCTCCGCCGCCCGGCGGACCCACCCTTCGGAGTGGTATTCGCCGTCGGCGTCGCGGTACGCGAGCACCGCGCGCCCGCCGGACCGCGGCTCGAGGAGGCACTCGGTGACCGTCATCGACGGCGGAACCCACCACGACGCCAGCAGCCCCGGTTCGGTCCAGTGCCGCCAGACGACCTCGCGCGGCACGGCCAGCAAGCGCTCGAACGCGAACTCGCGCCCGTCCGCCCACCGGTCGCCGTCCGCGGCCGCGGTATCCGCTTCGACGGCCGCGCGGTACCGCGCCACCGCGTTCCGCTCGCCTTCGTGCGCTTCGGTCGCCTTCGCCAGTTCCGCCAACCGGCCCGCGAAAGCCGCCAGCGGCTCGGCCTCGAGGGCGTAGACGCGACGCTGCCCGAGCGGGAACACGGTGACGAGCCCGGCGCGGGCGAGGCTCTGGAGGTGTTTGGTGGTCTGCGGCTGCCGCAGCCCGGTCCGCTCGGCCAGCTCCCCGACCGACCGGGGACGCTCGGCGAGAAGCTCGACGATGCGCCACCGCGCCGCGTCCCCCAGTGCTGCCGCGATCCCGTCCATAGCGGAAGTGTTCACGAGCTAAAGTATTCACAGTTAAGAATATTCATGTCAAGGAATGTGACTCAGGGAAGTTCTTGAGGCACCCAGCGCAACCCGTACGCGTAGCCCAGCTGCGGCGCGGCGAACTCCTGCGCCACCTCGCACGCACCGTCGAGGGGCAGCGCCGGGCCCGGCTTGGCCGGGTCGGCGAGCACGGACGGCGGGACCCGGTCCAGCCGCCACACCGTCCACGGCAGCCGGTGGGGGTCGAACCGGACCCGCACGGTGAACGACTCGCACGTCACCAGCGGCACGAACACGTACGACGGCCGGATGGGCAAGCCGTCCCGGATCCGGATCACCAGCGCGTAGGTGTGGGTGTCCCCGCGCGCCAAGGGCCGCGGGAGGTCGAGCAGCCAGCGGAAGTGCCGCTGCCCCACCCGCTTGGCGTCGGTGATCCGGACGCCGTGCTGGGCGTCGGCGGCCACCAGCCGCTCGCCGTCGCCGCCGTCCTCGACGCGGGGCACGGTGAACTGCGCGGAGATCCGGCTCAGCCCGTCTCGGGTCGCCACGATCTGCCGTTCCTCGATCAGCTCCGGCCCGGCGGTGTCCAGCCGCACGAGGGCCCGCAGCCGCTTGACGAACCAGCCCTGGTCGGGGTCGTCGGGCACGCCGTCGCCGGGACGCAGGCCGGCCTCGATCTCGGCGGCCAGGCGCGCGAACGCCCGGTCGATCCGCCGCCGGGCCGTGCGTTCGGAGACCCGCAGGCGGTCGGCGAGGATCCCGACCCGGTCGGACAGCAGCGCGTGCTGCGCGCCGGGCGCGATGCCCAGCGCGACGTTGACCGCCAGCCGGTCGTCGGCCGGGAATTCCGCGATCGCGGCGGAAACGGCGTCGCGCAGAACGCGCCGCGCTTCGCGGTCGTTCGTCGTCCGGTGGATTTCGCACCAGCCGGAAACGAGCGGCCCGAGCCGGTCGCGCAGCCGTTCGGTTTCCAATCCCCAACCGCGGCGCAAAGTGGTGAGCTCGCGGAGCAACCCGTCCTCGTGTGCCATGGGATTTCGATTGTGGCACGCGGACTTCCGCGCGATCGGGCGTGCGGGCTGCGCCGATCAGGTGATTCCCGGATGGCCAGCGCGTGGCCAGTTCCGGCGTGATTCGGCCAGTCCCCGGCCTTTTCCCGTTCCCCGGCTGACCGACCATTTTCCCGTCGACGACATCGGGGAGGACGAGTTGCTCGACACCACCACGCACGCGCCCATCGGGCCGGCGGACGTCGCCGGTGTCCGCCGGCTGGCCCGCGACGGCCGGCTCGCGGGCTCCGCTTCGGCCGCCCTGCCCGGCGCCCTCGCCCGCCTGCGCGGCGCGGTCTACACCGTCGCCTGGCCGCTGGTCTTCGCCCGGATCACCAAGCCGCTGGAGCGGCAGCGCCGGCACCCGGACTGCACCCGCGGGCTCGAATGGCTGCGACCCGACTGCCTCGACCGCTTCCACGACGACGTCGAAGCCGTCGTGGAGCACGCGTTGCGGCGGGCGACGGACCCGATCGACAACTTCGACGGCTGGCTGGCGACCCGGCTGAGCCCGGCGACGGTCGACGCGCACCGGCGGCGGCGCGGCGAGATCGGCGCCCTGCAACGGCCTCGCCTGCCGGCCTGGCTGGGTGAAGCCCTCGGCGGCGACCCGTGGCTGTGCGACCTCGCCGTCCAGATCCTCGTGTGGGCCGGGGTGCCGACGACCGCGGGCGCCGAGCTGTGGCCGCTGGACGGCTGGGCCGCGCGCCGCGCCGAGGTCACCGGGGCGCCGCCGGCCGGCCGCGACACGCTCGACCGCGAGGTGCGGACGGTCCTGGCCGCCATGCGCACCCGGCCGAAGTGGCACGCCGCGCACGTCGAGCGTCCGCTCGGGCACAAGCGGGCCCCGGTCGCGCCGATGCCGGCGGACGGCGCGGCCGAACCCGCCCCGCTGCAACTGGTCGGCCCGGACGAGGCCGACGACGCGCGCCTCATCGACCTGGCCGACCTGGCGCTGCGCGCGATCGAAAAGCGCCTGGACCGCGGCCACGAGCCCGCGATGGCGGTCTCCGCCGTGGTCCGGTGCGTGTTCGGGACCGACGACGAGGTGCTCGACCGCTTGCCGCACAACGGATTCACGCGCGAGGACTGGCTGGCCACCGCACTCGCCGACGAAGCTCGGCTCGACCGGATCGTGACGACGGTCCTGGCCGTCCTCGGCCGCTGAGCGCGGCCGCGCGCAGCGAACGGCCGGCCGTTCGTCACCGGCCCGGCTTCCGGCAGCCGTCTTCGGCCGATAGCCGCGACTCCGCGTCGAGGACATCGCGACCAGCTCCGGGGGCCACGCCACGGCAGCCGCCCTCGGCCGCCGAACGCAACCGCGCGTCCAGGACGTCGAACAGCGCCTCCGGCGGGCAGCCCATGGCGCGCGCCCGGGTGCCGGCGGACACCAGCTCCGCCAGCAGCACGGCGCGTACGGCCCCGCGGGTCGCGTGCGGGAGTCTCCTGGGCGGGACAGCTGATGCGGCCACCCCGGCCTCCTTTCGCCCGGCGCCGGGTTCGGCCGGCCCAGCCTTTCCCTGACGGACGGCGGTCAGCGCCACCACGACGGCGGCGGCACCGGCAGCCGCAGCGGGCAGCCGGTGTTGCGGCCCGCCCAGCAATCGGCGAGCCACCGGGCCAGCGCGACCGGCCCGAGCAGGCTGTCCTCCCACACCGGGGTCAGCTCGCCGGCCCGGCGCAGCACGGTTTCGGCCGTGGCGCAGAAGGAGATGATCGCGGCGACGGCGGCGTCGGCCCGTTCCAGGGACCAGGCGACGGCGGCCCCGGGCAGCCGGGCCGGGATGGCCAGGCCGGTACCGACGGTGCAGTTGCGCGCCAGCTGGACGGCGAGGTCGAACTCGACCGCTTCGGCGTGGCGCTGCCGGGCCCGCCAGCGGGGCGAAGCCGTGGCGGCGTACAGCCCCGCGAGCCGGGCGGCGACCAGCCCGTCCCACACCGTCAGGAGCACCCCTCGGGTGTCGGCCGGGTGAGCACCGGCGAGATCGAGGGTGACGGCGCTGAGCCAGGCACAAGGGTCCTTGACTTGACGATCGGCGGCGACGGTCACGGCAGTCAGTTTTGCACCTGAACGCACGTCCGGCAGCAAGATGATCATGGTTCGCGGCAGGACCACCCGGTCGGTGGCGAACCGTTGAGCGGCTGGTTAATTCCTTTGGGCACTGCAAGTGACCGAACAGTTACGGTTGTGTCATCATGTCGTCGCTCAGTGCCGAGCGCGCCCCCCTCGTTCCTCTCTCCGAAAGGCCACCGAAGCGTGATCAAGACCAGCAAGAACCGGGCCGGCACCCAGCGGGTGACGTTCAGCCTCCCGGCCGGGGCGCCCCCCGGACGCGTGAGCGTGGTGGGGTCGTTCAACGACTGGACGCCCGGCCGCCACCACCTCATGACGCGTTCCAACGGCCGCCGGTCGGCGTCGGTGGACGTGACGCCGGGGACGGTCCTCCAGTTCCGCTACCTCGGCGAGGACGGCTTGTGGTTCGACGACCCCGACCTGCCGGACCGGGTGGACGGCAACTGCGTGTACTCGACGAACTGAGGTCCCGGGACTCCGGACGCGGCGGCTGGCCCCAGACGTCATGAAAGGGTCGTTCACGACGCTGGACGACAGGAAAGAGTCGTTCATGACGTCGCCAACCCCCGTCAAACGTCGCGAATGACTCATTCGCGACCTCGGGCGCCCCCAATGACCCATTCGCGACACCCGACCCCACGCGCGGCCGCGACTATGCCGGAGTCCTGTCGCCTGACGAGGTGAACGAGTCGTTCACGGCATCAGGGCCGACGGGTTCAGGACTTCCGCCGCGGCTTCCCGCGCTTCGGAGCTCCCCCGCCGCCTCGCCGCGCCGGCTTGCCGGCCGACTTCGCCGCCGGCTTCCGCTCCGGCCGCTTCTTCTCCGCCGGAGCCGGAGCCGGAGCCGGAGCCGGCTGCCGTCCGCGCGTGCTGTTGACCGTGCGCCCGCGCACGATGCCGATGAACGTCTCCATCAGGTCCGTCGTCTCGTCCTCGAGCCACGACAGCGCCACGCTCGACTGCGGTGCGTCCACCACCGTCCGGTAGGTCAGGTCGCGGCGGTGGTGCAGGCGCGCCAGGGACTGCGGGACCACCAGCACCCCGACCCCGGCCGCCACCAGCTCGATCGCGTCCGCCGTCGTCTCCGGGCGGGACGAAGCCGCACGGCCCGGCAGCGAAGTCCACTCGATCGTGTCATCCAGCGGCTGCAGGACGACCTCGTCCGCCAAGTCCGCTGTGGACACTTCGTCCGCCGCCGCGATCAGGTGGTCCTTGGCGACCACGACCACCGTCGTCTCGGTGTAGAGCGGGATCGCGTGCAGGCCCTCGCGGTCGATCGGGGACCGCAGCAGCGCCGCGTCCGCGCCCCGCGCGCGGAGCAGGTCCGTCGCATCCGCCGCGGCGACCGGGACCAGCTCCAGCGGGACGCCCGGCTGCCGCTCGCCCCACGTCCGCACCCACTTGGCGGGAGTCGCACCCGGGACGTACGCGAGACGGAACGAGGTCACCGGGTCAGGCTACCGGGCGGGGCGCTGGCTACCCTGGACGGCATGACGTCGCACAAGACCGCCCAGACGATGAAGCCCGCGACGGCGGCGAAGAAGCTGGGTGTGTACCTCGAAGCCACGCCCCCGGAATTCCAGGAGGGCGTCGTCTCGCGCGACGAGCTGAACGCGCTGCAGGCCGACCCGCCCGAGTGGCTGCGCGAGCTGCGCCGCACCGGCCCGCACCCGCGGCCGGTCGTCGCGGCGAAGCTGGGCATCTCCATCGGCGGCCTCAGCCGCGGCGGGATCACCGAGGCGCTCACCACCGAGCAGATCGACGCGCTGAAGACGGAGAACCCCGACTGGCTGGTGCGCGAGCGCGCCACCCAGGCCGAGGTGCGCAAGGAAACCGTGCGGGTCAAGGAGAAGGAGCACTGACCACGCTCGAAGAGGCGAAGCGCCTCGACGCCGGAGACGAGCTCGCCGCCTTCCGCGACCGGTTCGTCCCGATCACCGACCCCGGCGTCGTCGCCTACCTCGACGGGAACTCGCTGGGGCGTCCCCTGCGCGCCACCGCCGAACGCCTGCAGGAGCTCGTCGCCGATCAGTGGGGCGCCCGGCTGATCCGCTCCTGGGAAGAACGCTGGCTCGCCCTGCCCGAGCGGATCGGCGACGAGCTGGGCCGCGTCGCGCTCGGCGCCGCCCCCGGCCAGACCATCGTCGCCGACTCGACGTCCGTGTGCCTCTACAAGACGCTCCGGGCGGCGGCCGCGCTCCGGCCGGGGCGCGACGAGATCGTCACCGACTCCGCCAACTTCCCCACCGACCGGTTCCTCGTCGAGAGCGTCGCCGCCGAACTCGGCCACACGGTGCGGTGGATCGAAGCCGGCGACGTCCGCCTCGACGACGTCGCGGCCGTCACCGGGGCACGGACCGCGGCCGTGGTCCTGTCCCATGTGGACTACCGCTCCGCCGCGATCGCCGACCTCGCCGGGATCACGCGGCTGGTGCACGACCGCGGTGCCCTCACCGTCTGGGACCTCTGCCACAGCGTCGGCTCGATCCCGGTCGAGCTGGACGCCGGTGGCGCCGACTTCGCCGTCGGCTGCACCTACAAGTTCCTCCACGCGGGGCCCGGCGCGCCCGCCTTCCTCTACGTGAACTCGCGCCACCACGCGGAGTTCGGGCAGCCGATCACCGGCTGGATGGGCGCGGCCGACACGTTCGGCATGGCCGAGCACTACGTGCCCGCGCCCGGCATCCGCCGCGCGCTGTCCGGGACTCCGCCGGTGCTCGGCATGGTGGGGGTCCAGGAAGGCGTCGCGCTGCTGGCCGAGGCCGGGATCGAGCGCGTGCGGGCCAAGGCTGTCGCGCTGGGCCGCTGGGTGCTCGACCTCGCCGACGAGTGGCTCGTCCCGCTCGGCTTCACGGTGGCCTCGCCGCGCGAGGACGCCCGCCGCGGCGGGCACGTCACCCTGCGGCACCCGGACGCCGAACGGCTCTCCCGGGTGCTCATCGAGCACGGCGTGCTGATCGACTTCCGCCGTCCCGACGGCATCCGCGTCGGGCTGAGCCCGCTCACCACCGGTTTCACCGAGGTCCGGGCCGCGCTGGACCGCATCCGCGAGCTCGCTGCCTGACCCACGGGAATAGCCCGACCTGCGATGGGTCAGCGGTGCCGCAGGGGCGGGGTCGCGTCCACGCCGAGGACGCGCGCCGCCACCCACGCCAGCGCGTCGGCGGTGCGGGCCGGGGTGTCCGAGGGCTGCATGACGTGGCTGAGCACCGTGCGGACGACGATGTCGATCACGACGCCGACCTGCTCTTCGGTGAGCGGCGGGTGGTAGGCCGCCACGCGCACGGTGAGCATCGCCTTCGCCTGTGTCAGGAGCGTGCCCGCCTCGGTGGTCAGCAGCGGGAGCAGCTCGGGCGCGGTGCCGTGCGTGGCGGAGGCGATCGCCCGCAGCAGGATGTTGTCGTCGGCCAGCTCGAGGACCGCGCGGACGGCGTCGTACATCGCCTCGACCAGGTCGCTCTCGTGCCGGTCGAAGGCGGCGACGACGACCGAGAGGAACCGGTCGAGCTCGTGCGCGACCATCGCCTCGGCCAGCGCGGCCTTGGAGCCGATCTCGTTGTAGACGGTCTGGCGGCTCACGCCGACGACCTCGGCCAGCCGGGCCATCGTGACCGCCGGCCAGCCGGACCGCGCGGTCAGCTCGATCGCCGCGGTGATGATCGGCCGCCGGTGCTGGCCGCCCTCGGGCGGGGCCGGGAGTGCGGCGCTCATGATCGCCATTCTAGGCCGCGCCCGCGAAGGCTGGCGCTTCCTCCATCCATGCCCACGCCGCCCGCGCGGCGACGCGGCGGCGGTACTTCATGATCTCGCGCGGGCGGTCGACGGTCAGCGCGCCGACGATCCGGTCGCCGCGGCGGTACAGCGTCGTGCCGCCCGCGGACACGCCCGGCGGTCCGGCGGACAGCGTCGCGTCGCACACCACGCTGCGGTCGCGCTCGTGCAGGGTCAGCCCGCTGCCTTCGAGCCAGCCGGTGGCCGGTGCCGCGCCGATGCCGGCGACCACGAGGTCCGCCGGCAGGACCTCGCCGGTGGACAGCCGGACGCCGTCGTCCGCGACGCCGGTGACTTCGGTGGCGAGCCGCAGCTCGGTGCCGGCCGCGTGGTGCAGCCCGGCCAGCTCCGCCCCGGCCGCTTCGCCGACCGCGCGGGCGAGCGGGACGGCCGCCGCCTCCACGATCGTCACCGGCAGGCCGCGCTTGCGCGCCGCCGACGCGACTTCCGAGCCGATGAACCCGGCGCCGACCACGACCGTTCGCGCGCCGTCGTCCAGCGCGGCGCGCACCGCGACGGCGTCTTCGGCGGTGCGCAGCGTGCGCGCTCCGGGGAGGCCGCGCGCGGTCGCGCCGGTGGCGATGACCACGGCGTCGTAACTCACGACTCTGCCCGCGACAGTCACTTCGCGCGCGTCGGCGTCGAGACGCTCGGCCGGCGCGCCCAGCACGAGTTCGACGCCGAGTTCGTCCCGCAGCACGGTTTCCGGGTGGAACGGCCGGTCGTACGGCAGGTGCTCCTCGGCGCCGATGAGCACGATCCGGCCGCGGTACCCGGTGCGGCGCGCGGACTCCACGGCGCGCAGCCCCGCCAGGGAGGCGCCCACGACGACGAGAGTCACCGCAGCTTCAAGGCCAGCACGGGACAGGAGTCGACCGCCGCGGCGACGTCGGTCCGGTGCTCCTCGCCGGGGCGTTCGTCGAGCACGACGACCGTGCCGTCGTCGCCCACCTCGAAGAAGTCCGGCGCCATCGCCTCGCACATGCCCAGGCCGTCGCACTTGCCCCGGTCCGCTTCGATCCGCATCACGCACCCACCCGGCCCGGCGCGACGAAGTCGACCTTCTCGCGCACGCCGCAGTCCGGGCAGCACCACGAGTCCGGGATCACCGGCCACGGCGTGCCGGCCGGGAAACCCTCGCGCGGATCGCCGAGCTTCTCGTCGTAGACGTACCCGCAGCCCGGGCACATCCCGCCCTCGGTGGCGTCGCCGTGGGTGTCGGCCGCCTCCGGGGTGCCGGCCGTGACGCGGGTGCCGTACCGCGCGAGCAGCTTGTCCCGCTTCGACGGCTGGAGGTTCGCGCGGGTGAGATCGCCGTCGAAGTGAGCGAGCACGCGCGGGTCCATCACCCGGCGCCACACCGGCGGGATCAGCGCGAGCACGATCATCCCGGCGTACCCGGTGGGCAGCACCGGCGACTCGGCGAAGTCGCGCAGCGTCTGGTAGCGCCGCGTCGGGTTGGCGTGGTGGTCGCTGTGCCGCTGCAGGTGGTAGAGCAGGACGTTCGTGGCGATATTGTCGGAGTTCCAGCTGTGGCTGGGATCCACGCGCTCGTAGCGGCGCTTTCCCGGCGCGCCGACGCGCTGCCGCAGCATGCCGTAGTGCTCCATGTAGTTGACGACCTCCAGCAGCGAGAACCCGACCACGGCCTGGATCACCAGGTACGGCAGGATTTCCACGCCGAGCCACGCGATCATCGCGCCCCAGAGGACCGCCGACATCAGCCAGGCGTTGAGGACGTCGTTGCCGAGGCGGTACGGGTGCT
The DNA here is from genome assembly GCF_040682935.1 of Amycolatopsis sp. NPDC051061. NCBI lineage: Bacteria > Bacillati > Actinomycetota > Actinomycetes > Pseudonocardiales > Pseudonocardiaceae > Amycolatopsis > Amycolatopsis sp. NPDC051061. The sequence continues at coordinate 11,424 of NZ_JBFBBZ010000080.1, forward strand.
TGTCCCGGCGGGCGTAGCGCTTGCGCTCCAGGCGCCATGCCGACTTCAGCGAGCCGAAGACCGTGCGCGGCCAGAAGCGGTAGAAACTTTCGCCGAAGCGGCTGCTGGCCGGGTCTTTCGGCGTCGCCACGCGGACGTGGTGACCGCGGTTGTGCTCGATGTAGAAGTGGCCGTAGAAGCTCTGTGCCAGCGCGATCTTCGACAGCCAGCGCTCGTGGCTCTCCTTCTTGTGCCCCAGTTCGTGCGCGGTGTTGATGCCGATCCCGCCGACGCAGCCGATCGACACCGCGAGCCCGATCTTGTCGGCGACGCCCAGGCCGCCGTGGGCGACCAGCCAGAACGCGGCGGCGAAGCCGAGGTACTGCACGGGCAGGAACGCGAAGGTGATCCAACGGTAGTAGCGGTCCTTCTCGAGCTGCTCGAGAACGTCGTCGGGCGGGTTGCTGCGGTCGAGCCCGGCGAGCAGGTCGACCAGCGGCACGATCACGAGGATCACGACGGGCCCGATCCAGAACCACCCGCTCCAGCCGGTGGCCGCGTGCAGGCCGATGGCGAGGAACGCCAGGGACGGCACGACCAGGCCGATGAGCCACAGGTAGCGCTTGCGGTCGCGCCACCGCTCGGTCGACCCCGCGGGGATCGTCGCTCCGCTCATCACACCCTCCTCCGTTGGCTGGGTTTACGGAACGATAGAGGATGTACAGATCGATTGACAATAGCTCGTTCGATGTAAAGCCTTGCGCTGCTCGCTACCCTGGGAAGCGGGTGAAGAGCAGTGTCGGACGTGATCGTGCCGAACTTCCGGGGGCGTCAGGCCCTCGACGCGTGGCTGTCCGGCCACGACGCGGGCTTGCTGCTGCAGGGCCCCGATCCGGATGGTCCGCACCCGCTGATGAACGGTCTCGTGGTGGCCCAGCTGCCGGCGGCGGGGGCGCGGGTGTCCCGATGGGCGACGGTGACGGTGTGGATCGCGGGCGGCGGGGATCCGAGCGGAGTGCGCGAACCGCGGCGGCCGTTGCCGGAGATGCGAGAGGATGTCGGATTCGTTGACCCGTGAGCCGTTTCGCGGCAGGGGCAGGATTTCCGGCCTCCGCCACTCTTCGTGACGAAGATCATCTTCTGTCTCCGCCGTGACGCAGCGTCGCCCGCGACCGCGTCCGGAGGCCCTCCAGGGCATCCGCCGTGCTCCTTGTTTCCCGCCCCGCGAACGCCTCGGCGCGCCGGACCGGGCGAATTCACTTTCACCCGTTCGGCCTAGCGTGCAAGAGCCGGAAATAGCGCCCGCGCCCGTTACCAGAGGAAATGGGAGTAACCACCCGGACGCACTCGGTACACGCCGTTCGCCCTTCGCCGGACAACCGTCCGCCGACCGGGCCAGGACCACCGCCGTTCAGTGGTTCGTGGTAAAAAACGGACCCTGATCGATTCCGCGGCAACACGGAGGGTGAGGCGAAGACGGGTGACGGCGGCAGCTGTGTCCCATCGTCGTGTCCGCTTCCTCGTCCGGGTCCCCGTTTTTCGCCGACCGTCACTCAGGAGTTCGTGAACCGCCGTGCAGAACAAAGACGCTCAGGACGAGTCGGACAAGCCGTACGACAAGTCGATCCGCAAAAGGCTGACCAGGACCGTCCTCATTCCCAGCGTGACCCTGCTGGTGCTGTGGATCGCGGTCTCCTCCTACTTCCTCTTCAACGGCGTTTACGTCCGGCTGGTCGCGGCGTCGGTGCGCGAGGTGTCCATCCCCGCCGCCACCGCGCTGGCCGAGTTCCAGAAGGAACGCCAGACCGCCCTGCAGTACCTCGACGACCCGGCGCTCGGCCCGGGCCGGCTCCAGGTGCAGCAGAAGGCCACCGACGAAAAGCTCGGCGCGCTGCAGGACGCGTTCGCCGCGACGATCTCCAACGCGCCGGACGAGATCGCGGCCAAGGTCAACGCGCTGAAGGCGCAGTTCGACCAGCTGCCCGTGCTGCGCTCGCAGATCAGCTTCCGCAGCATCGATCGCGCGCAGGTCAACAACTACTACAACGGCGTGATGGACGCGGCGTCGAACCTCTTCGACACCCAGGCCCGCGTCGTGCCCGACGCCGAAGCGGCGACCGGCGGCATCACCGCGACCTCGGTGTTCCGCGCCGGTGACGGCATGTCGCGCGAGACGTCGCTGGTGTCGACGGCCTTCTCGGCCGGCACCTTCGCGCCCGACGACTTCGCCCAGTTCGCGCAGCTGTCCGGGACCTACCGGACGCAGCTGGCGCAGATCGAGCCGTTCCTCGATCCCGGCGTCCGCACCAAGTACCAGGCGCTGACCAAGAGCGCCGCCTGGCAGCAGCTGGCCACCGCCGAGGTGGCGATCGTCAAGCACGGCCCGTGGGCGCCCGGCGACCAGAACTCCGTGCCGGTGTCCGAAACGGACTGGCAGAACGCGACGACCCAGGTCGCCCAGTCCCTCAACGACCTCGCCATCACCCAGGCGGACAGGGTCTCCGCGGCCGCCATCGACTCCGGTGACGCCCAGCTGCGCAACGTGATCATCGGCAGCATCCTGGCGCTGCTCGCGTCGCTGGCGGCGATCATCGTCGCGGTGCGGGTGTCCCGCTCGCTCGTCGACCGCGCCCTGATGACGCGCCTGGCGCGGCTACGCAACGACTCCCTCGACCTCGCCCGCAACCGGCTGCCGGACATCGTGGCGCGGCTGAAGAACGGCGAAGCCGTCGACCTGAAGGAAGAGCTCCCGCAGCTCGACCACGGCCGCGACGAGATCGGCCAGGTGGCCGAGGCCTTCAACACCGCCCAGCTGACCGCCGTCAACGCCGCGGCGAGCGAAGCGAAAGCACGCAGCGGCGTGCACAACGTGTTCCTCGGCATCGCGCACCGCAACCAGGTCCTGGTCCACCAGCAGCTGCAGATCCTCGACGAGATGGAAGCCCGCGAGGACAACTCGACGCAGCTCGCGTCGCTGTTCCAGCTCGACCACCTCGCCGCCCGCGCGCGCCGCACCACCGAGAACCTGATCATCCTCGGTGGCAAGCAGCCGGGCCGCCGCTGGCGCAAGCCCGTGGCGCTGATGGAGGTCCTGCGCGCGGCCGTCTCGGAAACCGAGCAGTACGCGCGGGTCCAGGTCGAGCAGGTCCCCGACGTCGCGATCGTCGGCGCCGCGGTGGCCGACGCGATCCACCTCGTCGCCGAACTGGTCGACAACGCGACGTCGTTCTCGCCGCCCGGGTCGCCGGTCGAGGTCACCAGCCGCGCGGTCGCGCGCGGGATCGTCGTCGACGTGTCCGACCAGGGGCTCGGCATGAAGGACGGCGTCCGCGACTGGGCGAACTCGATGATGGCGGAGGCCCCCGAGTTCGACGCGATGGCCCTGCGGGCCGACTCCAGCCTCGGCCTCTTCGTGGTCGCGCGCCTGGCGGCGAAGCTCGGCATGATCGTCACCTTCGACCCGTCCCGTTACGGCGGCCTCCGGGCCACCGTGCTGATCCCGTCCCAGCACCTGGCCGGCCAGCAGGAGAACCTCCCCGCCGAGCCCGGTGCCTCCCCGGCGGAGACCACCGCGGTCCTCGCCCCGGTGGGCGCACCCGCGCCGCAGGCAGCAGAAAGCTCACTCGGTTCCATGGACACACCCAGCTCGTTCACCGGTCAGATCCCGATGAAGCGAGAAGCCAAGCCGAGGCCGTACCCGGCGCGCGCGCTCACCCCGCCCGACCCGCTGCCCTCCGTGCCGGCCGCACCGGCACCACCGGCGGCCGCGGAACCGGCTCCGGCGCCCGCCGGCGGAACGGCCGCGAAGCCACCGACGACCGACGACCGGCCGCGGCTGCCCCGGCGCGAACCCCAGCAGAACCTCGTCGCCCAGCTCGAAACCGAACCCGACGACAGCGACGTCGTCGTCGCGCCCGGAGAGGGGACTGCGCGCACGCTCGCGGCGTTCCACAAGGGCACGCGCCGGGGCCGGGGCGGGCCGGACGACGATGCGTAGTCCGCGACAGCACACACGAAAGTCCACAGAGGAAAGTCAAGGTCTCTGACGCATGAACGAGTACGGGAACCCCAAACCCGATCTCAACTGGCTGCTCGACGACGTGGTCCACCGCGTGGTCGGCGCGCAGAACGCCATCGTGCTGTCCGCCGACGGGCTGCTGATCGGCAAGTCGGCCGGCATGAGCAAGGACGACTCCGACCAGCTGTCGGCCATCGCCTCCAGCCTGCAGAGCCTGGCCAAGGGGGTGAGCAAGCAGTTCAACCGCGGCCCGGTGCTGCAGAACATGATCGAGATGGAGCGCGGCTACCTGTTCGTCTCGGCGGCCGGGCAAGGCGCGTGCCTCGCCGTGCTGGCGGCGGACAGCGTCGACGTCGAGATGATCGCCTACGAGATGAGCCGGCTGGTCAAGCGAGTCGGGGACTACATGGCGTCCGCGCCGCGCGAAGCGGCGAACGTCCTACGGGAGGCCACATGAGCACCGATGAAGGCTGGTACGACGAGGCCGCCGGGCCGCTGGTCCGGCCGTACACGATCACCAGCGGCCGGACACCGTCCGACGCGTCGCGGCTCGACCTGTCCACGCAGGTGATGACCCTGCGCTCGGAGCAGGAGCCGGTCGGGCTGGGCCCGGAGCACAACGCGATCGTGCAGCTGTGCCGCCACCCGGTTTCGATCGCCGAGATCGCCGTGTACGTGAAGATCCCGCTGGGGGTCGTGCGCGTGCTCGTCGGCGACCTGATCGAACGCGGCCTCGTGATCACGCGCTCCCCCACCCACAACCCGGCCCAGGCGCCGGACCTCGAAACTCTCCAGGCGGTTCTCGATGGCCTCATCAAGTACTGACGGGACCGGGGCCGACATGGTCCCCACGCCGGTCAAGATCATCGTCGCGGGCGGCTTCGGCGCCGGCAAGACCACCATGGTCGGCTCGGTCAGCGAGATCCCGCCGCTGACCACCGAGGAGGTGCTCACCGAGGCGAGCGCCGGGGTGGACGACCTGTCCGGCGTGGAGCGCAAGACCACGACGACGGTCGCGCTCGACTTCGGCCGGATCACGATCTCGCCGCGGCACGTGCTGTACCTGTTCGGGACGCCGGGCCAGGCGCGTTTCTGGTTCATGTGGGACGACCTCGCCCGCGGGGCGATCGGGACGATCGTGCTCGTCGACACCCGGCGCCTGGAGACCAGCTTCGCGGCCATCGACTTCTTCGAGCGCCGGAAGATCCCGTTCGTCGTCGCGGTGAACTGCTTCGACAACGCTCCGCGCTACACCGCCGACGAGGTCCGCGAGGCCCTCGTCGTCCCGGATCGGGTGCCGATCGTCATGTGTGACGCGCGTGACAGGGACTCGAGCAAGCTCGCGCTGATCCGGCTCGTCAAGCACGCGATGACGGTGGTGCCGGTGCGGGTCTGAGACCTGCGCTTTGTCCGCTCGGTGTCCACCCGGTGTCCGGACCGGACAACGCCGGTGTCCGAGGTGTCCGAGCGTGTCCACCTCGGACACCGGCAAACCCACATGGCGCAATTGGTTGGACCACCCGGGTGCAGCTTTTTAGTTGAGCAAGCATCAAACTGATAGCATCCGCACGTGACGATTCACGTGCCGAGGTTTCCTGAATATACAAGGGAAAACTACCCGGCACAGGGTCGTCTCTTCGGTGACTTCCTGTGCGGGCTTTGGTCCACCGCCTGTGAAGCGCTCGAGGTTCCGGTCGAGCAGTCGGTCCGGGCCACGCGGATGCTGCGCGCCCTGCTGCCGCCGTGGGCGCACGAACGGATCGGCGTCACCCCGGCTCAGCCGTCCTATGTGGCGACGGACGGGTTCCCCGCCGAGATGTCGGTGAACTGGTCCGGGGGGCACCCGGAGCTGCGAGTGCTGTTCGACAGCCTCGGCCACGACGTCGGTCCACCCGCGGAGAGCGGTTTTCGCAGGCTGCACGGGGTGCCCGAGATCTTCACGCCGCGCGGGGGCCGTCCGTCGCCCGCTCCCCTGTGGCACTCCATCGCCTGGCGTCCGCCGTCGAGGATCGTCCACAAGACCTACTTCGGGCTCTACCCGTGGCCGCACGCCCAGCGCGAAACGGCCGTGGCCGAAGCCATGGCCCTGCTCGGCATGGCGGACGCGTGGGACACCACCCGGCGTGAGGTCGAAACCATCGAGGGCAGCCGGGAAATCGAGTTCTTCGCGGTGGACCTGGCCGACGAGGCCGAGTCCAGGGTCAAGGTCTACTACCGCAACCACGGCGCCGGCCTGGCCGAGGTGAACCGCGTCGCCTCGGTCGCTCTCCGCCACGACGCCGTCGACGCGCGCGCCGCGTACCGGATCCTGGCCGGTGACCGGGAAGACGCCGGTGAAGCGGCCTTGAGCTGCCTCGCGTTCCGGTCCGGACCGGACCGGGCGGCCGAGTCCACGACGTACCTGCGCCTGCCCGATCTCGCTGCCAGTGACGAAGAAGCCGTCGAGCGCACCGCGGCGTTGCTGCACCGCGAAGGCGTCGACCCGGGACGGTTCCGCCTCCTCACCGCCGCGCTGGCGCCCGGGCCGCTGTCCGGGACGGACATCCTCGAGCTGGTGAGCTACCGCACAGCGGGCCGGCGCGGCGACGTCACCACGTACTTCCGGTTTCCCGTGTACGACCACTCCCGCACGTCCGTCGATCTTGCTTAGCGTCCCCGGAAAGATGATCTCCCGCAGCACCACGGTAAGGAGCCGATCGTGACCCAGCAGGACGTCGAGCGCGTCGCGCGCCACAACGAGCAGCGGCAACGGGAGTACGAAGCGTCGGACCTGATCCGGCTGCTGACCGACGCGAGCACCACCGACGAGACGAAGAAGGCGGTGCTCACGTACCTGCAGCCGTGGTCGAACGCCTTCCAGCGGATGATCAGCGCCCGGGTCACCTTCGAGAGCGACCCGGAGCTGCGGGCGCTCGCCCTGGAGCACCAGGAGGAGGAGATCGGGCACGACAAGATCCTGGCCCGCAGCCGCGCGGGCGACCGGCAGCTGGTCTGGGACCCGGTGATCGAAGCGGGCGCGTCGTGGTTCGTCGACCAGTTCGCGGTCCTGCCCGGCGTGCAGCGCGCGGTGCTGGCGCACCTGGCCCTCGAAGCCGGCAGCCTGGTGTTCAGCCAGGCGGGCACGCGGGCGTTCCCCGACGACGAATACTTCGACCTGCACGACGAAGCCGACGTCGAGCACCTCGAGATGGGCTACGAACTGTTGCGCCGCCGCGGTGACTGGACGGTGGACGGCGTCGTCGAGGTGCTCGACCGGGCGTGGCAGGTGATCGGCGTCGTCTCCGATCGCATCGCCGAGCGCGCCCGCCGCGCTACGGTGGCGGCATGATCTCCACCGACCCGGCGTCGGCCGCTCGCGAAATCGCCGCCGAAGCCGCCCGCGCGTACCAGGAAGCCTTGGGAGAGCGCCTGATCGGCGCGTACCTGCTGGGCAGCCTGTCCTACGGCGGCTACGCGCCGGCGGCGAGCGACATCGACCTGGCGCTCGTCCTGACCGGCGCCGACGGCTCCTCGATCGCGGACACGACGGCGTCGCTGCAGGAGCGGAGTCCGTTGCACCGCAAGCTGTCGGTGTTCTGGGCGTCGCTGCCGGCGTTGCGCGAGGGCCGCGACGACGGCCGCTTCCCGGCGCTGGACCGCCTGCAGCTGGCCGACCACGGCCGCGTCCTGCTCGGCTCGGACGTCCTCGCGGAGATCGCCCGCCCGGCGGCTTCGGAGCTGCTGCTGGAGAGCGCTTCTTTCGCCATCGCTGTCCTGGCGACGCCCGAGGTGACGGCGGAGTTCCACGAGCCGCGCCGGCTGCTCGTGGACACGGTGTGGTTCACGAAGGCGGTGCTGTTCCCGGTCCGCTTCCGGTACTCCGCAACGCTCCCGACGGGCCGCGCGGCGAACAACGACGAGGCGATCGAGTGGTACCTGTCCCAGCCGGACGCCCCGGCGGGTTCGCTGGTCCGGTTGGCCTTGCGGGTCCGGGAGGGACACCCGCTGGACGCGGACGAGCTGCGCCCGGAACTGGCGGCGGGACTGGTTCCGCTGTACCGGTACTACATCGAGGACCAGCTGCGGCGGTTGAAGGAGATCGAGGCGCCCGCGGATCTGGTGGCGGCGTTCGCCGACTGGGACGAACGGCTCGGCTAGCACCGCCGGCGGGTGGCCGGGACGTCATGAACGAGTCGTTCACCGCGTCCGACGACATGAACGACCCTTTCATGACGTCCGGGCCACCGCGCTAGCGCTGGGAAACCTGCGCCGCCCAGGCGGCCACCTGGCTCCGTGAGCCGAACTCCAGCTTGCGCAGGATCCGGTTCACGTGCCCCTCGGCCGTCCGGCGGGAGATGACCAGCTTGTCCGCGATCTCCTGGTTCGACCGGCCGTCCGCGATCAGCAGCGCCACCTCGTGCTCGCGGTCCGTCAGCGGTGTCGGCCGCGACGGGCCGGGAACGGGTGAAGGCGCCGTATCCCCCAGCGCGTAGGCGATCGCCTCCTCCAAGCCGAACTCGCGCCCCCGGCGGAAAGCCGCGTCGAACGGGCCCTCCCCCAGCCCCTTGCGCGCCCGCGTCTCGCACTCTCCGTGCGGGGCGCCGAAATACCGGGACCCGAACATCGGGAACCCGACCGTCTGCCAGATCGGCTGGGCGGACCCGAGCATCGTCGCCGCCGCTTCCCAGCCGCCGCGGGCCGCTTCGTTCCAGGCCAGGACTTCGATCGCCAGCACGATGCCCAGCAGGTCGTGGAACTTCCGCTTGACGCGCAGGCAGTGCTGCCCGTGCTCGGCCGCCCGGGCGAAGTCGCCGCGGCCCAGGGCGACCAAGGCCTGGACGAAGATCGCGTACGCCTGCGCCCACTGCTCGCCGTGGGCGACGCCGGTCGCGCACGCCTCTTCGCACAGCTCGCCCGCGCGGTCGAGGTCGCCCAGGAAGATCGACGCCACCGCCAGCTCGATGCCGGCCAGCATCACGTTGCTGTTGAGCTCGCCGAGCTGCCGGTAGCGGGCCTGCGCCTCCTCGAAGAGCGCCTTCGCGTCGCCGACGTCGTCGCCGACCAGCAGGTTGCAGCCGATCCGGTGCGTCGCGTACGCCAGCGCCACGTCGTCGCCGGCCTGCCGGGCGTACGCGCGGCATTCCTCCAGCATCGCGATCGCGCCGGCGTTGTCCCCCTGCAACGTCGCGACGTACCCGTTGACCCACAACGCTTTCGCCCGCGAAGCACCCGGCTCGGGGGACAGCGCCAGCGCGCGGTCGAGCCAGTGGCGGCCTTCGCCGAACACCCCGCAGCCCGCCCAGTAGAACCAGAGCGTCGAGGCGAGCCGGAGGCCGGTCTCGAGCTCGCCCGGCACCGTCAGGCTGTAGTCCAGCGCCGCCCGCAGGTTCGCGTGCTCCAGGCGGGTCCGGCGGAAGGTCTCCGCCTGCGCCGGGCCGAACCACTCGCGTTCGCTGCGCACCGCCAGGTCGAGGTAGTGGTCCCGCATCGACCGCAGGACGACGTCCGCTTCCCCGGACTCGGTCAGCTTGGCGCGGCCGAACTGCCGCAGCGGCTCCAGCAACCGGAACCGCCCGGCTTCGCGAAGCAGCACCGACTTTTCGACCAGCCCGGCGAGCCCGGCCCGGACGTCCTCACCGGCGCAGACGCGCTCGGCCGCCGCCCGGTCGAAGCCGCCGGTGAACACCGACGCGCGGGCCCAGAGGTGCCGTTCGGCCGGGCCGCACAGCGCGAAGCTCCAGCCGATGGCGGCCTGCAGCGTCTGGTGCCGGGGCTCACCGCCCCGCTTCACCGTGCCGGGCAGGCGGAAGCAATCGGCCAGCCCGGCCTCCAGTTCGGCCAGCGTCAGCACCCGCAGCCGGACGGCCGCCAGCTCGATCGCCAGCGGGATGCCGGCCAGCAGCCGGCACACCTGCGCCACGCGCTCCTGGTTCTCCGCGGTGACCGCGAACCCCGGGTCGACGGCGGCCGCGCGTTCGGCGAACAACGTCAGCGCCGGGTAGCGCAACCACGCTCCGCCCGGCAGCGGACGGCCCGCCTCGGGCAACGGCAGCGGGGACACCGGCCAGATGTGCTCGGCGGCCAGCGCGAGCCGCTCCCGGCTGGTCGCGAGCAGGCGCAGCCCGGGCGCGGCCCGCAGCAGGTCGTGCGCGAGCGCGGCGCAGGCGTCGAGGACGTGCTCGCAGTTGTCCAGGACCAGCAGCAGCCGCCGGTCCCGCAGGTGCTCGGCCAGGACGGCCTTCGGCGCCCGGCCGGTTTCGTCGTGGACGCCCAGCGCCTCCAGCACGGTGTGCGCGACCAGCGCCGGGTCCTGCAGCCCGGCGAGCTCGACCAGCCAGACGCCGTCGCGGAACGCCCGGGACAGCCCGGCGGCGGTCTGCACGGCCAGCCGCGTCTTGCCGACCCCGCCCACCCCGGTCAGGGTGACCAGCCGGGCCCGCGTCAGCAGGCACTTGACCTCGGCCACCTCGGACCTGCGTCCCACGAAGCTCGTGGTCTCCGCGGGCAGGTTGCCCTTCTCGCCCCTCACGCCGGACTTCCCCACCCGTGCACCGTAAGGACGTCCGAGCGGGCCGGTCAATGCGGGCCCCTCGGAGGAAGCAACCGCGGCGGCTCAGGCGTCGGGGAGGCCGTACAGCGTGGGCGTGTCGCCGCCGTGCATCGCCGAGAGGCTCGTCCGGCAGGCCTGCCGGACCTCGCGGTTGGCCGCCGAGCCGGCCTGGCCGCAGCGCGGGCAGTACAGGTGCACCGCGCCGGGTGCGGTCTCGTCGACGGCGACGTCGATGGGGCACTCGCAGCGGCGGCACCACCGGTGGCCGGTGACGACGAGGACGTGCAGCGGGTCGCCCACGCACTGGTGGGCCCAGCACCGGTGGACGTAGCAGGTGCTGCGGGTGTGCGGGTTGAGGCCGTGCTCTTCCGCGGTGTCCTCGGCGGCCAGGATGGCGGCCAGCCGCCGGTCGTCGAGGTCGGCGTAGCGGTCACGCGGCCCCGAGGGGGCCGGTCGCGGCTCCGGGACGTTCGCGGGGGAAACGACCCGGAGGAGGGGACGCGACCGGCCGTGCACCATGGTTTTTCCGACCTCCTGCGGTCATCGGGGGCCGGACAAGCTTGCGCCGGGGCCCGCGGCGCCGCACCCGTACAAGTACCTGCTTCCATACCTGTCCCTCACGTGCCGCGCTCGCGGCGCTACTCACCGCAGGGTCAGCGGGGTCTCCGACTCGACGCGGGTGAGCTTCTCCGGGTTGCGCACGTAGTAGAGGCCGGTGATCCGGCCGCCCTCGACGCGGACCGCCATGACGCCGTCGAGCTCGCCGCCCAGGTGCAGGAGGAGCCCCGGGTTGCCGTTGACGACCGTGGGGGCGCTGGTCAGCTTCGCTTCGGTCCGGCCGATGCCGCCGAGGACGAAGCGGACGATCTTGTCGGCGCCGACGACCGGGCGCAGGGCGGCCTGCTTGACGCCGCCGCCGTCGCTCATCAGGACGACGTCCGGGGCGAGGACGTCGAGCAGGCCCTGCAGGTCCCGGGTTTCGAGCGCGCGCTGGAACGACTCCAGCGCGGCCCGGGTCTCGCGGGCGGAGACCGTCTCGCGCGGGCGGCGGGCGTCGACGTGGCGGCGGGCGCGGTGCGCGATCTGGCGGCAGGTTGCCGCAGTCTTGCCGACGGCGCCGGCGATCTCGTCATAGCCGAAGTCGAAGACCTCGCGCAGCACGAAGACGGCGCGCTCGGTCGGCGACAGCGTCTCGAGGACGAGCATCAGCGCCATCGACACGCTCTCGGCGAGCTCGACGTTCTCGGCGACGTCGGGCGCGGTGAGCAGCGGCTCGGGCAGCCAGGGGCCGACGTAGGCCTCCCGGCGGCGCTTCACCGTGCGCAGCCGGTTGAGCGACAGCCGCGTCGTGATGCGGACCAGGTAGGCACGCTGGTCGCGGACCTGCGCGAGGTCGATGTCGGCCCACCGCAGCCAGGTCTCCTGGAGGACGTCCTCGGCGTCGGCCGCCGAGCCGAGCATCTCGTAGGCGACGGTGAAGAGCAGGTTGCGATGGGCGACGAAGGCCTCGGTGGCGGTCACGCGCGCCCCCAGGCGACGAAGACCGCGATGGCGAGGTACGTCAGGTTCAGCGCGACGAACTTCGCCTCGCCGTGGCGGAGGTGGGTGACCATGGCACCGATCATGAGCAGGACCCAGCAGGCGGCGGTCACCGGGACCAGCACGGGGGCGATGTCCAGGGCGAGCGGCAGGATCAGCCCCACGGCGGCCAGCAGCTCGAGGACACCGAGCGTCTTGACGAAGCCGTCGCCGCGTTCGCCGGTCCACTCCCCGCCGGGGGTGGCGGCGAGCTTCGCCCGGGGGACGAAGGTCTTGCTGACACCCCCGGTCAGTGCGACGACGGCGAGCAGCCCGGCGGCGATCCAGAGTGCGATGTTCATGAGGTCTCCCTTGGTCGGCCTCAAGACACCGGGTACCGGGAAGCTGTGACAGCGCATGACGCGGGTCACACCGTGCGCGCCACGACCGGTTCCAGCAGCCGCCGGGGCGTGTCGATCGTCGCCGACACCGGGTCCGGGCCGCCCGGCCGGGGTTCGAAGCCCGGGCCCGGCTCGATGCGGATCTGCGGGACCGGGACCAGCGCGCCGCACGTCTCGCAGCGGCCGTCCGGGTCGAGGCGGCCGCCGTCCTCGTCGTGGCGGGTCGTGCGCTTCTCGCCCGCCGGGGAGTAGAACGCGTCGCCCCAGCCCATCAGCGCCCGGATGATCGGCCAGAGCGCGACGCCCTTCTCCGTCAGCCGGTACGCGGCGGCGAACGCGCCAAGGTCTTCTTCGAAGACTACGACCCGTACACCGCGCTCTACGATCAGCTTTCCGCCCTTCGCGGCGAAGTCGTGACGCCCGAAGAAGTGGCCGCCACGGTGGTCACGACGATCGACAGCCGTCGCCTCCGTTGCGCGTGCCGGTCGGGGCGCCCGCCGAAAAAGCCTTGCGGGCGCGCAAGGAGGCGCCGGAGGACAAGCCCTTCCTCTTCGCGCAGATCGACTGGTAGGTCCGGACCATTCCGGCCGACGTACTTGAACGAGCAACTAAACGGGAGTACTACTGGCAGCAGGAAGATCCATTCGCTCTTCAGGGGAGAATTCATGCAGTTGGGGTTCAGCCTTCCGGTGTTCGGCAAGGCAGCGGCCACGCCGGGCGGGATCGCCCGGTACGCGCGCGAAGCCGAACGAGCCGGGGCGGCGAGTCTCTGGGTCGGCGACCGGCTGCTTTCGCCGGTCGCCCCGGTCGTGCCCTATCCCGGTTACGACACCATGCCCGAGGAGTTCCACACCGCGCAGGACCCGTTCACCGCGCTGGCCGTCGCCGCCGCCGTGACCGAGACCGCGATCCTCGGCTCCAGCACCATCAACGCCTCCCAGTACCAGCCCGTGAACTTCGCGCGGCTGCTCACCAGCATCGACGTCGCCAGCAACGGACGGCTGCTGCCCGGCCTGGGCATCGGCTGGTCGCCCGACGAGTACGCGGCCGTCGGCATCCCGATGAGCGAGCGCGGCAAGCGGCTCGACGACCTGCTCGACCTGCTCGAGACCTGGTGGACCAAGGACACCGTGGCGCACGACGGTGTCGGCTACGCCATCGCCGAGTCCCACGTCCACCTCAAGCCGGTGCGCAAGCCGCCGGTGCACCTGGCCGGGTTCGGCGAGAAGTCGCTGCGCCGGGTCGCCGAGCGGGCCGACGGCTGGCTGCCCGTCTGGTCGATCCCCGAGCAGTTCCCCGCGGACGTGCTCACCTCCACCCTGGCCAAGATCCGGGCCGACGCCGAAGCCGCCGGGCGGGACCCGAAGGCCATCGGCGCGGCGCTGCGCGTGAACGCCGCCCCGGGCACCGAAGCGGAGGTCATCGCCGAGTCGGTGACGAAGATCGTCACGATCCTCGAACCGGATCACACCTTCGTCGACCTCACCTACCTGACGAGCAGCGTGGACGAGCACCTCGACCTCACCGGCCGCCTGCTGGACCTGGTCGCCAAGGGCTGATCCCCGGCGCGGAACCCCTCAGTGCGGCCGGCCGTAGGGGTTCCGCGCCATCCGGGCGGCGGGGGCCCGGTCAATGCGATACTGCGGGGTGTGCGCACCCAAGGGAATGACGACAAGGTGATCCGCCTGGTGATCGTCGACGACGAGCCGATGGTGCTCGCGCACCTGCGTACGGTGCTGACCTCCGCCGGGGACATCGACATCGTCGGGCAGGCGCAGGACGGCGCCGAGGCGGTCGAGGCCGCGGGGCGTTTCCGGCCCGACGTCATGCTGATGGACCTGCGGATGCCCGGGGTGGACGGGCTGACCGCGATCGAGCGCATCGTCAAGCTCCCGAACCCGCCGTCGGTCGTGGCGCTCACGACGTTCGACACCGACAGCTACGTCCTCAAGGCGCTGCGGGCCGGGGCGTCGGGCTTCCTGCTCAAGTCGACGCCGCCGGAGGACCTGATCGGGCTCGTGCGGGTCGCCGCCGACGGGCACACCGTGCTGTCGAAGGAAGCCGCGCGCCGGATGGTCACTGCGTCGGCGGGCGAGCACGAGCGCTCTCAGGAGGCGCGGGAGCGCACGTCCGACCTCACCGACCGGGAGCTCGACATGCTGGTCTGCCTCGGCGAGGGCATGTCGAACGCGGCCATCGCGGCCAAGCTGCACCTGTCCGAGGCGACGGTGAAGAGCTACGTCTCACGGATGCTGACCAAGCTCGGCTGCGCCAACCGCACCCAGGCGGGCCTGCTGGCCCACGAAGCGGGTCTCGCGGGCTGACGAGCGCGGAATCCGACGACGTGGATGACTCATTCCTGTCCTCGGACGACAGGAATGAGTCATTCACTGCATCGCTCGGCTAAGCGCTGCTGCGCGCCCCGAAACCCCACGCCCCGAAGACCTCGGCGAGTTCCGCCCGGCCCGAGATGCCCAGTTTCCGGTAGCAGTTCGTCAAGTGCTTCTCGACCGCCCGCCGGGTCACGTTGATCTCCGCCGCGATCTCGCCGTTGGTCAGCCCGTCGAGGGCGAATCCGACCACCCGGCCCTCCGCTTCGCTGAGCGCGGCCGACGGCCCGGCGGCCGTCCCCGGTCCGGTCGTCTCCTCGGCCGTCCGGCCGGTGAGCCACGGCGCGCCGCAGCCCTCGGCGAGCCGGTAGGCCTCACGGAACCGGTCCTCCGCGCCCGCTTTCCCGCCGTCGCGCAGCCGGGCGCCCTCCGCCAGCAGGGCGCGGACCAGCTCCAGCCGGTCCCCCGACGACCGGGAGGTCTCGATCGACTCCGCCACCATGCGATCGGCCTCGGTACCCGCCGACAGCGACGCCTTGATCCGCAGCGCGCGGCCGATCGGCGCCGGCGCGCCCCAGCACCGCGCCCACCGGATCTCGTCGTCGATCAGCTCGCCCGCCGAGACGGGGTCGCCGAGCCGCCGCTGGAGCCAGGCGCTCCACGTCCGCCACGGGAACAGCGCCGGGTTCCGCCAGCCCGCCCGGTGCAGCGCCGCGCCGCAGTCGAGGAACCGCGCCAGCGCGCCCCGCGGGTCCTCGACCGCCGTCACGGCTCCGCGCAGCATCAGCAGCGCGGCCCGGATGTGCAGGCCGGTCTGCCTCAGCGCGGCCTCGTCGTAGTGCTCGACCAGGGTCGCGGCCAGCCGCTCGTCGCGGGCGACCACCGCGACCGCCACGAGCGCCATCACCAGCGATTCGGGCGCCTCGCCCAGGTTCCCGCCGATCAGCTCGTACGCCTCCCACGCCGTGGACCGGGCGCGGGTGAGCTGCCCGGTCTGGGCCAGCACCGCCCCGCGCGCGGCGATCAGCGACGCCGGTCGCACCGGCCGGCCGCGGACCGGTTCGGCCGCCGCGCTCTCCAGCCACGACGACGTCTGGCCGAGCGCACCCGCGGTGAGCGCGGAGATGATCAGCAGCGGCGCGGTGCCCGCGAACTCCGCGGACGACGCGGGAGCGCACCGCAGCAACCGGTCGGTCAGCTCCGCCA
This sequence comes from Amycolatopsis sp. NPDC051061, assembly GCF_040682935.1. Taxonomy (NCBI): domain Bacteria; kingdom Bacillati; phylum Actinomycetota; class Actinomycetes; order Pseudonocardiales; family Pseudonocardiaceae; genus Amycolatopsis; species Amycolatopsis sp. NPDC051061. Next base: position 27,405 of record NZ_JBFBBZ010000080.1, read on the forward strand.
CGGTCGCCGCGGGCATCCCGGCGTTCAGCGTGGCCGCGTGCAGCAGGACCGCGAGCAGCTCCCGTTCGGCGAGGGTGGCGATCGGCGGCTCCGGGCCCAGCTCGCGCAGGCGGTCCACCGCGCCGGCGAGCAGCGCGGGGTCTTCGCAGCGGGTGAGCCGGATCCGCGCCTCCAGCCGCAGCCCGGCCTGGCCGCCGGCGTCCTCCGGGCGGACCCGGCCGGCGAGGACGGCGGCATCCGGGCGGAGGAACGCCGAGAGCGGCAGCAGGGTGACCGCCTCGGCCCGTTCGCGCGGGGTGGGCAGCAGCCCGATCGCCTGCGTGAGGTGCCGGATGGCGGCGACGACGTCGAAGGCGGCTTCGGTGAGCGCAAGGTCCACCAGCCGCCAGCCGCGCTCCGGGCCGTCGGGCGGCAGGTCGAGCAGCGCGCGGCGCAGGTACCGCGCCGCCGTCTCGGGCTCCCCGCGCCGGCTCGCCGCGTCGGCCGCCGTGCGCAGTTCCTCCGGCATCCACGGCGACGGCGACGGCGCGGGCACCTCGAGCAGCTGGGTGGCGACCGTCTCCGCGGCGAACCCGGCTTCGTGGAACACGGTCGCCGCGCGCACCCGCAGCCGCAGGTCCTCCTGCGTGGTCATCGACGCCTCGATCGCGGTCCGCAGCACGGGCGCGGCGAACCGCGGCGGGCCCGCCGGGGCGAGGACCCCCAGCCGGCCCAGGGCCCGCACGGCCTCCGCGACGGCCACCGAGTCGGCGCCGGTGAGGTGTTCGACCAGCCACGGCTGGGCGTGCTCGCCGAGCACCGCGATCGCCCGGGCGCAGTCGCGCACCTGCGGGGGCAGCACGGCGAGCTGAGCGGCCAGCCGCTCCTTCAGCACCGACGGCCCGACGCGGTGCGAGTGGCCGCCACGCATGACTTCGTTGAGGTACAAGGGGTTTCCGGCGCTCGCCGCGTGGCAGGCGGCCACGACGCGCGGGTCCTCGGCCCGGCCGTCGGACGCCGCGCGCAGCACCGCCCCGACGCCGGCCTCGGACAGGTTCGCCGGCCGGATCCGGGTCTTCGCCAGCTCCCACAGCTCGCGGATCGCGGGCCGGTCGGCGCCCGGGTCGCCTTCGCGGACCGCGACGACGAGCGCGCAGGGCAGGTCGTGGATCTGCCGCGCGCACTGCCGCAGCCAGGTCAGCGACTGCCGGTCGGCGACGTGCAGGTCGTCGACCAGCACGGCGAGCGGCCGGTCGGCGCTGATCGCGGCGAGCAGGCCGACCAGGCCGTGCGCGGTCAGCACGTCGTGGTGCTCGCCCGGTTCCCACCCCGGCCAGCCCGGGGCGCCGGGGAACAGCCACCGCGCCGCCGACGCGGTCCCCGCGAACCAGCGGTCCGCGTCGCGCGCGGCCGCCTCGGCGACCAGTGGCTCGAGCACCTGGCAGGCGATCCCGAAGTCGAAGTCCTGTTCGGTCCGGCTCGCCGCCGCGGTGAGCACCCGCGGACCGCCCGGATCCGCCTCCACCGACCGCAGGACTTCCTTGAGCAGCGCCGTCTTCCCCACGCCGAGCTGCCCGGTGACCACCGTGACCGAGCCCTCCCCCGCCCCGGCCGCGACGATCGCGCCGCGCAGCCGGCGCAGGTCGGTCTCGCGTTCCGGCAGCGTCACGGCTACCCCTCCTCGCCGGCGGAGACGAACGCCTCGGCGAGCTGCCGCCTGCCCCCGATGCCCAGCTTGCGGTAGACGTTGGTCAGGTGCAGCTCGACCGTCCGCCGGGTCACCGCGAGCTGCACCGCGATCCCGGCGTTGGACGTGCCCGCCGCGGCCAGCTCCGCCACCCGGCGCTGAGCCTCGGAAAGCCCGTGCAGCCGGGAAACCTCACCCCCGGTCAGCTCGTGCAGCCGGCCGAGGACGCCCCGCCAGCGGTAGCGCGCCGCCAGGATGCCCGCCTCCGCGAGGTGGTCGGCGGCCGCATCGCCGCCGCCGGTCGCCGCCAGCTCCACCAGGGCCGTCGCGTGGCGCAGGTGGCTGCCGCTGCCGCGCAGCAACCCGACGGCCCGCGTCAGGTGCCCGGCGCTGTCCGGGTCACCGGGGCCGAGGGTGAGCGGGGCGGCCTGGTGCGCGCCGCCGACGGCGGCCGGGGTGCCCCACGCGGTCGCGGCGGCGAGCTCCTCGGCGAGCAGCGCCCGGGCGGCTTCCCGCTCACCGCCGGCCACCAGGCACTTCGCCGCGGCCGACCGCCACGGCAGGAGTTCCGGGTTTTCCCAGCCCCGCGCGGAAAGCCGGCGGCCGCACTCGCGCAGCGGGGCGAGCGCCGGGCCGGGCCGGCCTTCGCCGAGCAGCACCGCGCCCGTGGCGTACAACAGGAACGCGCTGCCGAGCCCGGGTCCCGGCTCGACCGGGTCGCGCTCGAGCACCCGCCGGGCGAGGTCGGCCCGGCCGGCTTCGAGGTGCACCCTCGCCTCGGTCGCGACCACCCGGGCGCGCAGCATCGAGTGCCAGTGCCGGGGCGGCACCAGCTCGTGCGCCTCGGCCAGGTCGGCCGCCGCGTCGTCGAGGGTCCCCGCCGCGAGGTGCCGTTCGGCCCGCTCGACGAGGGCGCGCGCGACCAGCGCCCGGGAGCACTGGCGGCGAGCCTGCGCGAGCACGTCCTCGCCGTGGGTCTCCGCCTCGGCGAGGTCCCCGGTGAGGACCAGCGCGCGGACCGCCGCGGCGCGCGCGGTCAGCGAGCTCACCTCCGCCATCGGCTGCGCCAGCGCGGCGCGCGCGAGCTCGCGCACCCGCGCGGGCAGCAGGCCGCGCCGGGCGAGGAGCACCGCGACCACGGCCGCCTGCACCGGATCCGAGGGCCGCTCGGGCAGCGGCGGCATGCCGTAGCCGCCGACCGCCGACCGGTCCTGCGGGTCGCCGTCGGCCAGCCAGTAGAGGCCGAGCAGGGTGTCGCCCTCCGCCGTCGAGACGTCCGGGCGGCGGAACGCGGCGGTGAGGATGCGCGCGTTCAGGCCACCCCGTGCGTTGAGCAGGTCGGCGGCCCGCAGCCGGTGCCCGCCGAGCCCCGGACCGTCCAGTTCGGACACCACCCGGGCCAGGTGGCGGTCACCCGCCTCCTGGTCGAGCAGCAGTTCCGCGGCGCCGAGATCGATGAGCACGGCCGCGCGCCGCGCCGGCTCCAGGGGTTCCTGCAGGGCGCGTTTGAGCGACGCCGTCGCCGGCCCGTCGCGGCCGCCGGCCTGGCCCAGCCGGGCGGCCGCGCGCAGCACCTCCACCACCCAGGGCTCGCCGATCACACGGGTGCGCCGCAGGATCGCCGCGACGGCCGCGTTCGCGACGCCGTGTTCGTGGCCCAGCTTCGCCGCGCGCGTGAAGAAGGCGTCGCGCTCGCCCTCGGTCATCCGGCCGAGCACGCGCTGGCCGGCGTCCGGTCCGGTCAGCTCGCCGTTCGCGGTGACCAGGCCGATCGCCCGCAGCCGCGCGAGGTCCCCGGCCAGCCGCTGCGGCGGGCACCCGGCGAGCTCGGCCAGCAGCGCCGGGCCGAAACCGTCCTGGCACACCGAAACGGCACGCAGGACCGAGGTGAGGTCGGTGGGCAGGCCGTCGACCAAGCACCGCAGGCGTTCCCCGGCGACCCTGGTGAACAGCGCCGTTCCCTCCCGCGCCAACCCGGGCTCCATGCGCAGCCGGTTCAGCGCCTCGGTCAGCACCGCCGGATTCCCGCCGCTGCCGCGCACGGCGTGCTCGACCAGCCGCTCGTCGGCTCCCGCGCCCAGCCGCTCGCGCACCAGGCCGGCCACCGCGGCGTCGCCGAGCGCGCGCAGCCGGATGCCGTGCGCGGCGGCCGCGGGACGCCAGGTGTCCAGCCCGCCGGTCTGGCTGACCACCAGCAGCACCGGGATCTCCCGCGGAGGCCCGGAAAGCGTGCGCAGCCACGCCCGGGACGCGGCGTCGGCCCAGTGCAGGTCGTCGACGGCGAGCACGAGCGGCCGGCCGTCGACGTCGGCGGACAGATCCCGGCACAGGCTGCCGAGAACGCGGCCGGCGGGCACGCCGTCGGCGGTTTCGCCGATCGCGGCCGGGGGCAGCGCGCCACCGAGGGCGGTGAAGACCTGGTGCAGCACGGTGAAGGGCCGGGTGCCGTCGGACGGGCAGCACGGCACGTGGGCGACGCGCAGCCGCGCCCGCCGGGCGGTCGCCGCGACGGAGGCCAGCAAGGCGCTGCGGCCGGAGCCGGGCGCGCCGGTGACCGTGACGACCGCCGGGCGTCCGTCGGCCAGGTCGTGGACCAGGCCGGTCAGCAGCGCGGACTCCTCGTCCCGCTCGGCCAGCCACGGCCCGGAGGCGCCACGCTGGTGCGGCAGACCGGCCGCGTCCGGCGGTGTCCGCTCGGCGAGCACCGAGCCGTCTTCGCTACCCGGCGAGCCCATGCGTCCTCTTCGGTGCCCCGGCCGACCCCGTGCTTCCCCGCAGCGCCACGGCCAGTTCGGCCCGGCTGTCCACGGCCAGCTTCCGGTAGACGTTGGTCAGGTGCAGCTCGACGGTCCTCGGCGAGACGAACAGGGCGCCCGCGACGTCGCGGTTGCTCGCCCCGCCGGCGACCAGTTCGGCCACTTCGCGTTCGCGCTGGGTCAGCACGTCGGCCCCCGGCTTCCGCAGCCGGCCGCCCGACTCCTCGAGCAGCTCCCGGGCGAGCGCGCCGATCGAGCGCCACCCCGAGCAGGCGGACAGCATCGCGGCCTGGCGCAGGTGCTGGCGCGCGGCCTTGCGGTCGCCGACGCACGTCAAAGCCTTGCCCAGCAGGTATTCCGCCCGCGCGTACTCGATCCGGCAGGGCGAGGTCGCCAGTACCCGGCCCGCCTCCGCCAGCAGCTCGACCGCCCGCGTCCCCGACGCGGCGACGCCGCCGCCGACCAGCACCAGGCCGCGCGCGGACGGAGTCTGCCAGCTCTCGGCGAGCTCCTGCCCGCGTTCGGCGTAGGCGGCGGCTTCCCGGCGCCGACCCTGCTTGGCGAGCAGCAGCGTGGCCGCGTACCACCACGGCGCGAACACCGGGTTGGCGATGCCGGCTTCGTCCTGCCGACGGCCGGATTCGAGCAGCAGCTCCAGTGCACCGTCCACATCGGACCGCAGCACCCGGGCCCTGGCCAGGCCGAGCAGCCAGAGGTGGTGCTCCGCCGGCGCGGCGGCCAGTTCGTCCGGGCGTGCCGCGCGCAGCAGCGCTTCGGCGGCGGCCGGCTCGTCGTCGTCGCACAAGGCGGTCGCCAGCGCGGTGCGGACCTCGAGCCCCGGGCGCTGTCCCGCGGTCGCCAGCGCCGCGACGCGGACGTCGGCGAGCGCGCCTTCGCGGTCGCCGCTCTCCCGCAGCGCGCGGTAGCGGGCGGCCAGCGCC
>NZ_JBFBBZ010000081.1:0-23782 GCF_040682935.1 Amycolatopsis sp. NPDC051061
CGGCCGCCGCATCGACACCCCGCAGGACCGCCACCGGCCGGTGGCGGCCCGCCGCGGCCAGGGCCCGGCGCAGCGAGCCCGTCCCGCCGGCCGGGGAGACCCGCCGGACGGCGGCCGTCGCCAGGCCGGCCGCGACCGCGGCGACCAGGGCCAGCCCGGTCGTCAGCGGGGCGTCCGGGGTCACCGCGATCACTTCGGGCCGCGGGTCCAGCGTCCGCAGCTTGCCCACCGGCGCGAGCAGGTCGGCGTCGATCATCGCCCGGCCCAGCGCCGTCGCGGTCGCGCCGGCCTGCTCCGCCGAAGACGCCACGACCGAGAGGCGCGCGAGACCGGACGCCGGCACCAGCTCGACGGACACGTGCTCGCCGAGTTCGTCGGCGGGGTAGCCGGACGCCGGAGCCGCCGCCCGCAGCACCGACGGGCTGCGGGCCAGTTCGACCAGCGCGGGCAAGGCCAGCGAGACGACTTCGCCGTACTGCGGCGCCGCGCCGTCCGCCGCGACGGGACCGGCGAGCAGGCTCACCCGGCCCTGGTACCCGGCGTCGCGCGTGAGGCCGATGATCAGCACGAGCGTGCCGGCCAGCACCGCCACGGCGACGCTCAGCGCGGCGGTGCGCGGAACGCGCCTCAACAGATCGGTCACCGGGCACCTCGGAGCAGTTCGTCGTAGGACTTCATCAGCGCGTGGGAGCCGTGGTCCCGTTCGACGACGGCGAGCGCCCGGGTCGCGGGGGCCTCCCGCGCCGCCGCGTCGAACAGCAGCGTGCTCAGCGCTTCGGCCGTCGCCGCCGGGTCACCGGGCGGCACCAGCAGGCCGCCGCCGTCCGCCAAGACCTCGCCGACCCCGCCGACGTCGGTGGCGACCACCGGCCGGCCCGCCGCCATCGACTCGAGCACCGCGAGCGGCAGTCCCTCCCAGTCGCTGGTGAGGACGGTGACGTCCGCGGCCGCGAGCAGGTCGGGCACGTCCGCCCGGGTGCCGAGGAACTCGACCCGGCGCCCCAGCGCTTCGGCGCGCCGCTCGAGGTCCGCGCGCAGGCTGCCGTCCCCCGCCAGCCACAGCACGGCGTCGCCCTCGACCGCGGCCCAGGCGTCCAGCAGCACGTCGTGGCGCTTCTGCGGCTCCAGCCGCGCGAGGCAGAGCGCGACCGGCGTCCGCTCCGGGACACCGAGGGACGCGCGCACCTCCGCGCGCCCGAACACCGGCGGCCTCGCGAACACGGCGTTGCGGATCACCACCGGCCGGTCGAGGCCCGCCTCGGCGAGCCGGTCCGCGGTGGCGGGGGAGACCGCGACCACGTTGTCCGCCGTGCGGCGCAGGATCCGGGCGGCGGCGGGGTAGTCGTCCGCGGCGACGCCGTGGAAGACGCTCAGCACGGGCCGGCGCCGGGGCAGGACCGCCAGCCGGGCCACCAGGCTCGCGCCGACGTTGTGGGCCAGCACGACGTCGGGCCGGAACCGCGCGACCGCGCGGCGGGTCGCCCACGCCGCCTTCAGCACGCCCGCCTTGCTGCGGCGGGCGAGCGGGACGGGGAACACCGGCGTGCCGGCCGCGGCCAGAGCGTCGGCGCGGAAACCGCCGGCGCAGGCGACCGCGGAGGTCCAGCCGTACTCCTCGCCCCGGCTCACCATCCCGGCCACGAGCGTTTCCGCTCCACCGGACCCCATCTCACTGATCACGTGCAGCACCCGCATCGGCGCTTCCCTCTCCTTCTCGGCGAATCCGGGTCTCGGCCGCGACGGCGAGCGCGGCCAGCGACCACAACGGCAGGTAGTACTGCTCGGACAGGAACGTCGAGGTCACCAGCACGGCGAGCAGGGACGCCTGGATCGCGACCGCTTCCGTCCGCCGTGGACCCGGCCCGGCCGCGCGGACCGTCCGCTCGCTCGCCACCGCGGCGACGCCGAGCACGCCGGCGAACAGGGCGAACCCCGGCAGCCCGAGCTCGGCGGCGACCTCGAGGTACATGTTGTGCGCCACCGGCGTCTGCTCGTCGACCTCGGCGTCGTGCGACTCGGCGGCGTAGTGCTCGCGGAACCCGCCGGGGCCGACGCCGAGCACCGGGTGGGCGGTCAGCATCCGGGCGGCCGCCTGCCAGCGCAGCTCGCGCGTGTCCACATTGGACGCGGCGATGAAGCTCTTCTCCCGCACGGCGCGGTCGATCTGCGGTCCGGCGACCAGCAACGCGCCCAGGGCCAGCACGACGACCGCCGCGGCCGCGGAGGCCAGCACCCGCCACGGCACCACCCGGCGCAGCAGCAGCCAGCCGGCCGCGGCGGCCAGGCCCAGCGCGCCGCCGCGGGAGAACGTCGCCGAGGCGCCGACGACCAAAACGATCCCGGCGGCGGCCGAGGCGAGTCTCCAGCGCCGGTGGCTCAGTGCCGCGAGCAGGGGCACCGCCGCGACCAGGAAGTAGGCCAGGTCGTTCGGGTCCGGTTGCGGGCCGCTCGCGCGGGCCTGGCCCTCGACGATCAGGCTGTACAGAGCGCCCGCGCCGGCGACCGTGGCGCCGGTCGCCGCGGCCAGCAGCAGCCACCGGATCGGCACCTCGTCGCTCGCGACGTCGGCGAGCACCGCCGTGACGACCAGGAAGGGCAACCACCGCACGGTGTACTCCGCGGTGAACGGGCCGCTCGAGTGCAGCGCCGCCGTCACCGCCAGCACCACGGCGAGCGAGGCGAGCACCGCGTGCAACGGCGTCGGCCGCGGGAGCCGCCGCTGCCGGATCCGCACCGCGAGCCAGGTCAGCGTCAGCAGGGCGGGTGCGGCCTTGCCGAGCTGGCCCTGCGCCGCCGTCAGGTAGCCCTCGACCGGCGCGAGCGCGACGGTGGCGCACGCGAGGACCCGCAGCAGCGTCACTTCCCGCGTGCCGTCGCGGGCGGGCACGACGAGGGCGAACGCGGTCACCTCCCGGTGTCCAGCCGCGTGACGGGACGGGTGCGCCGGACGTCCGCGCGGCGGACGTACTCGCCGGTGCCGACGACGTCGAAGTGCTCGCGCAGCGTGGCCAGCACCCAGCCCAGCCACGCCACCTTCCGGCTGCCCGGCGCGGCCATGCCGGGGAAGAACTCCATGCCGGGCGCCTCGGCTCCCCCCAGGACGTCGGTGGGGTGCACCAGCAGTGAGGGGGAGACTCCGCGCGCGAGACAGAGCCGCAGCGCGGTGCGGAAGTAGCCGCGGGCCAGCCTCGGGGAGATCTCGTGCAGCTGCAGGAGGTACGAGCAGTGGATCGGCGTGCGGAGCACCGGCATCGTCGTCACCGGGAGTTCCACGAGCCCGCTGCCGTCGCAGGTGCGCCACCGGTAGGCGTGCACCGGCGCCAGGACCCGCGAGAAGCCGCCGAACAGTTCGTTCGAGGCTCCCGCGGGCGCGGTGCGGTTGTGGTACGCGCGGGCCAGCGGGCCGATCCAGGTCGGCAGGGTGCTGGCGTCGTAGGCGTACCCCCGTTCGGCGAGCAGCTCGATCAGGTCGCGCGTGACGCTGTAGCCGGGACCGCGGAACCCGCTCGGCCGCGGCGCGCCGGCGGCGACGATCGCCTCCTCGGTCCGGCTCAGCTCGGCCTCGAGCCGGTCGCGGGAGTAGCGGTGCAGCCAGGGTTCGTGGCCGAACGAGTGGTTGGCCACCTCGTGGCCCGCCGCGGCGATCTCGGCGACCGCCTTGGCGCCGTCCTCGCGGACGACGTCGGCGCCCACCGCGAACACCGTCGTCGTGAGCCGCTGCTCGCCGAGGATCTCCAGCAGCCGCGGCACCGCGGTGGGCAGGAAGCTGGGGTGGTCCCGCCAGCCGGGGTCGCCGTGGGTCTTGAGGTAGGCCCAGAGGTTGTCGAGGTCGACCGAAACGCTCGCGAGCCGAGGCTTCACGCGACCTCCCGGGCGAGCCCGGCCGCGCCGGTGCGTGACTGCGCGCCGAGCAGGAGGACGCCGCCCACGACCACGGCGAGGCCGAGGGCGACCCACGGGCCGCGGCCGCCGAGGACGTGGTCGCCGAGGACGGTGATGCCGGTGACCGACGCCAGCACGATCGTGGTGGCGTCCGCCGTGGCGACGACGGCCGCCGCCGACCCGCGCTGCAGGGCGACGGCCATCGAAGCCTGGCCGAGCACGGCGGTGACCACCATCAGCCAGGTCAGGGGATTTCCCGGCAGGGCAAGGAGATCCTGGTGGGCGAGGGTGCGGCTCGCGATCGCCACGACCGCGAACGCCACGCCGGACAGGACCGCGGCCGGCAGGAACGTGCCGCTTCGCGCGGCGGGGATCATGGCCAGCCCGATCCCGAGCACGACGACGGCGAGCGTCGCGGTGCCGGCGGGCCGGAGGTCCGTGGCCACCGAAGCCGCGGACGACCCGGCCAGCACGACGAGCCCGAAAGCCAGCAGTACCAGCGTCGCGGCTTCGCCGGCGCGGATCCGCCACCCCAGGACGACGACGCCGAACACCGTGGCCAGGCCGATCGCCGAGGACGACGCGGTCTGGACCAGGTACAGCGGCAACGAAGCGCGTGCGAAGAACGCGAGGGCGAAACCGCCGGCCTGACCGGCGAAGCCGACGAGGTACAGCCGGTCGGTGGCCAGCCGGGCCAGCAGCCCCAGCCCGGCACCCGGCCGGTTCCCGGCCCGGCGGGCGGCGACGCTCTGGGCGACGATCCCGACCGCGTAGAGCACCGCGGACGCCACGAGCACTGCGTAATCCATCACGAACGACTCCCTTGCCGGGCACCGCGGACGGGTTCCGGCCGACAACCGGGCGGGGGTGCCCGCGTCGAAGCGTAGGAACGGCCGGGCGGGTTCTCGTTCGAAGGATCGGTTCCGCAGTTCTGTGACACAGCGGAACGGGATTGACGGGATAATGAAGCTCTAAAGCGTGATGGGAAAGAAGTTGAGCGCAGTCCTGCCACGTTCTGTAATGGAGGTGCGAGGACCGCGGCGCCGGTTGCCGGCACCGGGGAACCGGATCTTCGCCAGATTGCCTTTCGTCGTCGTCTGATGACCCGTTCGAGGTAACGAAACCCGGTCAGCGGCTCGCGCACCCCACACGATCGGTTACCCGGCTGGAACGCATTGCGCGGCCTCAGTACGTTCTCCCCACCGAAGCGGAACACACACCTTTATTTTGCCGCGACGGCCGAACTCACCATCAAATCGAGGAGTCATCCCATGCTGAAGAAGATCGGTTTCGTCGCGGCCGCGATGGCGGCGGGCGCGTTCGTGACCGGCGGGATCGCGGCCGCCGGAACGCCGGACGAGGACCACGGGCACCACCACGGCCACCACGGCTACCAGGGTTACGACTACACCGGCCAGGTCGGCCTGGTCAACCTGAACAACACCGACGTCCTGCACAACGTCAACGGCACGGTCGGGTTCTGCGGCAACGACGTCAACGTGCTCGGCGTGCAGGTGCCGGTGCACGACTCGCTGAACGGCATCGGCGTGCCGGTCCTGTCGCCGGGCGAGAGCGAGGCCAGTGGCGAGTCGCCGTACAACTGCGCCTCGGGTGGCGTGGCCGACGGTGGCACCAGCCAGCACAACTGAGTTGTCCGTGCCGAGCCGCCCGTTGTGTGTACGGAAGCCGGCTGCGGCACGGATTCCGGTGCCTCGCGCGGGGTGACGACGTCTACCCGGACCCGGAGCAATCGCACACTCCCGTTCCTTGTCCGGGTACGCGGAGGAACCCCCGCGACGCCGGCGCGGGTGGGGCCGGTCGCGACGCTGTACCGCGTGCCGGCCCCACCCGGCGAAAAAGTTCGATCCACCAAGACAAAGCCGCCGTGCAACCGCACTTCAGGCGGGCAGCCCAGGAGTCTTCTTTCATGATCAAGCAGCTCGGATTCGTCGCCACCGCCCTCGCCGCCGGCTTGGCCGCGTTCGGCGGTTCTGCCTCCGCCACCAGCATCGACGTCGCCGGCCACCCGGTCGACCACAACAGCCAGCTGGGCCTCGCGAACGTGCACAACCTCGACGCGGTGCACAGCCTGAACGTCGTCGGCAGTGTCTGCGACGACAACGTCAACGTGCTCGGGGTCCAGGTCCCGGTGCGGGACGTGGCCCAGGGCATCGACGTGCCGGTGCTTTCGCCGGGTGAGCACGAGGCCGACGGTGCGTCGCCGTACAACTGCGCCGGTGGCGGCACCGAGGACGGCGGGACCGTTCAGGGCGACTGATCGCCGCAAAACCGAAAAGCCGCCGCCCGGTTTCCCGGTGCGGCGGCTTTCGCATGTGTGCGTTTTTTCTGTTCTTGAAGTTTAGAAGGAACCGGCGAGGTCCTGCGTCGCCCGGCTGCGGCTGGGGTTCGGCCTCGCCGGTTCCTGCGATGTCTGATTCCCCGAAGTGGTAGGAGTCGGCACCGTGGTTCTGATTCTACTTGCCCGGCCGCGGTTTGTTCGCTCGATTTCGGGTGGTTGCCGCCTGAACACCTGTACGAATTGGGTGACCTCCGGACGTCACCGCGTGAAGGTGAACCAGTTGATGTTCACGAAGTCCGACGAGCCGCCCCCGAACGTCAGGTAGACGTCGTGCACTCCCGTCGCCGATCCGGCGATGTTCGCCGGCACCGTCTGCCACTGCTGCCAGCCGCCGTTGCCGCCGAAGTCGATCTCCGCGAGCACCGGGCCCGATGTGCTGTCCAGGCGGGCCAGGATCGCGCCGCTCACCCCGGCCGCCGCACCCGATGCCAGGCGGGCGACGAACTGGCGCGGTGAGCTCGACCCGAAGTCGATGCCGCTGTACTTCAGCCAGTCACCGCCGGCGATCCAGCCGACGTCGGTGCCGCCTTCGCTGCAGGCCTCGTTCTGCGTGCCGCTCTGGGCGCTGAAGGACTCCGCCTGGATCGTGGAGTACGCGCTCACACCGCCACCGGTCGGGGGCGTCGTGCCGCCGCCCGCGCCCGGGCCCAGTGCGACCGTCCACGACGTCGGCGCGGGGTCCTGGAGGTGGCCGTCGACCGGCTGGGCACCCGTCGGGCCGACGTCGTCGTACGGGAAGGCGTAGCCGATCGTCGCGTGCTGGTGGACCAGCCGCGCGTAGTGGTTCGTCGTGGGGTCCTTGTAGTACTGGGCGGGCGGGACGCCGTCGGGCTGGTTGTTGCCGCCGGCGACGAGCAGGCTGCTGCGGTTGAGCGCGGCGGCGAGGCGCGCGGCGATCGCGCCGCGCGCGTCCCCGCCGGAGTTGTACAGCGGCCCGCTCGCGCAGCCGAAGATGTCGATCGCGCTCGGCTTGGTGAACGGCACGCCGTTGGTGTTCAGGCCGCCGAACACGATCGTGTCGCCGCTGACCGTGCCCGTGTAGGCGCCGATGCTGCCCTGGCCGTTGATCGTCAACGGCGTCGAGCGGTAGTGGTCCCAGACCGCGTTCAGGTAGTTCGTCCAGTAGCCCCCGAAGTCCGTGGGGGAGTGGCCCGGCGCGAGCGCCCGCACCACCTTGCCCGAGGCGTCGGTGACGACCAGCTGGTCCCACGGCGCCCCGTCGGTGTTGTGCTGGGCGCGCAGCCCGTCCGCGATCGCCGCGAGCGCGCCGTCGGGCAACGGGCTGACCGACTGCGCGCCGGCCGCTCCCGTGGTGGCCATCGACACCGGCAGCGCCACCATGTCGACGTAGCTGATGTTCGCGTAGAGGTTCGCGCTGTTGTAGGTGAACTCGCAGAACGTCCAGTTCGTCTGCCAGTTCGGGTCCGAACTGGTGAAGCCCGGCTGGACCAGACCAGGGCCCGGGTTGACGAAGAACTGGATTCTCTTGTCCGCCGAGAACCAGACCCGCCCGCCGATGATGTAGTCGTGCAGCGTCACGGTGACCTGCGACCCGGAGCCGCCCAGCGGGATGGCGTAGTCCGGGATCGGCGTCACCGGCGAGGACGGGTTGGACAGCCGGTGGAACTGGCCGTCGGCTGTGACGAAACCGGGCCAGCCGGAACTGTCCGCCCCGCTGACGTAGGCGTAGACGGTTCCGGTGCCGGAATTGTTCTTCAGCGTCAACGGCAGTGCCGCCGCGGCCCGCGCTTTCGGCGCGGTGACGGCCGACCACAGCGGCGCGCTGGTCACCGCGGCGGCGAGGCCCGCGGTGACGAAGGTACGCCTGGACAACATGGCGCCTCCTCGGGGAGGGCGGCGACGTGCGTGGCGGCGGCACGTGTCCGCGGGGGTGGGGTCGCCGAACGCTAGGTACGCGCCGCCCGCGTGGTCAATACCACCAGGTCGGATGTGGTACGAGCGGCCGCCGAGCCTGCCCTCGCGTACCGGGTGCGGCATTCGGAGCAATGGCATTCTTCCGCCGCGGGAATGTCCGCCCGAAACACGGGGGAGCGCAATTCGGGAGATGCTTCCTACTCCATTCGTGGACTACTCATCCGGAGAACGATCAACTTAGGTTGTCACGGTCAGCGACCTTTTCCGCTAGCCGTGGCACGACCCGGGCCGGTTAGCTGATCACCGGGGGCGCCGCTCGGGCGCGCCCGAGCGGGAGGGGGAAACCGATGATCGAACTCGCGGACGGCGGCGGCGTCGCGCGGGCGCGCGGTGACGAGCCGGACTCCTCCCGCGCCACGCCGCCCTGAGCGGGCGCGGCCGAAGACCCGGCGGGAGCACTCCCCCCTCCCGCCTGCGAGGTACGACGTCCGGTGCGCCCAGCCCCCAGTACGGTGCGCCGGACGTCGTGCCGCTTCCACGAAGAAGGACGGGACGAACCGTCCACAGGGGACAGAGGCGCTCAGGCGCTGACGGCCGCCGCCTCGAGGTGACGGCGGGCGTTCTCGGCCAGCTCGTCGACGTTGCGGTCCAGCAGCAGCTTCAGGTAGCCGGGGCCGATGCCGAAGTCGTCGAACCCCGTGACCAGGGACCGCAGCTTCTCGATCCGCACCTCGCCGCGCTTGGCCGGCATGTCCACCAGCTTGCGCTCGGCCCGCGTGCCGAGCCGCTCTTCCAGCCCGTCGACGATGTCCTCGATGGCCTCGGACCGGCCCGACGCCACGTTGACGACCTCGTCCCGGATGCCCTGGCCGAGCAGCGAGTCGATCATCCGCATCATGTCGCCGACGTCGAGCAGGTCGCGGGAGACCCCGGAGTGCAGCGTGACCGAGCCCGAGAGCACCTGGCGCGTCAGGGACGGCAGCAGCTGGTGCGACGCCTGGCCGGGCCCGACGATGTGGGACAGCCGCAGGACGAGCCACCGCGCGCCGGACAGCGCGCAGACGTGTTCGAGGCACAGCTTGTGCCGGCCGTAGGGGGTGAGCGGGAAGACCGCGCCGCCCTCGCTGCCGACCGACTGGTCGGCGCCGTACATGCCGGTCGAGGCGGTGGATAGGAAGATCACCGTGCGGCCGGTCGCCCGGCAGCGCTCGATCACGTCGTAGACCAGGGTGGACTCGCGCTGGAACGCGGACACGTCGCTGACGAGCACCGTGGACACGCCCGCCGCGATGAGGGTGACGTCCGGGTACCGGTCGCCGAAGTACTGCGCGGTGTGGTGCGCGATGAAGCCGTTTCCGATGATCTCCATCAGGGGGTCACCACCCGGTCGTCGGACACCCCGGCCGCGTTCGAGAACACTTCGTCGGCGAGCCGCGCGATGTCCACGGAAGAGGAAAGCCAGGCCGCTTCGGACTCGTCGCGCCCGGCCAGCGCGGCGACGGCGAACGAGCGCAGGGACAGCTCGAACTGGTGCGCCGGGGACAGCCAGAGCTCTTCGACGTGGTCCTGTTCTTCGATGCGCAGTATCGGTTGCCGGCCCGGCGGCGGCGTGAAGGCGCGGTCCAGCGACAGCGCGGCGGCACTGCCCCAGAGCTCGTACCGCGAGCGGTAGCTGTGCTGGAAACCGAAGTCGAGGGACGCGGTGACCCCGCTCGCCGAGGTGAGCAGCGCGTGCCCGGCGATGTCCACGCCGCCCTCGTCGAACCGCAGGGTGGCGCCGGTGACCCGGAGATCGGGGCCCAGCAGGAAGAGGGCGGCGCGCAGCGGGTAGACCCCGACGTCGAGCAGGGCCCCACCGCCGAGCGACGGCTGGTAGCGGATGTCGTCGGCGGGCAGCGGCGGGATGCCGAACGAGGCGGTGAACGTCCGGAGCTCGCCGAGCCGGCCGGCGTCGAGCAGTTCGCGCACCCGCATGTGTTGGGGGTGGTGGATGAACGTGAAGTTCTCGCGCAGCACCAGGTTCTGCCGGGTGGCCAACGCGGCCAGGTCTTCGGCCTGCTCGAGGTCGAGCGTGAGCGGCTTCTCGCACAGTACGTGTTTCCCGGCCAGCAAAGCCTTCCTGGCCCACTCGTGATGCAGGCTGGTCGGCAGGGAGACGTACACGGCGTCGACGTCGGTGCTCTCCAGCAGCTCGTCGTAGGTCATCGCGGTGGCGTGGAAGCGGCGGGCGAACTCCGCGGCCTTCTCCGGCGAGCGGGCCGCGACGGCGGTCAACGCCAGTTCCGCCACCGCGGCCGCGGCGGGCAGCGTGCGCCGCGCGGCGATCGACGAGCAGCCCAGCGCGCCGAGCCGCAGGGCCCGGCTCACCGGAGCCCCCGCAGGCACGCGATCAGGCTGCGGGCCTGCACGTTGACGTAGTGGCTGTGCCGCAGCAGCTCGTTGAGCTGGTTCAGGGTGAGCCACCGGAAGTCGGGCAGCCCGGCGTCCGGGAAGTCCGCGGGGACCTCGATGATCTGGTAGTCGCTGTACGCGTGGTGGAACCGGCCGCCTTCTTCGGACAGCTGGGCGGAGAAGAGCACCTGGTCGTCGCGTCTGCCCAGCACCATGTCGAGGAACGGCGGCCGGTCCGCGGGCGGGGTGAGCACGTAGTTGTCCGGGGTGCACTGCACGGTCGGGGCGAGCTCCACCACGTCGAGGTAGCCGGGCTCGACCCGCGCGTTGAGCAGCGCGTGCAGGACTCCGTCGACGCGTTTCACCAGCAGGGCCACCACGCCCGCGCCGTGCGGCCGGACCAGCGGCTGGGTCCATTGCGCGACTTCGCGCCCGTTGGTGGTGATGTCGACGGCGATGATGCTGAAGAACAGGCCGAGTTCGTGCGAGATCTCGGCCGGGGTCCGGACCCAGTTCGCGACCTCGCCCAGCGGGAGCGGGCTGGTGCGCACGACGTGCTGGGCCTGGCGCGAGGTGATCCAGCTGAGCACCTCGGTGCGCGTGTGGAGGCTGCCGGTCGGCTGGGCCGACGACCGCGCGACGGCCGCGGCGAGGTCGCTGACGGCGTCGGCCTCGTGGCCCTCGAGCCCGGCCGGCATGCAGGACAGCACCGTGCGGGCGTCCATGTTGACCAGGTTGTCCTGCTTGAGCAGCTCGTGGAGCTGGCCGAGGGTGAGCCAGCGGAAGTCGTCGGGCAGGTCGCTCTCATCGGCGAACTCCGCGGCCTCGACGATCATGTTCCGGTTGCGCTTGCGGTAGAACCAGGAACCCTGCTCGGACTGCAGGACGTCGGCGAGCACGGTTTCCGGGTCCGGGTCGCGGAAGTGGTCCAGGTAGGGGACCGGCCGTCCGCCGTGCACGCGGGTGTAGTTGCTCTTGGTCGCCTGGACCGTCGGCGAGACCTGGACGCCGTTGACGTTGCCCGGCTCGGACTTCGCCTGCATCAGGCAGTGCAGGACGCCGTCGATCTCCTTGACGAGGATGCCCAGGATACCGATTTCCGGCTGGTTGATGATCGGCTGCGACCAGTGCGTGACGGGCCCGTGGTCGGTGTCGACCGCCAGCCCTTCGACGCCGAAGAAGCGACCGCTTTCGTGGCACAGGTTCCCGGAGCCGGGGTCGAAACCCCACTGCCGGAGCTCGCCGAACTCGATGCGGCGGACTTCGTGGCGGTGGGCGAGGTTGCGGTCGTCGATCCACTTGGCCACGACGGCGTTCGGGGTCGCGACCCCGTCGGTGGCGGCGGCGGACCTGGCGAGCCGGTGTGGCAACGTCACGTCCGGTTTGCGGAGCAAGCCGGTTCCAGTGTGACGCTCCATGGATTTTCACCTCGCGTGGCCGGCGGACGGGATGTCCTATTTGTAGCGAGGAGAAACTAGGAGGAATGCTGGTCTTTTCCGGGGCGCCGCTTCCTCCGGGCGCGCGCCGGGCGTCGCGAATGCGTCATGGGGGACCTCCGGCGCCGCCGCACTCGAGCCGCGGGACGATCGCACGCCCGGGCACCGGAACCCCGCAGCACTAGGCGAATCATCGGATTTCCTGTGCAGGGCCCGGTGGGTGCCCCCGGCCGACCTAGGGTGACCGGCGTGGACGTCTCCGGCGGGCATGTCGCCTTCTTCAGTTTCCCGGGCTTCGGTCACATCCGGCCGACGCTGCCGGTCGTGCGCGAGCTGCTTTCGCGCGGGCACGAAGTGTCGTACGTGGTCGCCGAACGGTTCGCCGGCGTGGTCGCGGAAACCGGCGCGCGGGTGCTGACCTACCCCTCCGCCTTCCCGGAGTCGATGCCGGACGTCCACACCGCCGACGACCTCGCCGAGGTCCTCGCGCACTACCTCGACGAGGCCTACGCCCCGCTCGCCACCGCGTGGCCGGAGTTCGCGGACCGCCCGGTGGACCTCGTGGTCCAGGACGTGCTGAGCACCGACGTCGGCGCGCTGGTCGCGCGGCGCGCCGGGTGCGGGGTCGTCCGCCTGTTCGCCGGGTTCGGCGGCAACGACGAGGTTCCCCTCAACGGCAGCGAGACCGAGCTCGAAGGCCCGTCGCTCGATCCCGCGCACCCCGTGCTGGCCGCCTGCGGCGAGCGCATCACGACGCTGCTCGCGAAATCCGGCCTGGCCGCCCTGCCCACCGAGGAGGCCGAGGTCGTGGCGAACCTAGTGTTCGTGCCCCGCGCTTTCCAGCCCCGCCCGGAGTGCTTCGGCGACGAGTTCGTGTTCGTCGGACCGACCGGCGACGACGGCGCGGCCGCCGACGGCTGGGCCGCGCCGGCCGAGGACGTCCCCGTCGTGCTGGTCTCGCTGGGCACCTCCTCCAACAGCAACCCCGGGTTCTTCACCGCGTGCGGCCAGGCGTTCGCGGGCACCGGCTGGCGGGTCGTGATGACCACCGCCGGGCACGTCGGCGACGACCTCGCGGCGGCCATGCCCGACAACGTCGAGCTGCACTCCTGGCTCGACCACCGCGCGGTCCTGCCGCACACCGACGTCGTCGTCTGCCAGGCGGGGACGGGCTCACTGATGGACGCGTTCGGCCACGGCGTCCCCGTGGTCGCCGTGCCGCAGCGGCCGGAGGCGCGGGTGACGGCGCAGCAGGTCGAGCGGCTGGGGCTGGGCCGCGCGCTGCTCGACGACGTGACCGGGGACGACGTGCGCGACGCCGTCCTGGCCGTCGCGGCGGACGCGGCCGTGGCGGCCGAGGTCGCCGGGATGCGAGCCGCCATCAAGGCGTCCGGGGGCGCGAAACGGGCGGCGGACGTCCTCGAACGCGCCGTGCGGTCCACCCATGGAGAAAACGTATGAGCGACGACGACAAGCTGCGCGGATACCTCAAGAAGGTCACCGCGGACCTCTACCGGACGCGCGAGCGGCTGCGCGACGCGGAGGACCGGGAGCACGAGCCGATCGCGATCGTGGGGATGAGCTGCCGCTACCCTGGTGGCGTCCGCTCGCCGGAGGACCTCTGGGACGTCGTGGCGTCGGGCCGCGACGCGATCTCGGGGTTCCCCGTCAACCGCGGCTGGGACCTCGACGCGCTCTACGACCCCGATCCGGAGCGCGCCGGGAAGTGCTACACCCGCCAGGGCGGCTTCCTGCACGACGCGGACGAGTTCGATCCGGAGTTCTTCGGCATCTCCCCGCGCGAGGCGCAGACGATCGACCCGCAGCAGCGGCTGCTGCTCGAGACGGCCTGGGAGGCCTTCGAACGCGGTGGCATCGACCCGGCGTCGCTGCGCGGCAGCAGCACCGGCGTGTTCGCCGGGGTGATGTACAACGACTACGCCACGCGCCTGACCGACCTGCCCGCGAGCCTCGAAGGCTATGTGGGCAACGGAAGTGCCGCCAGCATCGCCTCCGGCCGGGTGGCTTACACCTTCGGGCTCGAAGGCCCGGCCGTCACCGTCGACACGGCGTGCTCGTCTTCTTTGGTCGCACTGCACTGGGCCGCGCAAGCGCTGCGGCGCGGTGACTGCTCGCTGGCGCTGGCGGGCGGTGTCGCGGTGATGTCGACGCCGGTGACGTTCATCGGGTTCAGCCGGCAACGCGGTCTTTCGCCGGACGGCCGGTGCCGCTCCTACGCCGACGCCGCCGACGGCACGGGCTGGGGCGAGGGTGCCGGTTTCCTGCTCCTGGAACGGCTTTCCGACGCGCGCCGCAACGGCCACCCGGTGCTCGCGGTGGTGCGCGGCTCGGCCGTCAACTCCGACGGCGCGAGCAGCGGGCTCACCGCGCCGAACGGCCCTTCGCAGCAGCGGGTCATCCGCGCCGCGCTCGCCGACGCCGGGCTGTCCACCGCGGACGTCGACGTCGTCGAGGGCCACGGCACCGGGACCACGCTGGGCGACCCGATCGAGGCGCAGGCCCTGCTGGCGACCTACGGCCGTGAACGCGCGGGCGGGGCGCCGCTGTGGCTGGGCTCCGCGAAGTCGAACTTCGGCCACACGCAGGCGGCGGCCGGCGTCGGCGGCGTGATCAAGATGGTCATGGCGCTGCGCAACGAGCTGCTGCCGCGCACCCTCCACGCCGAGGTGCCCTCGTCCGAAGTGGACTGGGACGCCGGTGAGGTCGAGCTGCTGCAGGAAGCCGTCGCGTGGCCGGCGGGCGAGCGGCCGCGCCGCGCCGGGGTCTCGTCGTTCGGCGTGAGCGGCACCAACGCGCACACGATCATCGAGCAGGCACCCGCACTCGAACCCGCTGAGCCCGGAGGTTCGGCCGGGTTGGTGCCCGCGGTCCTGTCGGCGAAGAGCCCGGAGGCGCTTCGCGAGCAGGCCGCCCGTTTACTGTCTCATGTAGACAGCCACCGGCCCGTGGACGTCGCTTATTCGCTGGCCACCACGCGGGCGGCGTTCGAGCACCGTGCCTTCGTGCTGGCGGAGACGGCCGAAGAGTTGCGTGAAGGGCTGGTCGAGCTGGCGTCCGTCGGCGAAACCACCTCGGGCAAGACGGCTTTCGTGTTCGCCGGCCAGGGAGCGCAGCAGCCGGGCATGGGTCGCGAGCTGTACGCGGCCTTCCCCCTCTTCGCCGAAGCCTTCGACGAGATCTGCGCGGGCTTCACCGGACTGCGCGAGCTGATCTTCGACGGCGGCGACTTGGACCGCACCGAGGTGACCCAGCCCGCGCTGTTCGCCGTGGAGGTCGCGCTCTTCCGCCTGCTGGAGTCGTGGGGACTGACCCCGGACTTCGTCATGGGCCACTCGATCGGCGAGCTGGCCGCCGCGCACGTCGCCGGGGTGTTCTCACTCGAAGACGCGTGCCGGCTCGTCGCCGCTCGTGCTCGCCTCATGCAGTCCGTGACGGCGGAGGGGGCGATGGCCGCCCTGCGCGCCACCGAGGACGAGGTCCGGCCGTTGCTCCGCGAGGGCGTCGCCATCGCGGCGGTCAACGGGCCCGAGGCCGTGGTCGTCTCCGGTGACGTCGACGCCGTCGAGGAGATCGCCGCGCGGTTCGCCGGGTCGAAGCGGCTGCGGGTCAGCCACGCGTTCCACTCGCCGCACATGGACTCGATCCTGGACGCCTTCCTCGCGGTCGCGAAGACCGTTTCCTATGCGGCGCCGAAGATTCCCGTGGTGTCCAATGTGACCGGTGAGCCGTCGGACGTCGCCTCCGCGGCGTACTGGGTCGAGCACGTCCGCGCCACCGTCCGGTTCCACGACGGGATGCGCTGGCTCGCCGAAAATCGGGTGACCCGGTTCGTCACGCCCGGGCCGGGCGGCGCGGCCGCCGCGATGGCCGGGGACTGCGTGCCGGACGCGCTGGTCGTCCCGGTCCTGCGCCGGGACCGCGACGAGGTGCGCACGTTCACCGAAGCCGTCGGACGGTTGCACATCGCCGGGTTCAGCCCGGACTGGGCCGCGGTGTTCGCCGGCCGTGGCGCGCGGGTCGTCGACCTGCCGACGTACGCTTTCCAGCGGGAGCGCTACTGGCTCGACGGGCAGCGGGCCGTCAAGCCGGCCGGTGCGCTGTACCGCGTCGAGCGGGTTCCGGCGACCGCCACCAGCCCGGCCGTCGGCTGGCACGAGCTGGGCTCCGACATCCCACCGGTGGTCTACTTCCGGTGCGAGGCCGACGGCGACGTCGTCGACTCCGCCCACGGCCAGGTGCGAGAAGTCCTGGAAGTGCTGCAGACCTGGCTCTCCGATGGCCGCTACGCGAAGTCCAAGCTGGTCTTCGTCACCCGGGGACTCGCCGGTGCCGCGGTGCGGGGGCTGGTCCGCTCCGCCCAGGCCGAGCACCCCGGCCGGTTCGTCCTGGCCGACGCCGCCGAGCTGCCCGCCGCGTTCGTCACGGAGGAGCCGGAAGCCACCTACGCCGACGGCGAAATCACCGTGCCCCGGCTCGTCGAGTCCACTTCGGACGAGCCCGGCGTCCGTCTCGAAGGGACCGTGCTCATCACCGGTGGCGCCGGTTCGCTCGGCGGCGAACTGGCCCGGCACCTGGTCCGCAAGCACGACGTGCGCCGGCTCGTCCTCGTGAGCCGGCGTGGACCGGACGCGCCGGGTGCGCGGGACCTCGAGGCCGAACTGGCGGCCGAAGGCGCCGAAGTGGTCCTCGCCGCGTGTGACGTCACCGACCGGCAAGCCCTCGCCACGTTGCTCGGCGAGGTCGGCCCGCTCGACGCGGTGGTGCACGCGGCCGGAGTACTCGACGACGGCGTCGTCTCTTCGCTGACCCCCGAGCGCCTCGACGCCGTGCTGCGCCCCAAGCTCGACGCGGCCTGGCACCTGCACGAACTCACCGAGGGACTGTCCGCGTTCGTCGTGTTCTCGTCCGCCGCCGGGGTTCTCGGCGGCGCGGGGCAGGGCAACTACGCGGCGGGCAACACTTTCCTCGACGCACTCGCCGAGCACCGGCGAGCGAACGGGCTGCCCGCGGTGTCGCTGGCCTGGGGCCCCTGGGTCCCCGACGGCGGGATGACCGGGCAGCTGAGCGACGCCGACGTCGCCCGCCTGCGCCAAGGCGGCATCCGGCCGCTGCCCGCCGGCGACGCGCTGCGGCTGTTCGACCGCGCGATCGCCGGATCCGACGCGGTGGTCGTGCCGATCGACTTCGCCGTCGACGACCTGGACAGCACCCGGCCACTGCTCGGCGGGCTCACCGGAAAACGTGGCGGCCCGCCGGCCGGCCTGGCCGGGCTGCCCGCCGCCCTCGACCTCGTCCGCGCGCAGGTGGCCACCGTGCTCGGGCATTCGTCGACGGCGTCCGTGCGCGCCGATCGACCCTTCGCCGACCTCGGGTTCGACTCGCTGACCGCGGTCGAACTGCGCAACGCCCTCGGCCGCGAGACCGGCCTGACCCTGCCCTCGACGCTCATCTTCGACCACCCGACGCCGCGCGCGCTCGCCGAGCACCTGCTCGGCGCGGCCGACCTCGAGCCCACCGAGCCGACCACCCGGGCGAGAGACGAGCCGATCGCGATCGTGGCGATGAGCTGCCGGTTCCCCGGCGGCGTCACCACGCCCGAGCAGCTGTGGGAGCTCCTCGAAGCCGGCCGCGACGTCATCTCGCCGTTCCCCGGCGACCGCGGCTGGGACCTCGACACGCTCTACCACCCGGACCCCGACCACCCCGGCACCTGCTACACGCGGGAAGGCGGCTTCCTCGACGACGCGGCCGGGTTCGACCCGGAGTTCTTCGAGGTGTCGCCGCGCGAGGCCGTCGCCATGGACCCGCAGCAGCGGCTGCTGCTCGAGACCGCTTGGGAGGCCTTCGAACGCGCGGGCCTCGACCCGGCGGCACTGCGCGGCAGCCGGACCGGCGTCTTCGCCGGGACCAACGGCCAGGACTACTCGTCGCTGCTGCGGGACTCGGCCGACGATGTCGCCGGGCACCTCGGCACCGGCAACGCGGCGAGCGTGCTGTCCGGCCGGGTGTCCTACACCTTCGGGCTCGAAGGCCCGGCCGTCACGGTCGACACGGCGTGCTCGTCTTCGCTGGTCGCCCTGCACCTCGCGGCGCAGTCGCTGCGGTCGGGCGAGTGCTCGTTGGCGCTGGCCGGCGGCGTCACCGTGATGTCGACTCCCGCCGGGTTCGTGGAGTTCAGCCGGCAGCGCGGGCTGGCCGAAGACGGCCGCTGCAAGGCCTTCGGTGACGCCGCCGACGGCACCGGCTGGTCGGAGGGCGCCGGGATCCTGGTGCTGGAACGGCTTTCCGACGCCCAGCGCAACGGGCGTCGCGTGCTGGCGGTACTGCGCGGCTCGGCGGTCAACCAGGACGGCTCGAGCAACGGTCTCACCGCCCCGAACGGCCCTTCGCAGCAACGCGTCATCCTCGCCGCGCTCGCCGACGCCGGCCTCGCACCGTCCGATGTGGACGCCGTGGAGGCGCACGGCACCGGCACGCGGCTCGGCGACCCGATCGAGGCCCAAGCCCTGCTCGCCACCTACGGGCAGGACCGCGAGCGTCCTTTGTGGCTCGGCGCGATCAAGTCGAACCTCGGGCACACCCAGGCCGCCGCCGGAGTTGCCGGCGTGCTCAAGATGGTCCTCTCCCTCGACCACGAGGTGCTGCCGCGCACGCTGCACGCCGACGTCCCGTCGGAGCGCGTCGACTGGACCGCCGGGAACGTCCGGCTGCTGACCGAGCCGGTCGCCTGGCCCGAGGCGGGACGGCCACGCCGGGCCGCGGTGTCCGCGTTCGGCTTCAGCGGCACCAACGCGCACGTCGTCTTGGAGCAGGCTCCCGCCGAGTCGCCGTCGAAGTCTATTGTGGACAGATCGACGCTGTGGCCCCTGTCCGGCCACACCGAAGCGGCGCTGGCCGCCCAGGCCGCCGCGCTGCTTCCGGTGGCGGAACACGGGCTCGACGGCATCGGTTCCGCGCTGGCCACCCGGGCCGCGTTCGACCACCGGGCCGTCCTGCTCGCGCCCGACCGGGACACCGCCCTCGAGAACCTGCGACTGCTGGCCGAGGGCGGCGAAGGCCCCGGACTCCTGCGCGGCCGCGTCTCGGACGAGGGCCGTTCGGCGTTCCTCTTCACCGGCCAGGGCGCCCAGCGCGCGGGCATGGGACTCGCGCTGCGCGAGGAGTTCCCCGTGTTCGCCGAGGCCTTCGACGCGGCCTGTGCGCTCTTCGACGCCGAGCTCGACGTCCCGCTGCGGGAAGTGATCGCCGAGGGCGGCGCGCAGCTCGACCAGACCCGCTTCACCCAGCCCGCGCTGTTCGCGGTCGAGGTCGCGCTGTTCCGCCTGCTGGAGTCGTGGGGCTTGACGCCGGACTTCGTCATGGGCCACTCGATCGGCGAGCTGGCGGCCGCCCACGTCGCGGGCGTGCTGACCCTGGCGGACGCCTGCACGCTGGTCGCCGCGCGCGGCCGGCTCATGCAGGAGCTGCCCGCGACCGGCGCGATGGTGGCCCTGCGTGCGACCGAAGAGGAGGTCCGGCCGCTGCTCACCGCGTCGGCCGGGATCGCCGCCGTCAACGGTCCCGCCTCGGTCGTCGTGTCCGGCGTCGAAGACGACGTCCTCGGCATCGCCGCGCACTTCACCCAGCGGGGCCGGGAGACCAAGCGGCTGCGCACCAGCCACGCGTTCCACTCCCCGCTGATGGACCCGATGCTCGCGCGGTTCCGCGAGGTCGCCGCCGGACTGTCCTATCAGGACCCCCGGATCGGCGTGGTCTCGAACGTCACCGGCCGGCTCGCCACCGCCGCCGAACTGCGCTCGCCCGAGCACTGGGTCCGGCACGTGCGGGACGCGGTCCGCTTCGCCGACGGCGTCGCCCGGCTCGCCTCCTCCGGTGTCACCCGGTTCGTCGAGCTGGGGCCGGACGCGGTGCTCTCGGCGATGGTCTCCGACTGCGTCGAGGACACCGTCTTCGTGACCGCAACCCAGCGACGGAAGCGACCGGACGTCGAAACCCTTCTGACCGCCGTGGCGGAAGCCCACGTTCACGGCTTTTCTCCGGACTGGGCAGCGCTGAACCCGGCCGGCACCCGGGTCGACCTGCCGACCTATGCCTTCCAGCGCCGCCGGTTCTGGCCCACGGCGGGACGCACCGGCGACGTCGCTACCGCGGGGCTCGCGGCCAGCCCGCACCCGTTCCTCGGCGCCACCGCCGAACTGGCCGGGTCCGCCGGGGTCCTGAGCACGGGACGGATCTCGCTGCGGACCCACCCCTGGCTCGCCGACCACGGCATCGGCGGTTCGGTGCTCTTCCCCGGGACGGCGTTCGTCGAACTCGCCGTCCACGCGGGCGACCGCGCCGGCCGCACGCAGGTCGAGGAGCTGACGCTGGGGGCACCGCTGGTGCTGCCCGAGACCGGCGGTGTCCGGCTCCAGGTCCTGACCGGCCCACCGGACGAGTCCGGGGCCTGCACGCTGACCATCCACTCACGCCCCGAGGACGCGGCCCCGGACAGCCCGTGGACGCTGCACGCGAGTGGCGTGCTGACACCGGGGCTGCCCGCACGCGGCGAGGACCTCGCCGCGTGGCCGCCCGCGGGCGCGGAAACCGTTGATACCGAAGGACTCTACGACCAGCTCGCGGACAGCGGGTTCGGCTACGGACCGGTCTTCCAGGGCCTGCGGAAGGCCTGGCGGCACGGCGAGGACGTCTACGCCGAGGTCGAGCTCCCCGAAAACGCCGCTGCCGCGGACGGTGCGTTCGGGCTGCACCCGGCGCTGCTCGACGCGGTCCTGCACGCGGCGGCGTTCCTGCCGTTCGCCCCCGCTCCGAACGGCAGGCTGCCGTTTTCCTGGCGCGGGGTGTCGCTGCACGCCGAAGGGGCGCGCGCCCTGCGGGTGCGGCTCGCCAAGACCGGCGCCGAGTCCCTCGCGATCACGATCGCCGACTCCACCGGCCGGGCCGTGGCCACTGTGGATTCCCTGGCCCTGCGGGAGTTCTCCCCGGACCAGCTCACGACCCGGCCGGACGCGCTGTACCGGCTCACCTGGCCCGGCTACGACGGCGACGGCACAGATCCGTCGTGGACGGTCGTCGACTCGCTCGACAGTCTCACCGACGTCCCGGACGTCGTCGTCATTCCCTTCGCGACGCGGCCCGCGCGGGAGGCGACGCACGACGCGCTCGGGCTCGTCCAGACGTGGCTCGCCGAAGATCGTTTCGCCGCGGCGAAGCTCGCGTTGCTGACTTCCGGCGCGGTCGCCACCGAAGACGGCGACGGACCGGCCGATCCCGCCCTCGCGGCGGTGTGGGGCCTGGTGCGCTCGGCGCAGTCGGAGCACCCCGGCCGGTTCGTGCTGGTGGACTCCGACGGCTCCGCCGAACCCGCCCTCGCCCTGGCGACCGGGGAGAACCAGGTCGCGGTCCGTTCGGGCGTGGCCCGGGTCGCGCGGCTGATGAAGGAATCGGACGCGCTGGTCGTCCCGGCCGGGGAGTGGCGGCTTGACATCGCCGAACGCGGCACGCTCGACGGGCTGACCGTCGTGCCGTGCCCCGAGTTCGCCGAGCCGGTGGCGCCGGGAGCCGTGCGGATCTCCGTGCGCGCGGCCGGCGTGAACTTCCGGGACGTGCTCAACACGCTCGGCATGTACCCCGGCCCGGCCACCCCGCCGGGGCTGGAGGGCGCCGGGGTCGTCACGGCCGTCGGTGCCGGCGTCACCCGGTTCGCGCCGGGCGACCGCGTGATGGGCATGTTCGGCGGCGCGTTCGGGCCGGTGGCGGAGGTCGACGAGCGGATGCTCGGCCGGCTGCCCGCCGGGATGTCGTTCGCGCAGGGCGCTTCGGTGCCGGTGGTGTTCCTGACCGCGCTCTACGCCCTGACCGACCTGGGTGATCTGCGGCCCGGCGAGACCGTCCTGGTGCACGCGGCGGCGGGCGGCGTCGGCATGGCCGCCGTGCAGCTCGCGCGGCAGCTCGGCGCCGAGGTGTACGGCACCGCGAGCGCCGGGAAGTGGGACACGCTGCGGGCTTCGGGCCTGGCCGCCGACCACATCGCGTCGTCGCGGACGCTCGATTTCGAAGCCGAGTTCCGCGCGGCGACCGGCGGACGCGGCGTCGACGTCGTGCTCGACTCGCTCGCCGGCGACTTCGTGGACGCGTCGCTGCGGCTGCTGCCGCGCGGTGGCCGCTTCCTGGAGATGGGCAAGACCGACGTGCGCGACCCCGGGCGCGTCGCGGCCGCTCACCCGGGCGTCCGGTACCAGGCGTTCGACCTGGTCGAGGCCGGGTACGACCGGATCCGCGAGCTGTTCGACCGGCTGCTGGAGTGGTTCGAGGCCGGGGTGCTGACCCCGATCCCCGTCACCGCTTGGGACGTCCGGCGCGCGCCCGCGGCGTTCCGGCACGTGAGCCAGGCGAAGCACGTCGGCAAGGTCGTGCTGACCGTCCCCGCCCCGCTCGACGCGCAAGGCACCGTGCTGATCACCGGCGGCACCGGCGGGCTCGGGCGCGTGCTGGCCCGGCACCTGGCGGATTCCGGCGTCCGGCACCTGCTGCTGGCGAGCCGGCGCGGTCCGGCGGCCGAGGGCGTCGAGGAGCTGCAGGCCGAGCTGTCCTCGCTGGGCGCCGAGACGACCGTCGTCGCGTGTGACGCGGCGGACCGGGACGCGCTGGCGGCGCTGCTGGCGGACGTGCCGGAGAAGCACCCGCTGACCGCGGTGGTGCACGCGGCCGGGGTGCTCGACGACGGGCTCGTCGACACGCTCACCCCCGACCGGCTGGACACCGTGCTGCGGCCGAAGGTTTCCGCGGCGGCCAACCTGGACGAACTGACGCGAGACCTCGATTTGTCCGCGTTCGTCCTGTTCTCGTCGGCCGCGGGCGTGCTCGGGGCGCCCGGGCAGGGCAACTACGCGGCCGCAAACGCTTTCCTGGACGGCTTGGCCCGCCGACGGCGTTCGGCGGGGCTGCCCGCGCTGGCGCTGGCGTGGGGCCCGTGGTTGCCGACCGGCGGTATGACAGCGAGCCTGTCCGACGCCGACGTGCGGCGCATGGCACGGTCCGGGCTGCCGCCCCTGCCCACGGATCAGGGTCTCGCGCTGTTCGACGCGGCGCTCGGCGCGCCCGACGCGGTGCTGGTGCCGATGCTGGTCGACGCCCGTGCGCTGGGGTCGTCCGAGGTCCCGGAGCAGCTGCGCGGAGTGGTCCGGACCGCCGTCCGGCGCCGCACGGCCGCCGGTTCCCCGCAGGCGGGCCCCGACCTGCGGCAACGGCTCGCGGGCACGTCCGGCGACGACCGGCGCCAGGCGCTGCTGGACCTGGTGTGCGCACAGGTGGCGGCGGTGCTGGGCTACGGCGCCGGAACCGTCGACCCGCTGAGGGTGTTCAAGGAGCTGGGCTTCGACTCGCTGACCGCGGTGGAGCTGCGCAACCGCCTGAGCGCGGCGAGCGGGATCCGCCTGCCGGCGACGCTGATCTTCGACTACCCGACCCCGGCCGCGCTGGCCGGCTACGTGGGCGAGGAACTGTTCCCGGAGTCCCTCCAGGCCGCTTCGGAGGAGGGGGACGAGGAGCGCGAGATCCGCGCGGCGCTGGCGTCCATTCCGGTCGCCCGGTTCCGCGAGGCGGGGCTGCTGGAGGCGCTGCTGAAGCTGAGGGACGGCGGCCCTTTGCGGGATTCCGCCGATTCCGAGGACGACGGGCTCGGCGATATGGACGTCGACGATCTGGTGCGGATGGCGCTCGGGGCCGACGAAGTGTAAACGGAAGCGGCCGTCCTGGTGCCCCCCCCCCCCCCCGGCACCCCGACCGCCCCCCCAACACCCCCCCCACGGGATTAAGG
>NZ_JBFBBZ010000081.1:23792-32695 GCF_040682935.1 Amycolatopsis sp. NPDC051061
GGGGGGCCGACGATGTTTAACGGGACGGGGCCGCCCGGGGCCCCCCCCCCCCCCGGGACACCAGGACGGCCGCCTCAGCTCCGCCGAAAGTGCTTTCAGGATATGAAGAAACGACGGCGCCCCGCGGAGCTCGTCTTGCGGGAAGTGGCGCTGCGGATGAAGAACAGCAGGCCCACGACGATGGTGACGCCGCCGCCGAGCACGCCGATCGTGTGCTCGCCCGCGTTGAGGATGATCGCGATCCCGCCCGCGACGAGGATCAGCCCCATGACGAGGGAAACGAACGGGCGGCCGCCTTGTTCTTTGGCCATGGGAAACTCCTTGGAAACGAGGGACGACGAATTCTCTGTGATCGATTCAAGCACACGGCGATCAGCGTTGTGAGTCCTCGAAAGTCGTCTTCCGACCATCGAAAGTTGACGTTCCCCCGAGTTGCCGGTAACCCGGGGTGCTGGGAAGATCACACCCGTACGGGGGTTGCAACTTTGGTTGTGGCGACAAGCGACCTTGTGCACTAGCACGGCGGCGGGGGCAGCCGGTTGACTCGTCCTCAGGTACACCGGATCGAATACGGAGCAGGCGCTTGATCACAGCACGAGATCTCACGAAGCGATACGGGGACACGACCGCCGTCAACGGCCTGTCGTTCGACATCAAGCCTGGCGTCGTGACCGGTTTCCTGGGCCCCAACGGGGCCGGCAAGTCGACCACGATGCGGATGATCCTCGGCCTGGACGCCCCCAGCGGCGGCTCGGTCACGGTCAACGGCAAGGCCTACCGGGACCTGCCCGCGCCGATGCGGGAGGTCGGGGCGCTGCTCGACGCGAAGGCCGTCCACGGCGCGCGCACGGCGTACCGGCACCTGCAGTGGGTGGCGCAGGCCGGCGGCATCCCGCGCAAGCGCGTCGACGAGGTGCTCGACACCGTCGGCCTCACCGACGTCGCGGGCAAGAAGGTCGGCAACTTCTCCCTCGGCATGTACCAGCGGCTCGGCATCGCGACCGCGCTGCTGGGCGACCCGCCGACGCTGCTGTTCGACGAGCCGGTCAACGGCCTCGACCCCGAGGGCATCTACTGGATCAGGACGTTGATGCAGGACCTCGCCGCCGAGGGGCGGACGGTCTTCGTGTCGAGCCACCTGATGAACGAGATGGAAGAGACCGCCGCGCACGTCATCGTGATCGGCCGCGGCGAGCTCATCGCCGACATGCCGATCGCGGACTTCACCCAGCGCAGCGCGCGCAGCCACGTCCACGTCGTCTCGCCGCAGGTCGCCGAGCTCGCCGAAGCCCTCGAGCGGGCGGGCGGCAAGGTGACGAAGCTGGACGACGGCTCGCTCAACGTCGTCGGCCTGGACGCGCCGGAGATCGGCGACCTCGCGCTGGAGCGCCGGCTCGGGCTGCACGAGCTCACGCCGGTCCGCGCGAGCCTCGAGGCCGCGTTCATGGACCTCACCAAGGACAGCGTGCAGTACCGCTCGCACAACGGCGGGCCGCCGGCGGAGGAAAAGGTACTCGAGACGGTGCGGGCGCTCGCGTCGGAAGGGACTGAATAACGTGACCACCGCAACGGCTTCACTGCCGGAAACGAAGACGTCGCCGGGCATCGGCAACACGCTCGCGGCGGAGTGGACCAAGCTCAAGTCGGTCCGGTCGACCTGGGTCGTCGTCATCGCCGCGGCGGTCGTCAGCGTCGGGTTCTCCGTGCTGTTCAGCTTCCTGACCGAACAGGACTACAAGAACCTGCCCGCCGGGCAGACGGCGGACTTCGACTCGGCCGGCACCAGCATGGTCGGGATGAACCTCGGCCTGATCCTCATCGCGGTGCTCGGGGTGCTCGCCGTGTCCGGTGAGTACGCGACCGGGATGATGCGCCTCACCCTGGCCATCACCCCGCACCGCGGCCGCGTCCTGATCTCGAAGGCCGTGGTCGTCGGGCTGCTGGCGTTCGTGCTCGGCACCCTGTTCGCGGCGGCGGCGTTCTTCGTCGGCCAGCTGGTCCTCGGCATCAACCCGGCCATCCCGACGCTGGGCCTCGGCGGCCCGGGCGTGCTGCGCAGCCTGCTCGGCTGGGGCGCGGAGTTC
Source organism: Amycolatopsis sp. NPDC051061 (assembly GCF_040682935.1). Taxonomy (NCBI): domain Bacteria; kingdom Bacillati; phylum Actinomycetota; class Actinomycetes; order Pseudonocardiales; family Pseudonocardiaceae; genus Amycolatopsis; species Amycolatopsis sp. NPDC051061. The sequence goes on from NZ_JBFBBZ010000081.1 coordinate 25,877, forward strand.
GCGGCGTTCGCGCTGCTGGCGCTGTCGTTCGGCGTGATGATGCGCAGCGCGGCGGGCGCGATCGCGACGGCGATCGGCTTCATCTTCGCCCCGGCGATCCTCGGCGCGCTGCTGCCGGCGTGGGTCCAGCGCGACATCCTGGCGTACTTCCCGGCCTCGGCGGCGGAGCAGTTGAGCACCGCTCAGCTGAAGACGGACTCGGCGACGTACCTGGGTCCGCTGACCGGTGGGGGGACGCTGCTGACGTGGGTCGCGGTGGCTCTGGTGGTCGCGTTCTCCCTGATGGGGAAGCGCGACTCGGGCTGAGACCCCGACGCCATGAACGACTCTTTCATGTCGCCAGACGACAGGAAAGAGTCGTTCATGGCGTTTCGGCGCAGGCGAGGAGGCGGTCGGCGGCCGTGACCGCGCCGCCGCCTTCGTGGGTGTGGTCGCGCATCGCGCGCATGCGTGCGCCGATGCCTTCGTCCGCGGCCACCGCCACGACCGCGTCGCGGATCGACTCGGGCGTCACCTCCGCGCGCGGGATCCGGACGCCGAGGCCCAGCTCCACCACCCGTTCCGTGTTGACCTCCTGCTCTCCGTGCATCGGCACCAGGACCAGCGGGGTCCCGCAGTAGAACGCCTCCATCACGCTGCCCATGCCCGCCGACGTCACGAACGCCGACGCGTGCCGCAGCACCGCCGGGTGCGGAACCCACTGGCGCGCCTCGACATTCGCGGGCAAAATGCCCAGCGACGCCGGGTCCACGCCGCCGCCCAACGTCATCACCAGGTTCCACGGCAGGTCCGCGAAAGCGCTTGCGCACTGGCGGAAGAAGTCCGGCTGGTCGTTGAACGCCGACGTCCCCAGGGAGACCAGCAGCACCGGGTTTCCGTTCGACGGCGGCTCCCAGCCCGTCAGCGGCCGCTGCGGGCCGAAGCACGGGCCGGTGAACGTGTGCCGCTCGTCGAACGTCTGGCCCGCGTACTGGAAGTCGCGGGGGATCAGGACCAGCTTGTGGTCGCGGCCGTCGTCGAGGAACTGTTCCGCCGTCCGGCCTGGAGCCTCGGCCGCCAGCAGGGCGTGCAAATCGGCCACGAAATCGTACGGTTCCGCGTCGTCCACTGTGGACGGCTCCGGGAAGCGGGCGACGTGTGCGGGCAGCGAATAGTGCTCGTTCGAAGCGAAGCACGCCGACAGCTGAACCGTCGGGCACGGGACGTCGTGGGCGAGCACCCGGCCCGCGATCCACATCGTCGAGTCGAACGCGAGCACGTCGGGCGGGTCCTCGGCCAGCAGCTTCCGCACCGGCTCCAGCGGCGCCAGGCAGCTGGAAGCGCCGGTCAGCGCGGCCGCCAGCCGGTGCGAGCCCGGGTCGTCGGCAGGCTCGCGGTAGCCGAGAGGACGGGCGCCGGTCGCGGCGATCCGATCGGCGAAGGCGCTGCCGGTCGCCACGGTGACCCGGTGGCCGCGCCGGACCAGTTCGCCGAGGACGTCCAGGACGGGGGTCACGTGCCCGTAGCCGGGCAGGGTGCAGAGCACGACGTGTCGGGTCACCTTGCCATGCTCGCACCGCGCATTCTGGGATTTCGCCAGACGTCCCCCCGTTAGCCTCGGGCGCGAACCCTGGTGAGAGGTGGGCGAATGGAGTTCGGCTGGACCGCGGACCAGCGGCAGCGCTACGACCGGACGGTGGCCGACACGCGGGCGGCCTTCCCGGCCGCACCCGAGTACGTGTTCAGCCGCGAGAAATGGGCCCTGCTCGGCAAGTTCGGCGTCCTCGGCGCCAGCGTGCCCACCGGCCACGGCGGCGGCGGCCTCACCGCGCTCGAGACGGCGCGAGTGTTCGAGGCCGCCGGGCGCGGCTGCCCGGACACCGGGCTCGTCTTCGGCGCGGCCGCGCATCTGTTCGCCTGCACGATGCCGATCGTCGACTTCGCGCGAGAGGCGCTGCGCGACCGGCTCCTGCCCGGCCTCGCCGCCGGCGACCTGATCGCGGGCAACGCGATGACCGAGCCCGAAGCGGGTTCCGACGTCGGCGCGCTGCGGACCACGGCCACCCCGGTCGACGGCGGGTTCGTCCTCGACGGCGTCAAGAGCTTCGTCAGCAACGGTCCCGTGGCCGACGTCCTGGTCACCTACGCGGTCACCGACCCGGCCGCCGGCCACTGGGGCATCACGGCTTTCGCGCTCGACGCCCGCTCGCCGGGGATCTCCTTCGGGGAGCCGTTCGCCAAGCTCGGCATGGAAGGCTGCGTGGCCTCCGAGGTCACCTTCACCGGGTGTTTCGTGCCCGCCGACGCCGTCCTCGGCGAACCGGGCCAGGGCTCGGCGATCTTCCAGCACTCGATGGGCTGGGAGCGCGCTTGCCTGTTCGCGCTGTACCTGGGCGTGCAGGACCGGCTGATCGAGCGCTGCCTGGAGCACGTGCGCGACCGCCGCCAGTTCGGGAAGCGGCTCGCGGAGTTCCAGTCGGTGTCCAACCGGATCGTGGAGATGAAGCTGCGGGCCGAAAGCGCCCGCCTGCTGCTGTACCGGGCCTGCTGGGCGCTGGACCAAGGCGAGGACGCGACGCTGTTCGCGGCGCTGTCGAAGCTCGCGGTGTCCGAGGGGACGGTGGCGAGCGCGACGGACGCCGTGCAGCTGTTCGGCAGCCGCGGCTACCTGCGCGAGCAGGGGATCGAAGCCGCGCTGCGGGACGCGATCGGCGGGACGATCTTCTCCGGCGCCTCCGACGTGCAGCGGCAGCTGGTCGCGATGGAACTGGGGATGTGAGCACGATGGAATTGCTGCACCAGCTGGTTCTCGCCGCTCGGCAGCGCACTCCGGACGCGCCGGCGGTGCACGTGGGCGCCAGGACCGTGACGTACCGCGAGCTGGACGAGCTGGCCGATCGGCAGGCCGCCGGGCTCCACGCGGCCGGCGTCCGCCGCGGTGACCGGGTGCTGATCTGGGCGGAGAAGAGCGTCGAAGTGGTGGCGCTGATGCAGGCGTCGCTGCGGCTGGGCGCGGTCTACGTGCCGGTCGCGCCGTCGAACCCGGTCTCGCGGGTGCGGCTCATCGCCGAGGGCTGCACGCCCGCGCTGGTGGTCACTGACGAGACGGCAGACTGGGGTGCGAACCCGCCGCCGCTGAGCTCGTTCGACGCTCTGTCCATTGTGGATCGGCCGGCCCCGCCGCCTGAGCACGTCGGGCCGGACGAGCCCGCGTACATCCTCTACACGTCAGGCTCGACGGGTGCGCCGAAGGGCGTCTTGATCAGTCACCGCAACGCGCTCGCGTTCGTGGAGTGGGCCGCGGCGGAGACCGGGCTGCACGCGGGGGACCGGCTGGCCAACCACGCGCCGTTCAACTTCGACCTGTCGGTGTTCGACCTCTACGGCGCGTTCTCCGCCGGGGCGTCGGTGGACCTGGCCGGCTCGGACCTGTCGTACTCACCCGCCGAGCTGACGGACTTCCTGCACGGGCGCGGGATCAGCGTCTGGTACTCGGTGCCGTCGGCGCTGCTGCTGATGATGCGCCACGGCGGCCTGCTCGACCGGCCCGCGCCGGCGTCGCTGCGGGTCTGCGTGTTCGCCGGGGAGCCGTTCCCGATCGCCGGGGTGCAGACGCTGCGGCGCGCGTGGCCGGACGTCCGGCTGTTCAACTGGTACGGCCCGACCGAGACGAACGTCGTGACCAGCTACGAAGTGACTTCAGCGGACCTCGCGCGGACCGGCGGCCTGCCGATCGGGCGGGCGTGTTCGGGCGCCACGCTGACGCTGGCGGACGGCGAGATCGTCGTCGAGGGCCCGACGGTCATGCTGGGCTACTGGGGAGCGCCGCCGCAGCTGGGCGGCTACCACACGGGTGACGTCGGCCGGTACGACGCGGCGGGCGAGCTGGAGTACGCCGGCCGGCGCGACGCGATGGTGAAGCTCCGCGGCCACCGCATCGAACTGGGCGAAATCGAGACGGCGCTGACCCGCCACCCGGCGGTGGCCGAGGTGGCGGTGGTGGTGACGGGAAGCGGCATCGACGCCCGCCTGCGCGCGGTGATCGTCCCCCGCCCGGGCGAGCGCGTGACGCTGCTGGGGATGAAGGCCCACTGCTCGGCGCACTTGCCGAAGTACATGATCGTGGACGAGGTGAGCCTGGTCGACGAGCTGCCCCGCACGGCGAACGGCAAGACCGACCGCGCCGCACTCGCCGCCGCCCACTGACCCCGGGCATCCGCGATCCAGGCCAAAGCCGTGAAGGCCACCTTCAGGAACTTAGAGTTCCTGAAGGTGGCCTTCACGGCTCTGCGGGTCAGGAGCGTCGCGCGATGACGTAGTGGGTCGGGAGGTTCAACCCCGAGCCGTCGGCCAGTGTCTCCGTCGTGCGCAGCAGCAGTTCGCCGCCGTCCACGACGGTGAAGCCGGCCACCTCGTACACCGTCTCCAGTTCCGCCTCGCCCGCCGCCGGCTGCAGCCCGATGCCGAAGTAGATCGACACGCGCTCCAGCTTCGGGAGGTCGTTGGCCGGATCTGCGATCAGCTGCTGCATGTACGTGTAGCTCGCCGGCGTCAGCTCCTGGTTGAACACGCACCCGCGCGCCCCGGCCAGCACGGCCAGGTTGCGGACGCACGCCACCCGCCGGTCGACCGGCAGCTGGTGGATCACCCCGGACAGGTAGATGTTCACGTCGCCGTACCGCGCACGGAACGCCGCCACCGCCGCGTCGTCGAGCACGTCGAGCAGCTCGTACGAGACGCCGTCACCGCCGTTCTCGACCCGCGCCCGGTTCAACGCCGCCTCGGCGATGTCGACGCCGACGACCCGGTCGTACAGCCCGGCCAGGTACTTCGTCTGGGTCCCGTTGCCGCAGCCGAGGTCGATCAGCGGGAGCGCCGGGTCGAAGTGCGCCTTGAACAGCTCGGCGTGCGCCGCCGCGCCGTCGGCCGGCTCGCAGTCCCAGAAGGCCGCGCCCGTGCGGTCCGGGAGGTCCGTCCAGTAGGCCTCCCAGAGCTGCCCGTCCTTGTTCGCCATCGTCGGCTTCTCCCGCCGGGTCAGTTCTTCGGCCACGGGATTTCCGGGGCCGCGTAGTACTTCACGCCGAGCGCCGTCCAGCGCGGGCCCTGGGCGGCCAGCCGCGACGCGAACGACGTCCAGTCGTGGCTCGCCTGCGACGACCAGCCGAGCTCGGCGATCGCGGGCAGCCGCGGGAACGCCAGGTAGCGCACGTCGTCGAGGCTGCGCACGGTGTCCGTCCACAAAGGAGCTTCGACGCCGTCGATGTTCGAGGTGAGCGCGCCGGGCACGACCGCGGTCGGGTCCCAGCCGTACGCGGCCTGGACGCTGATGTCGCCCGCCCACTCGAGGCCGATGTCGGCCGGGACGCCGGGGGCGTACTTCATGTCCAGGTAGGTGTAGACGCACGGCGCCATGATCAGCTTCGCGCCCTGCTGGCTGGCTTCGCCGACCTCGTTCTGGGTGCCGTCGTAGATCCAGAACTCGCCGGTCGCGCCCTGCGGCGGAGTCGCGGTGAGCATCTCGGCCCAGCCCAGCAGCTTCTTGCCGAACTTCGCCACCATCGGCGCGATCTTCGCCATGAACGCCGTGTACTGCGCGTCGTCGAGGTCCTGGATCTCGTCGCCGCCGACGTCGAGGTAGCTGCCCGGGGTCAGCGCCGCGAGCTGGCCGAGCACGTCGTTGATGAACTTGTACGTGACCGGCTTGTCGACGCACAGATCCGACCGCGGCGCGGGGGTGAGCCCGGTGTAGACCGGCCCGGCGACGCCGTCGCAGTTGAGCTCGGCGTACGACGAGAGCGCCGCGCCGAAGTGCGACGGCATGTCGATCTCCGGCACGATCGTGATGTGCCGGCTCTGCGCGTAGGCGACGATGTCGCGGTACTGGGCCTGGGTGTAGAAACCGCCGGCCCCGCCGCCGGAGCCGGTGCTCGCGCCCTTGGCGGTCAGGTCGGGCCAGCCGGTGATCTGCAGCCGCCAGCCCTGGTCGTCGGTGAGGTGGAGGTGCAGGTTGTTGACCTTGTACAGCGCGATGTCGTCGATGTACTTCTTCACGTCGGCGACCGGCAGGAAGTGCCGCGCCACATCGAGCATGGCGCCGCGGTAGGGGTAGCGCGGGTAGTCGAGGATGTGGCCGCCGGGCACCGTGAGCGTCCCGCTCGGCGTGGCGGGCAGGAGCTGACGCAGCGTCTGCACGCCGTTGAACAGGCCGGCGGGCTTCGCGGCCCGGATGGTCACCCCGGTCGCGGTGGTGTCGAGCTGGTAGCCCTCGGCGCCGACGCGGGGGTCCGCGCCGCCGAGCACCAGCGAGATCCCGGGCAGCGCCTTGGGGAGCCAGGGGAGAGCGGGAGCGGGGACCACGGGGACCCGGAACCGGGTCGCCGGGCGTAGCAGCCCGGCGAGGTAGTCGCCGACCTGGCGGGCGTCGGCGCCGCCGGAGGTGAACACCACCGTCTCCGGGCCGAGCCGGTAGCGGACGGCCGGGTCCGGCGTCACCGACACCGGGGCCGGCACGATCTGCTGCAGGGTCGTCGCGGCCGGAACCGGCTGCGGTGCGGCGCCGGCGGGCACCACGGGGGCGAGCAAGCCGAGGAGGGAGAGGAGCAGCACCCCACGCCTGGCACTTCGAGCGGTCATGAGCCGTCCATTGCGGATAGTGGTGACGGGAAGAAGAGAGTGGCCTCCTTCTCTTAATGGCCGGGTGACGTGCGAGTCCACCCGATCGGCCGACGTCTGGGGAGACTGCTAATACTGCAACGGCAGTCGGGTGGCGTGTGGTAGATCATCCTGGTGGTGGTCGATGTGGTGATGGATCAGCTGGACCGGGTGCATGAGCGGATCGCG
>NZ_JBFBBZ010000082.1:0-30860 GCF_040682935.1 Amycolatopsis sp. NPDC051061
CGTTGAACGCACCGAAGGCCGCCTTGGGTGCGTTCAACGCACCGAAGGCCACATTGGGGCGCTCGGGGCCGGTGCCGCTGCTGCTGTCCGGGCGGAGCGCGGAGGCGCTGCGGAGTCAGGCGGAGCGGCTCGCGGCTGTCTTGGCCACGGCGGAGGTCGCCGATGTGGCGTGGTCGCTGGGGACTACCCGGTCGGCGTTCGAGCACCGGGCCGTCGTCGTCGGGGCCGACCGGGATGCGCTCCTGGCCGGCCTGATCGACCCCGCTGTGCGCGGAGTCGCCGGTACGCCCGGCAAGACCGTGTTCGTCTTCCCCGGCCAGGGCTCGCAGTGGGTCGGCATGGCCCTTGAGCTCGCCGAAGCCTCACCGGTCTTCGCCGGCCGGCTCGCCGAGTGCGCCGCCGCGCTCGAACCGTTCGTGGACTGGCAGTTGGCCGACGTCCTGGGCGACGCCGAAGCCCTCCAGCGGGTCGACGTCGTGCAGCCGGCCTGCTGGGCCGTCATGGTGTCGCTCGCCGCGCTGTGGGAGTCCTTCGGCGTCCGGCCGGACGCCGTGATCGGGCACTCCCAGGGCGAGATCGCCGCCGCCTGCGTCTCCGGTGGACTGTCCCTTGAGGACGGCGCAAGGGTCGTCGCGCTGCGGAGCCAGGTGATCCGGACGTCGCTGGCGGGCCGGGGCGCGATGGCGTCGGTGGCCCTGCCGGCCGAAGATGTCGAGCTGCTGCCCGGCCTGGCCATCGCCGCGCTGAACGGCACCGCCGCGGTGACCGTCTCCGGCGACCCGGACCAGGTCGACGCACTCGTGGCCCGCTGCGCCGCCGACGGCGTCCGGGCCCGCAAGGTCCAGGTCGACTACGCGTCGCATTCCGCGCACGTCGAAGCCATCGAGGCCGAGCTCCTCGACGTCCTGGCGCCGGTCGCCCCGCGAGAAGCGCGGATCCCATTCTACTCGACCGTCACCGGCGACTGGCTCGACACCACCGAGCTGACGGCCGCGTACTGGTACCGGAACCTGCGGCAGCGCGTGCTGTTCGCGCCCGCCACCGTGGCGCTCGGCGAGCAGGGCTTCGGCGTGTTCGTCGAGTCCAGCGCGCACCCCGTGCTGGGCACCGCGATCGCCGGGACCCTCGACGACGTCGTGGTCACCGGCTCGCTGCGCCGCGACGAGGGCGGGCTCACCCGCTTCCTCACCTCGGCCGGTGAGCTGTGGGCGCGCGGCACCGAGGTGGACTTCTCGCCCGTGCTCGATGGCGGAGTCGTGGACCTGCCGACGTATCCGTTCCAGCGGCAGCGCTACTGGCCGACGCTGCCCGGCCCGGGTGACGTCGCCGCCGCTTCCGATGCCGCCGACGCCGGGTTCTGGTCGGCCGTCGAGCGCGACGACGCCGGTGAGCTGGCGAAGACGCTCGGTCTGGACGCGTCCGCCGTCGAAGGCCTGTTGCCCGCGCTGGCCGCCTACCGCAGGCAGCGACGCGAAGAATCCACAGTGGACAACTGGCGTTACCGCGTCGGCTGGCAGCCGGTCACCGTCGACGCCGCTCCGCGTCTCGAAGGCACCTGGCTCGTCGTACGCCGTCCGGGAGACGAGACGGCGTTGCCGCTGGACCGGTTCGGCGCGGACGCCGTCATCGTCGAAGCCGAGTCCGGCATCGACCGTGCCACCCTGGCCGAACGGATCGGAGACGTCGAGCCGGCGGGGATCGTGTCCCTGCTGGGCGCCGACGAGTCCTACCGCGGTCTCGTCGACACCGTCACCCTCATTCAGGCCCTCGGCGACCGCGACCTCGACGCTCCCTTGTGGACGTTCACCCGCGGCGCGGTGTCGACCGGCAAGGCCGACGCGCTCCGCAACCCGGCCCAGGCGCCGGTGTGGGGCCTCGGCCGCGTCGCCGCCCTCGAACACCCCGGACGTTGGGGTGGCCTGCTCGACCTGCCCGCCGACCTCGACGACCGCGCGCTCGCCCGCGTGGTCGCCGCGATCACCGGCGACGAAGATCAGGTCGCCGTCCGCGCTTCCGGGGTCTTCGCCCGCCGTCTCCTGCGGTCTCCGCTCGGTTCGACGACCCCGGACCGTGCGTGGACGCCGGAAGGAACCGTGCTGATCACCGGCGGTACCGGTGGCCTGGGCGCGAAGGTCGCCCGCTGGCTGGCCGGTCGTGGCGCCGAGCGGCTGGTGCTCACCAGCCGTCGTGGCGCGGACGCCCCGGGCGCGGCCGAGCTGCGCGAGGAACTCGCCGGACTTGGTACAGAGGCGACCGTCGTGGCCTGCGACGTCGCCGACCGCGACGCACTGGCCGCCGTGCTGGCCGAATATCCGCCGAACGCTGTCATCCACGCCGCCGGTGTGCTCGACGACGGCGTCCTGTCCTCGCTCACCCCGGATCGGCTTGCCGGCGTCCTCAAGCCCAAGGCCCTCGCCGCGTTCCACCTGCACGAGCTCACCAAGGACCTCGATCTGTCGGCGTTCGTCTCCTTCGCCTCGACGGCCGGCGTCTGGGGCGGGCCCGGCCAGGGCAACTACGCCGCCGCCAACGCCTACCTCGACGCGCTCGCCGAACACCGGCGCTCGCTCGGGCTGGCCGCGACCTCGATCTCCTGGGGGCCATGGGCCGACACCGGCATGGCCGACGCCACCGCCGTCGCCGAACGGCAGCGCCTGGGCGGCATCCACGCGCTCGACCCGGAGCTGGCGATCTCGGCGCTGCAGCAGGCCCTCGACCACGGCGAGACCACGCTCACCGTCGCGGGCGTCGACTGGGCGCGGTACGTGCCGTCGTTCACCGCGGTCCGGCCGAGCCCCCTGCTGCTCGGCATTCCCGAGGCCCGCGCGGCGATCGAAGCCGCGCGGGAGAGCACCAAGGCCGTCGGGCTGAGCGAGCGCGACGTGCTCGAGTTCGTCCGCACCCAGGTCGCCGGGGTGCTCGGGTACGCCGGGCCGGGCGACGTCGAGCCGAACCGGGCGTTCACCGACCTCGGGTTCGACTCGCTGACCGCCGTCGACCTGCGCAACCGGCTGTCCGCGGCCACCGGGCTCAAGCTGCCCGCGACGCTGATCTTCGACTACCCGACCACGACCGCCCTGGTCACGCACCTCAAGGGCGAACTGGGCGAACCGGCCGAGACCACGTCCACAGTGGACGTCACACCGAAGTCCGTCGAGGACGACCCGATCGCCATCGTCTCGATGGCGTGCCGGTTCCCCGGCGGCGTGCGCTCGCCGGAGGACCTGTGGGCGCTGCTCGCCGGCGGCGCGGACGCGATCACCGACTTCCCCGACGACCGCGGCTGGGACCTCGACGCGCTCTACGACCCGGACCCCGACCACCAGGGCACGTCCTACACCCGCCGCGGTGGCTTCCTCGACGGCGCCAGCCGGTTCGACGCCGCCTTCTTCGGCATCAACCCGCGCGAAGCCCTGGCCATGGACCCGCAGCAGCGCCTGCTGCTCGAAACGGCCTGGGAGGCCATCGAGCGCGCCGGGATCGACGCGGCGTCGCTGCGCGGTGGCCCGGTCGGCGTCTTCGCCGGCTCCAACGGGCAGGACTACACGCCGCTGCTCGCGCTCGGCGACGACGAGGGCGTCGAGGGCTACACCATGACCGGCAACGCGGGATCCGTGGTGTCCGGCCGGATCTCCTACGCGCTCGGCCTCGAAGGCCCGGCCGTCACGGTCGACACCGCGTGCTCGTCCTCGTTGGTCGCGGTGCACCTCGCCGCGCGGGCGCTGCGGGCCGGGGAGTGCTCCCTCGCCCTGGCCGGCGGCGTCACGATCATGTCGACGCCGTCCGGGTTCATCCAGTTCAGCCGCCAGCGCGGCCTCGCGCTCGACGGCCGCTGCAAGGCGTTCTCCGACGACGCCGACGGCACCGGCTGGGGCGAGGGCGCCGGCATGGTGCTCCTCGAACGGCTGTCGGACGCGCGCCGCAACGGGCACCCGGTGCTCGCGCTGGTCCGCGGAAGCGCGGTCAACCAGGACGGCGCGTCGAACGGCCTGACCGCCCCGAACGGGCCGTCGCAGCAGCGGGTCATCCGGGCGGCGCTGGCCGACGCCGGGCTCGCGGCGTCCGAAGTGGACGCCGTCGAGGCGCACGGCACCGGCACGGTCCTCGGCGACCCGATCGAGGCGCAGGCCGTCCTGGCGACCTACGGGCAGGACCGCGACCGGCCACTGTGGCTCGGCTCGGTCAAGTCCAACCTCGGGCACACGCAGGCCGCCGCCGGCGCGGCCGGGATCATGAAAATGGTCCTGTCGCTGCGCCACGACCTGCTGCCAAAGACGCTGCACGCCGACGTCCCGTCGTCCCATGTGGACTGGAGTGCGGGAGACGTGCGGCTGCTGTCCGACGCCGTCGACTGGTCGCCGAACGGGCACCCGCGCCGCGCGGGGATCTCGTCGTTCGGCGTGAGCGGCACCAACGCCCACGTGATCGTCGAGCAAGCTCCGGAAGAGTCCCCGGTGGCCGAACCGACGTGGTCCGGTCCGGTGCCGTGGGTCCTTTCGGGACGGTCCGAAGCCGCGCTACGGTCCCAGGCCGCACAGCTGGCCGACCGCCTCGCAGGGGAGCGACCGGCCGACGTCGGCTGGTCCCTGGCCACCGGCCGCTCGGCTTTCGAGCACCGCGCCGTGGTGATCGGCACCGAGACCGAAGAGCTGCTGCGGGGCCTGCGCGACCTCGTCGACGGGCCACTCCCCGGCACGACGAGCGAAGGCCGGATCGGGTTCCTCTTCACCGGACAGGGCGCGCAGCGGCTCGGCATGGGCCGCGAGCTGTACGCCGAGCACCCGGTGTACGCCGAGGCGTTCGACGCGGCGTGTGCGCACTTCGACACCGAGCTGGACCGGCCGCTGCGGGACGTCGTCTTCGGGGACGAGGACCTGCTGAACGAGACCGGCTACACCCAGCCCGCGCTGTTCGCGGTCGAGGTGGCGCTGTTCCGCTTGCTCGAGTCCTGGGGCGTGCGTCCGGAGTACCTGGCCGGGCACTCGATCGGCGAGCTGGTGGCCGCGCACGTCGCCGGGGTGTTCTCCCTGGCGGACGCGTGCCGTCTGGTCGCCGCGCGTGGCCGGTTGATGCAGGCGCTTCCGCGCGGAGGCGGGATGCTGGCGGTGTCGGCCACCGAAGACGAGGTCACGCCGCTGCTCACCGAATCCGTGAGCATCGCCGCGTTGAACGGGCCGATGTCCACTGTGGTCTCCGGTGACGTGGAAGCGCTCGACGCGCACTTCGCCGGGTTGGGCCGCAAGACCAAACGGCTCAAGGTGTCGCACGCGTTCCACTCGCCGCTGATGGACCCGATGCTGGCCGACTTCGCGAAGGTGGCCGAGCAGATCACTTACCGCGAACCGAGCCTGCCGATCGTGTCCACGGTGACCGGTGAGGTCGCGCCCCCGCTGACGCCGGAGTACTGGGTCGGCCAGGTGCGTTCGGCGGTGCGGTTCGCCGACGCTGTCTCGACCCTGCGCGGACTCGGCGTGAACCGGTTCGTCGAAGTCGGCCCGGACGGCATCCTCACGTCGATGACCCGGGACTGCCTCGACGACACCGTGGCGATCCCGACGATGCGCAAGGGCCGCGACGAACGCGTCACCGTGCTGGCCGCGATCGGCGAACTGCACGTCCACGGCCAGGGTCCTGATTGGACGGCGGTGTTCGCCGGAACCGGCGCGCGCCGGGTCGACCTGCCGACGTACGCGTTCCAGTACCAGCGCTTCTGGCCGCACCTGTCCGGCATGCCCCTCGGTGATGTCACCGCCGCCGGCCTCACCGCGGTCGACCACCCGCTGCTCGGCGCGTCGGTCTCCGTGGCCGGGTCCGACGAGCTGCTCTTCACCAGCCGGCTCGCGCTGTCCACCCACCCGTGGCTGGCCGGGCACGAGGTCATGGGCCAGGTCCTCCTGCCGGGCACGGCGTTCCTGGAGCTGGCTGTCCGCGCCGCGGACCAGGCCGGCTGCGCCCGCGTGGAGGAGCTGACGCTGGCCGCACCGCTGGTGCTGCCCGCGCGCGGCGGCGTCCAGCTGCAGTGCTCGGTCGGCACGCCCGGCGACGACGGGACGCGCTCGTTCACCGCGCACTCGCGGCCCGAGGGCACGGAGGAATGGGTCCTGCACGCCACCGGCCTGCTCGCCGTCGAAGCCGGCGATCCCGGCGAACCCCTGACCGAGTGGCCGCCAGTCGAGGCGGAACCCCTTGCCGTGGCGGACTTCTACGACACGTACGCGGCGGGCGGCTTCGCCTACGGGGATGCCTTCCGCGGCCTCACCGCCGCGTGGCGACAAGGCGACGACGTGTTCGCCGAGATCGCCCTGCCCGAGTCGGCCCGCGCCGACGCGCGCCGCTTCGGCCTGCACCCCGCCCTCCTCGACGCGGCCCTGCAGGCGCTGCTCTACCTGCCCCTGGCCGGGTCCGGGCAAAGCAGGCTCCCGTTCTCCTGGTCGGACGTCACGCTGCACGCGTCCGGCGCCGACGCCCTGCGCGTCAAGCTGAGCCTCGCCGGTTCGGACGCCCTGGCACTGACCATCGCCGATCCGTCGGGCAACCCCGTCGCCACCGTGGGCTCCCTGGCCATGCGCCAGGTGTCGGCGGAAATGCTGACCGAGCCGAGCCGGCTGCGCGACTCGCTGTTCCAAGTGGACTGGGTCCCGCTGGGCACCGGGTCCGAACCGGACACCGGATCGTGGGCGGTCCTCGGCCCGGACCCACACAAGCTCGGCGTCCAGCTCGGCACGTCCGGCCCCTTGAAGTCCTATGTGGACATTGACGCGCTGATCGCCGAAGGCGGCACGCCCCCCGAGGTCGTCTTCGCGCCGCTCGTCCCAGGCCGGACGGCCGACCTCCCGGGCTCGGTCCGGGCGGCTACTGGACTGGCACTCGCGACCGTGCAGCGCTGGCTCGCCGAGGACGCCCTGGAAGGTGCCAAGCTGGTGTTCGTCACCTCCGGCGCGGTGGCCCACCGCGGCGAGGTGACCGACCTGGCCAACGCCGCCGTCTGGGGCCTGGTCCGCTCGGCCCAGGCCGAAAACCCGGACCGGTTCCTGCTGGTCGACGTCGACGGCAAGGAGGCGTCCTACGGCGCTGTACCGGCCGCGCTGACCGCCGGCGAGCCGCAGGTGTCCCTTCGCGACGGTGAACCGCACGCGGCCCGGCTGGTGCGCGCCGAAGCGGCCGGAGGGGTGCTCAGCGCGCCGAAGGACGGGCACTGGCGGCTCGACATCGTCGACAAGGGCACCCTGGAGAACCTCACCCTGCTGCCTTGCCCGGAGGTCGCCGGACCACTGCCGGACGGACACGTGCGGATCGCCGTCCGCGCGGCGGGCGTGAACTTCCGCGACGTCCTCAACGCCCTCGGCATGTACCCCGGCGAGGCCGGGGCGATGGGTCTGGAAGGCGCGGGCGTCGTCACCGAGGTCGGGCCCCGGGTCACCGGGCTCGCCGCGGGCGACCGGGTGCTCGGCATGTTCCCCGGTGCGTTCGGCCCGGTCGCGGTCGCCGACCAGCGGCTCGTCGCCCGCGTCCCGGACGGCTGGTCGTTCGCCGAAGCGGCGTCCGTGCCGATCGTGTTCCTCACCGCCTACTACGCGCTGGTCGACCTCGGCCGTGTGCAGCCGGGGGAGACCGTGCTGGTCCACGCGGCCGCCGGCGGCGTCGGCATGGCCGCCGTCCAGCTCGCGAAGCACCTCGGCGCCGACGTGTTCGGCACCGCGGGCGCCGGCAAGTGGGACGCGCTGCGCGAGCACGGCCTCGCCGACGACCGGATCGCCTCCTCGCGGACCCTAGACTTCGAGAACCGGTTCCTCGCGGCCACCGACGGCCGTGGTGTCGACGTCGTGCTCGACTCGCTGGCCGGCGAGTTCGTGGACGCGTCGCTGCGGTTGCTGCCGCGCGGCGGCCGGTTCCTGGAGATGGGCAAGACCGACGTCCGGGTCCCCGCCGACGTCGCCGCGGCCCACCCGGGCGTCGCGTACCAGGCGTTCGACCTCATCGAGGCCGGGCCCGACCGCATCGCCGAGATGCTGCACGAGGTCCTCGGCCTGCTCGGCCGCGGCATGCTGCGGCCGATCCCGGTCACCGCCTGGGACGTCCACCGCGCGCCCGCGGCGTTCAAGCACCTCCAGCAGGCCAAGCACGTCGGCAAGGTCGTGCTGACCGTGCCCGCGCCGCTCGACCCGGAGGGCACGGTCCTCATCACCGGCGGCACCGGCGGTCTCGGCGGGCTGCTGGCCCGGCACCTGGTCACCGGGCACGGCGCGCGGCACCTGCTGCTCACCAGCCGCCGGGGCCTCGCGGCCGAGGGGGCCGAGCAGCTGCGCGACGAGCTGACCGGACTCGGCGCGACCGTCACCGTGGCGGCGTGCGACGCGGCCGACCGCGCCGCCCTGGCCGCGGTGCTCGACGGCATCGCCGCGGACCACCCGCTGCGGGCGGTCATGCACACCGCCGGCGTGCTCGACGACGGCGTCGTCGGTTCACTGGACGCGGCCCGCCTGGACAAGGTGCTGCGGCCCAAGGTCGACGCCGCCGTGCACCTCGACGAGCTGACCCGCCACGCCGACCTCACCGCGTTCGTGTTGTTCTCCGGCGCCGCCGGGCTCTTCGGCGGCGCGGGACAAGCGAACTACGCGGCCGCGAACGCCTTCGTGGACGCCTTCGCCACCCACCGGCACGCCCTCGGGCTGCCCGCGGTGGCGCTGGCGTGGGGTCCGTGGTCGGCCGCGGCCGGCATGACCAGCGGGCTGACCGAGGCGGACCTCGGCCGGATGGCCCGCGCCGGACTGCTGCCGCTGTCGGCCGAACTCGGCTTGGCCCTCCTCGACGCGGGCGTGGCCTCCGGCGAGGCGGCCGTGGTGCCGATGCGCGTCGACACGTCCGCGCTGGCGTCCTCGGGCGCGGTGGCCCCGCTGTTCCGGGGGCTCGTAAGCGCCCCGGCACGGCGGGCGGCCGCGTCCGCCGCGAAGGCCGAGCCCGTCGGCCTGGCCGAGCGGCTGGCCGCGACACCGATCGCCGATCGCGAAGACCTGGTGGTGGACCTGGTGACCGGTCAGGTCGCCGCGGTGCTCGGGCATGCGTCCACAGTGGACATCGACGCCGGCAAGGCGTTCAGCGAACTGGGCTTCGACTCGCTCACCGCCGTCGAGCTGCGCAACCGGCTCGGCGCGGTCGCCGGGAAGCGGCTGCCCGCGACGCTGGTGTTCGACTACCCGACGGTCGCCGAGCTGGCGGGCTACCTCCTCGAAGACATCGCACCGCCCGCACCTTCGGCGAACGGCCTGGTCGACGGCCTGCGTGGTTCGCTCGAAGCCCTGCCCGAGGGCTACGAGGGCCGCGAGGAGATCACCGAGCGGCTGCAGAGCCTCCTCGCGTGGTGGACCGGCACCACCCCCGAAGAACCGCACTCGGACGACGTCGCGGCCGCGTCCGCCGACGAACTGTTCGACCTGATCGACAAGGAGTTCGGGGCGTGACCTCCGACAACGAGAAGAAGCTGCTCGACTACCTCAAGAAGGTCACCACCGACCTGAGGGCGGCGAACCAGCGGTTGCGCGAGGTCGAAGACCGGGACGCCGAGCCGGTCGCGGTGATCGGCATGGGCTGCCGTTTCCCCGGCGGCGTGCGCACCCCCGAGCAGCTGTGGCAGCTGCTGGCCGCCGGCGGCGACGGCATGGCGGGCTTCCCCACCGACCGCGGCTGGCCCGCGGCGCTGTACTCCGGCGACGCCGAGCAGGCCGGCACCAGCTACGTCCGCGAAGGCGGGTTCGTCTACGACGCCGCGGAGTTCGACCCCGGCTTCTTCGGAATGAGCCCCCGCGAGGCGCTGGCCACCGACCCGCAGCAGCGGCTCTTGCTCGAAACGGCGTGGGAGACGATCGAACGCGCCGGCATCGACCCGCTGTCGTTGCGCGGCACGAAGGCGGGTGTCTTCGTCGGCGGCACGTCCACCGGCTACGGCTCCGGCCTGACCGCGCTGCCCGACGGCGTCGAAGGGCACCTGCTCACCGGCAACTCGACCGCCGTCATCTCCGGCCGGGTCGCCTACCAGCTCGGGCTCAAGGGCCCGGCCGTCACCGTGGACACCGCCTGCTCGTCGTCGCTGGTCGCCCTGCACTGGGCCGCCCAAGCTTTGCGACGCGGCGAATGCTCGCTGGCGCTCGTCGGCGGCGTCACCGTCATGTCGACTCCCGGCATGTTCCTGGAGTTCAGCCGCCAGCGCGGGCTCGCGCCTGACGGGCGGTGCAAGCCCTTCGCGGCCGCGGCCGACGGCACCGGCTGGTCCGAGGGCGTCGGTCTCGTCCTGGTCGAGAAGCTGTCCGACGCCCTCGCCAACGGACACCCGGTGCTCGCGGTGGTCCGCGGGTCCGCGGTCAACTCCGACGGCGCGTCCAACGGGCTCACCGCCCCCAACGGTCCGGCGCAGCAGCAGGCCATCCGGGCCGCACTGGCGAGCGGTGGGCTCACACCGTCCGATGTGGACGCCGTGGAGGCGCACGGCACGGGCACCACGCTCGGCGACCCGATCGAGGCGCACGCACTGCTGGCGACCTACGGCCAGGACCGCGACCGGCCGCTCTGGCTCGGCTCGGTGAAATCCAACATCGGCCACACCCAGGCCGCCGCGGGCGTCGCCGGGGTGATCAAGATGGTGCTGTCCATGCAGCACGGGCTGCTGCCGCGCACGGTGCACGTCGACGAGCCGTCACCGCACATCGACTGGTCCGCCGGGGCCGTCGAGCTGCTCACCGACAACGTCGAGTGGCCGGCCGGGGAGACTCCGCGCCGGGCCGGCGTTTCGTCGTTCGGCATCAGCGGAACCAACGCGCACGTGGTCCTGGAGAGCTACGACCCGGTGCCTGCCGCGGCGACCACGGTCGGCGGACTGGTCCCGCTCGCGCTCTCGGCCCGCTCCCGCGACGCGCTGCGGGAGCAAGCCGTCCGGCTGCGGGAACACCTGGCCGCGGGCCTGCCGCTCGCGGACACCGCCTGGTCGCTGGTCACCGGGCGGTCGGCGTTCGAGCACCGGGCGGTGGTGCTCGCCGCCGACGCCTCGGAAGCGGTCACGGCGCTGGACGCGCTGGCGGCCGGTGAACCCGCACCGTCTCTTGTGGAGGGTGTCGCACCGGGCAAGGCCGGCAAGACGGCGTTCCTGTTCTCCGGCCAGGGGTCCCAGCGGATCGGCATGGGTGCCGGGCTGCGTCGCGAGTTCCCGGTGTTCGCCGAAGCCTTCGACGCGGTGTGTGCGGGTTTCGACTTTCCGCTGGCCGAAGCGATCTCAGGCGAGTCCCTGAACGACACGGGATACACGCAGCCCGCGCTGTTCGCCGTCGAGGTCGCGTTGTTCCGGCTGCTGGCGTCCTGGGGCGTGCAGCCGGACTTCCTGGCCGGGCACTCCATCGGCGAGCTGGCCGCGGCGCACGTCGCCGGGATCCTTTCGCTGGCCGACGCCTGCGAGCTGGTCGCCGCGCGCGCCCGGCTGATGCAGGCCCTCCCGGCCGGCGGGGCGATGGTCGCCGTCCAAGCCACCGAGGCCGAAGTCACGCCGCTGCTGGGCGAGCGGGTGAACCTCGCCGCGGTCAACGCGGCCGACTCCGTCGTGCTGTCCGGCGACGAAGACGCGGTGCTCGCGGCCGCGGCCGAACTGGCTTCCCGCGGACGCAAGACCAAGCGGCTCGCCGTGTCGCACGCCTTCCACTCGGTGCTGATGGAGCCGATGCTGGCCGAGTTCCGGCAGGTCGTGGCCGGGTTGACGTTCTCGGCCCCGAAGATTCCGATCATCACCGGTGACCCCGCCGAGCTGACCGACCCGGAGTACTGGGTGCGGCACGTGCGCGAGCCGGTCCGGTTCGCCGACCGCGTGACGGCACTGGAAGCCAAGGGCGCCACGCGGTTCGTCGAAGTCGGCCCGGATGGCACCCTCGCCGGAATGGCGAGCGTGCCCGTCGTGGCGATGCTGCGTGCCGGGCGCGACGAGCGGGAGTCGGCGCTGGCCGGGCTGGCCGAGTTGCACGTCCGGGGCGGTGTGCCCGGCTGGACCGCGCTGCTCGACGGCGCCCGCCGCGTCGAGCTGCCGACGTACGCCTTCCAGCGTGAACGGTTCTGGCTCACCTCGCCCGAGGCCGCCGTGGCCGGTGATGTCAGCGCGGACCACTTCTGGTCGGCGGTCGAACGGCAGGACCTCGATGCGCTGGTCACCACTTTGGACGTTCCTTCCGAGACGCCGCTGAGTGACGTGCTCCCGGCGCTCGCCGCGTGGCGCCGCCGTTCGCATGACGAGTCCACAGTGGACAACTGGCGGTACCGGATCGGCTGGCGGCCGGTCACCGGGACCACCGCGACCCGGCTGTCCGGGCGCTGGCTCGTGGTGGGCGAAGGTACCGACGACGTGGTCGAGGGTCTGCGCGACCGGGGCGCGGACGTGCTGCACGTCCCGGCCGGCGCCGCCCTGCCGGGAGACGAGCCCGCCGGGATCCTTTCGCTGCTGGCCGTGGAGGGCACGCTCACGCTGGTGCAGACCCTTGGCACGCTCGGCTGGTCCGCGCCGCTGTGGTGCGCGACCCGGGGCGCGGTCTCCACCGGTCGATCCGACCCGCTCGCGCACCCGGAGCACGCCCAGGTGTGGGGCCTCGGCCGATCCGCCGCGGTGGAACACCCGCGCCGCTGGGGCGGCTTGATCGACCTGCCCGCACAGCTCGACGAACGAGGACTCGACCGGCTGTGCGGCGTGCTCGTCGACGGCGCCGAGGACGAGGTCGCCATCCGGCCCTCCGGGGTCTTCGCCCGGCGGCTCGTGCGGGCACCACTGACCGGTGAATGTCCCGAATGGACGGTCACCGGGACGGTGCTGATCACCGGCGGCACTGGCGCGCTCGGCGGCCACCTCGCCCGCTGGGCGGTCGAGCGTGGCGCGTCGCGCGTCGTGCTGGCCAGTCGCCGTGGCCCTTCGGCCGCGGCCGAACCGACCGCGCCCGAGATCACCGTCGTGGCCTGCGACTTCACCGACCGGGACGCGGTCACCGCACTCGTGGATTCCCTGCCGGACCTGACCGCCGTCGTCCATGCGGCGGGCGTGCTCGACGACGGCGTCCTCGATGGGCTCACCCCCGAAAAGCTCGACCGCGTGCTGCGCGCCAAGGCGACCACCGCCTGGCGGCTGCACGAGGCGACGGCGGGCCGCGAGCTGTCGGCGTTCGTGCTGTTCTCGTCGCTGGCGGGCACCGTCGGTTCGGCCGGGCAGGGCAACTACGCGGCGGCGAACGCCTACCTCGACGCCCTGGCCGCCTACCGGCGTTCGCGCGGCCTTCCGGCGACCTCGCTGGCCTGGGGGCCGTGGGCCGACGCCGGGATGGCCGCGGACGAAGCCGTCCGTGACCGGCTGCGCCGCGGCGGGCTTACGCCGTTGAACCCGGACCTCGCCCTGTCCGCGTTGGACCGCGCCTTGGGCGCTGGTGACGTCGCGGTCGCGCTCGCCGACGTCGAGTGGCCGGTCTACGGCCCCGCACTCACCGCCGTGCGCCGGAGCCGCCTGCTGACCGAACTGCCCGAAGCGGCCTCCGCGGCTCCGGTGGTGGAGCTGTCCGGACTGTCCGAAGAGGACCTGCTGACCCTGGTGCGCCGGCAGGTCGCGGCGGTGCTCGGGTACACCGAGGAGGTCGCCGCGGACAAGTCGTTCGCCGACCTCGGCTTCGATTCGCTGACCGCGGTCGAATTGCGCAACCGGCTCGGCGCGGCCACCGGGACCGAGCTGCCCGCGACGCTGATCTACGACTACCCGACCGCCGCCCACCTGGCCCGGCACCTGGCGGGCTCGCCGAGCGAAGCGCCGGTCGTCGAGCGGGCGGCGGTGTCCACGGAGGACCCGATCGTCGTCGTGGCGATGGGCTGCCGCTTCCCCGGCGGGGTGCGCTCCCCGGAAGACCTGTGGGAGCTGCTGGTGTCCGGCGGCGACGTGGTTTCGGGCTTCCCCGCCGACCGGCACTGGGACGTCGCGGGCCTCGCGGCGGCCGGGGTCGCCGCGGCCGGCGGCGCGTTCGTCGACGGCGTCACGGAGTTCGACCCGGCCTTTTTCGGCATCTCGCCGCGCGAGGCCCTGGCGATGGACCCGCAGCAGCGGCTCGTCCTGGAAACCGCGTGGGAGGCCCTGGAACGCGCCGGGGTCGACCCGGCCGGCGGTCCGGACGTCGGGGTGTTCCTCGGCACCAACGGGCAGGACTACCCGGCGGTGCTCGCGGGCTCCGGTGAGGACTTCGGCGGGTTCGCCGGCACCGGGAACGCGGCTTCGGTGGTGTCGGGCCGGGTGTCGTACGTGCTGGGCCTCGGCGGCCCGGCGGTGACGGTGGACACGGCTTGCTCGGCGTCGCTGGTCGCGCTGCACTTGGCCGCGCAGTCGGTGCGCACGGGCGAGTGCGCGATGGCGCTGGCCGGCGGCGTGACGGTGATGGCGACGCCCGGCGCGTTCGTCGAGTTCTCCCGCCAGGGCGGCCTCGCGGCGGACGGCCGGTGCAAGGCCTTCGCCGACGAGGCGGACGGCACGGGCTGGGGCGAGGGCGCCGGCGTCGTGCTGGTCGAGCGGCTGTCGGACGCGCGGCGGCTCGGGCACCCGGTGCTCGCAGTGCTGCGCGGCTCGGCGATGAACCAGGACGGCGCGTCGAACGGGCTCACCGCGCCGAACGGGCCGTCGCAGCAGCGGGTGATCCGGGCGGCGCTGGCGAACGCGGGCCTGGCACCGTCCGATGTGGACGTTGTCGAGGCGCACGGGACCGGCACCGCGCTGGGCGACCCGATCGAGGCCCAAGCACTGCTGGCGACCTACGGCCGGGACCGCTCGCAGCCGTTGTGGCTGGGTTCGCTGAAGTCCAACATCGGGCACACGCAGGCGGCGGCGGGGATCGCCGGCGTCATCAAGATGGTTCTCGCGCTGGAGCACGGCGTGTTGCCGAAGACACTGCACGCGGACCGGCCGTCGCGGCACGTCGACTGGGACAGCGGCGCGGTGGCGCTGCTGACCTCGACCACCCCTTGGCCGCTTTCGGAGCGGCCGCGGCGGGCGGGCGTGTCGTCGTTCGGCTTCAGCGGGACGAACGCGCACGTCATCCTCGAGCAGCCGCCTGCCTCCGAGGTGGTGGTGGACGCGCCCGTCGCGGACGTCGTCTGGACACTGTCGGGCCGGTCGGAGGCGGTGCTGCGCGAACAGGCCCGGCGGCTGGCCGAGTTCGTCGAAGGTTCGGACGTCGCCCCGGCCGAGGTCGCCCGTTCGCTGGCTGCCCGGGCGGTGTTCGACCACCGGGCGGTCGTGACGGGCGCCGACTTGCTCGCCGGGCTGGCCGCGGTCGCATCGGGCGCGAAGCACCCTGGCGTGGTCACCGGGCACGCCGGCGACGGGGCGACCGGGCTGCTGTTCGCCGGTCAGGGGTCGCAGCGCGTCGGGATGGGGGCCGAGCTGTACGCGCGGTTCCCGGTGTTCGCGGACGCGTTCGACGCGGTGTGCGCGGTCCTCGACCCTTCCTTGGATCGGCCGTTGCGCGAGGTCGTGTTCGGCGACGCCGCGGCGCTCGACCGGACCGGGTACACCCAGCCCGTGTTGTTCGCGCTCGAGGTCGCGCTGTTCCGCCTGCTGGAGTCGTGGGGCGTCAAGCCGGACCACCTGGCCGGCCACTCGATCGGCGAGCTGGCGGCGGCGCACGTCGCCGGGGTGTTCTCGCTGGACGACGCGGGCAAGCTGGTCGCCGCGCGGGCGAACCTCATGCAGGCACTGCCCGGCGGGGGCGCGATGCTCGCCGTGCAGGCCGCTGAGCAGGACGTTCTCGAGATCGCGGCGGGCCGCGCGGACCTGGCCGCGGTGAACGGGCCACTGTCGACCGTGCTCTCCGGTGACGCCGACGCGCTCGCCGAGATCGCGGCCGAGCTGACCGCCCGCGGCGTGAAGTCTAGGGATTTGCGGGTCTCGCATGCGTTTCACTCGGCTCACATGGACGCGATGCTGGAAGAGTTCGCCGAGGTCGCGCGGGGGATCGGGTATGCCGAGCCGCGCATCCCCGTCGTGTCCACGGTGACCGAGCGGGCCGACTTGACCGACCCGGAGTACTGGGTGCGGCAGGTGCGCGAGCCGATGCGGTTCGCCGACGCCGTGTCGAGGTTGCGCGAGGCCGGGGTCATCCGGCTGGTCGAGCTGGGCCCGGACGGGACGCTGAGCGCACTGGCCGGGGCGACCCCGATGCTGCGCAAGGACCGCCCGGAGGTCTCGACGGCGCTGCTGGCGCTGGCATCGCTGCACGTCAGCGGGGCGGCTGTGGACTGGACACCGCTTTCGTCGGGCGTGCGTCAGGTCGCGCTGCCGACGTACCCCTTCGAGCGGCAGGTGTTCTGGCCGGAGCCCTTGGTTCCCGTGGCCTCGCCGGTCGACAGCAAGCAGTACCGCGTGTCGTGGCGCCCGGTCGCGGACCGGCCGCGGGCGGGGTTGTCCGGGCGTTGGCTCGTGGTGGTCCCTGCGGGGTGCGAGGACGAGCCGCTGGTCAAGGCGGTGTTCCCGGCGCTGGTCGAGGCGGGTGCCGAGCCGGTGCCGATGACGCTGGGCGAGACCGACCGCGATGCTGTCGCAGCCGAGCTGCTCGGCCTCGCCGCGGCCGTCGGTGCGCCGGGCCTGGGCACCCCCGCCGACATGGGTGGCGAACCCGGCCCGGTCACCGGCGTCCTCTCCCTGCTCGGTCTGGCCACGCACCCCACCCCCGGCCAGCCGTCCGTACCCCTCGGCCTGGCGCTGAGCACCACCCTCCTCCAAGCCCTCGGGGACGCCGGCCTCGACGCGCCGCTCTGGTCGGTCACCACCGGCGCCGTCGCCGTCGAGTCCGAAACTCCCGCGCAGCCGCTGTCCGCCGGGATCTGGGGCCTCGGGCGGACCGCCGCGCTGGAGCACCCGGACCGCTGGGGCGGCCTCGCCGACCTGCCCGCCGAGCCCGGCGAACCCGAGCTGACCCGGCTCATCGCCCTCCTCGCCGGGGCCGACGGCGAAGACCAGCTCGCGATCCGCCCGGCCGGCACCTTCGCGCGGCGGCTCGTGCGCGCCCCCGTCGAGGAGGCCGCCGAGCCCTGGACCCCGGCCGGCCCGGTGCTCGTCACCGGCGGCACCGGCGCGCTGGGCGCCGAGGTCGCCCGGTGGCTCGCCCGCACCGGTGCGCCGCACGTCGTCCTGGCCGGCCGGCGTGGTCCCGCCGCGCCCGGGGCGGCCGAACTGGAAGCCGAGCTCAGCGCGCTGGGCACCAAGGTGACCATCGCCGCCTGCGACCTCGCCGATCGCGCCGCCGCCGCCGAGCTCCTCGACTCGCTGCCCGACCTCGACGCCGTCATTCACGCCGCCGGCGTCCTCGACGACGGCGTCCTGGACTCCCTGACGCCGCACCGGCTCGCCACCGTCCTCAAGGCCAAAGTGGACTCCGCGATCAACCTCCACGAGCTGACGCGCAACCGCGACCTCTCGGCGTTCGTCCTGTTCTCCTCCCTGGCCGCCACGCTCGGCGCGGCCGGGCAGGGCAACTACGTCGCCGCCAACGCGATGCTCGACGCGCTCGCCGAGCACCGGGCCGGCCTCGGCCTGCCCGCCACCTCGATCGCCTGGGGCCCGTGGGCCGGCGCGGGCATGGCCGCCGGCCACGGCACCCGCTCCGAACGTGGCGGGATCCGCCCGCTGGCCCCGGAACTGGCCACCGCGGCCCTGCGCAAAGCCGTGAGCGGCAGCGAGCCCGTCGTCGCCGTGGCCGACGTCGACTGGGCGGTGTTCGCCACCGCCGTCCGGACCGCGCGGCTCCTGGAAGACCTGCCCGAGGCGCGCCGAGCGCTCACCACGGCGGAGAAGCCGGACCTCCGGGCGAAGCTCGACGCGCTGACCGGATCCGAGCGGGACCGCGCGCTGCTCGACCTGGTGCGCGCCGAGGTCGCCGCCGTGCTCGGTTACGCCGGCCCGTCCACAGTGGACCCCGGGCTCGCGTTCAAGGAACTGGGACTCGACTCGCTCACCGCGGTCGAGCTGCGCAACGGGCTCGCCGCCGTCACCGGCCTGTCCCTGCCCGCGACGCTCGGGTTCGACTACGCCAACCCGGCGGCGCTGGCCCAGCACCTCGGCCGCGAGCTGGGTCCGGCCGACCCGGCCGCGGCGGCCGAGGCCGAGCTGGACCGGATCGAAGCGGCCTTCGCCGCGCTGACCGCCGAGCAGCTGGCCGGCACCCGGATCACCGCCCGGCTGCAGGCACTGCTGGGCCGGCTGGGCACGGGCCCGGCGGAAGACACGCGGCAGAAGCTCGAGACGGCCAGCGAAACCGAGATCTTCGACTTCATCGACAACGAGCTGGGACTCGCGTGACGCGCGGGGTCCCCGGCGGGCGGGGTGCGACGTGAACGAGGAGAAGCTGCTCGGGTACCTGCGCAAGGTCACCGCGGACCTGCACGAGACCCGGGAACGCCTGCGGGAGGCCGAATCCGCGACGTCCGAGCCGATCGCGATCGTCTCGATGGCCTGCCGGTTCCCCGGCGGCGTCGAGACGCCCGAGGACCTCTGGCGGGTGCTCGAAACCGGCACCGACACGCTGACGGACTTCCCGGACGACCGCGGCTGGGACCTCGCCACCGTCTACCACCCCGACCCGGATCACCCGGGCACGAGCTACGTCGACCAGGGTGGGTTCGTCCGCGACGCGGGCGCGTTCGACGCGGGCTTCTTCGGGATCTCACCCCGCGAGGCCCTGGCGATGGACCCGCAGCAGCGGCTGCTGCTCGAGACGTCCTGGGAAGCCCTCGAACGCGCCGGGATCGATCCGCACTCCCTGCGGGGCACGCCGGTCGGCGTGTTCGCCGGGACCAACGGCCAGGACTACCCGGGGCTCCTCAGCCTGGCACCCGGCGTCGGCGACGGCTACGAGAGCACCGGCAACGCGGCCAGTGTCCTTTCCGGACGAATCTCCTACGTGCTCGGCTTGGAGGGCCCGGCCGTCACGGTCGACACGGCGTGCTCGTCGTCGCTGGTCGCGCTGCATTGGGCGGCGCACTCGCTGCGCGAAGGGGAGTGCGAACTCGCGCTCGCCGGCGGCGTCACGGTCATGACCACGCCCGGCGCGTTCATCGGCTTCAGCCGGCAGCAGGGCCTGGCCGCGGACGGCCGGTGCAAGGCGTTCGCCGACGGTGCCGACGGCACCGGCTGGGGCGAAGGCGCCGGTGTCGTGCTGCTGGAACGGCTGTCCGACGCCCGGCGCAACGGGCACCCCGTGCTCGCGATCGTCGCGGGCTCGGCGATCAACTCCGACGGCGCGTCGAACGGCCTCACCGCCCCGAACGGCCCGTCGCAGCAGCGGGTCATCCGCGCCGCGCTCGCCGACGCGGGCCTGTCACCGTCCGATGTGGACGCCGTCGAAGCGCACGGCACCGGGACGAGCCTGGGCGACCCGATCGAGGCGCAGGCCCTCCTGTCCACCTACGGCGAGCACCGGCCGGCGGGCCGTCCACTGTGGCTCGGCTCGATCAAGTCGAACCTCGGGCACACCCAGGCCGCCGCGGGCGTCGCCGGGGTCATCAAGATGGCCCTCGCCCTGCGCCACGGCGTCCTGCCGAAGACCCTGCACGTCGAGCGGCCGACGTCGCGGGTGGACTGGTCGGCCGGGGACGTCCGCGTGCTGACCGAGCCGGTCCCGTGGCCGGCGGACGGGCGGGTGCGCCGCGCGGGCGTCTCGGCGTTCGGGGTGAGCGGTACCAACGCGCACGTGCTCCTGGCCGCACCCCCGGCCGAAGAGGCCTTGCCGGTGGCCGAAAGTGTGCCTGGTGTCGTGCCGTGGGTCCTTTCCGGACGGTCGGAGGCCGCGCTGCGGGCGCAGGCTGCCCGGCTGGCCGGGGTTGACGGTGACCCCGCCGGGATCGGACTGGCCCTCGCCACGACCCGATCGGCCTTCGAGCACCGGGCCGTGCTGGTCGGCGACGCGGCCGAACTGGCCGAGGGCGTCCGCGCGCTCGCGAAGGGCGACGACGTGCCCGGGCTCGTCCGCGGCGCGGTCGCCGAGGGACTGACGGCGTTCCTGTTCACCGGCCAAGGCGCCCAACGCGTCGGCATGGGCCGCGAGCTCCACGAACTTTTTCCCGCCTACGCAACCGCTTTCGACGAGATCTGCGTGGAGTTCGACCGGCACCTCGACCGTCCACTCAAGACGGTCATCGACTCGGGCGAGCACCTCGACGAGACGGCCTGCACCCAGCCCGCCCTCTTCGCGGTCGAGGTCGCGCTGTTCCGGTTGCTGGAGTCCTGGGGCGTGACGCCCGACCATCTCGCCGGCCACTCCATCGGCGAGCTGGCGGCGGCGCACGTCGCGGGCGTGTTCTCCCTCGCCGACGCCGCCGAGCTGGTCGCGGCGCGCGGACGTCTCATGCAGGCCCTGCCCGCCGGTGGCGCGATGGTCGCCGTCCAGGCCACCGAAGACGAGGTGACGCCGCTGCTCACCGGCGCGGTCTCCCTCGCGGCCGTCAACGGCCCGGACTCCGTCGTGGTGTCCGGCGATGAGGCGGCCGCAAACGAGATCGAGCGGCACTTCGCCGCGCTCGGCCGCCGGACCCGGCGGCTCACCGTCTCCCACGCCTTCCACTCGCCGCTGATGGACCCGATGCTGGCCGAGTTCGCCCAGGTCGCGGGACGGATCACGTACGCCCGCCCGCGGCTCCCGATCGTCTCGACGGTGACCGGCACGCCGGTGACCGACGAGCTGGCCACCCCGGACTACTGGGTGCGGCAGGTCCGGGAGCCCGTCCGGTTCGCCGCCGCCGTGACAGCGCTCGCAGAAGCCGGGACCACGCGGTTCCTGGAGCTGGGGCCGCACGGCGTGCTCGCCGCGATGACCGAGGAGTGCCTGCCCGGCGCGACCGTCGCTTCGATGCTGCGCAAGGACCGTGACGAGGTCCGGACCGCGCTGGCCGCCGTCGCGACGGTGTCCGTCCGCGGCGCGCGGACGAACTGGGGCGAGCTGTTTCCCGGCGCGCGGGCGTGCGAACTCCCGACCTATGCGTTCCAGCGCGAGACCTACTGGCCGGAGCTGCCCCGCCCGGTCGGCGGCGCCACCCGCGACAGCTTGCTCAAGCTCGACTGGGTCCCGGTCGAGGCGGGAGCGCCCGCTCCGGCCGCGTGGGCCGTGCTCGGCTCCGGCCACCGCGAACTCGGTGCCGCCCTGTTCGCCGAGCTGGGCGCGCTGGCCTGTCACCCCGACCTCGACGGCGTCGCGGAAGCGGGTGCGCTGCCCGACGTCCTGGTCGCCCCGTTCCGGTGTGCCACGCCGGGGGAAGCGGCTCATCGCGCGCTGCGGCTCGTGCAGTCGTGGCTGGCCGACGAGCGGTTCGACGGCCGCCCCTTGGTCGTGCTGACGCGGAACGCCGCTGTTGCCGACGGGGTGGCGGACCTCGCGCAGGCTCCGGTGTGGGGGCTGGTGCGCTCGGCCGCGGCCGAGAACCCCGGCCGGTTCGTGCTCGCCGACGTCGAAGACCCGGCGGCCGCGCGCCTGCTGCCCGCCGCGCTCGCCACCGGCGAGCCCGAGTTCCTGCTGCGTGACGGTGAGATCCGGGCCGCGCGCCTGGCCAAGCTGACGTCCTCCGAGCCGGGACCGTCCGCATCCTTCGGTCCGGAAGGGACGGTGCTCGTCACCGGCGGCACCGGGGCGCTGGGCGCACTCGTCGCCCGTCACCTGGCCACCCGGTACGGCGTGCGTCACCTGCTCCTGGCCAGCCGTCGAGGTCCCGACGCCGACGGCGCGGCCGAGCTGGTCGCGGACCTGACCGAGCTGGGCGCGGAACCGGTCGTCGCGGCCTGCGACGCCGCCGATCGTGCCGCGCTGGCGACCCTGCTGGGAACCATCCCGGCGGACCGGCCGCTGACCGGCGTCGTCCACGTCGCCGGCGTCCTCGACGACGGCGTCGTGTCCGCGCTGACCCCCGAGCGCTTGGACGCCGTGCTGCGTCCCAAGATCGACGCCGTCACGAACCTGCACGAGCTGACCGCCGACCTCACCGCGTTCGTCGTGTTCTCCTCGATCTCCGGCACGCTCGGCCCGGCCGGGCAGGCGAACTACGCGGCGGCCAACGTCTGGCTCGACGCGCTGGCCCGCCACCGCCGCGACCACGGCCTCCCCGCGCTCGCGCTCGGCTGGGGCCTCTGGGAGCAGGCCGGCGGCATGACCGGCGCCCTCGCCGACCGCGACCGCCGCCGGCTGGGCGCCACCGGCATGATCCCGTTGTCCACAGTGGAGGGACTCCGGCTCTTCGACGCGGCCTGCCGCGCCGGGGAGCCCGTGGTGCTGCCGATCCGGTTCGACCTCGCCGTGCTCGGCGCGGCCCCGGTCCTGCCGCCGGTGTTCGCCGGACTCGTCCCGCCGCGGCCGGTTGCCGAACCCGCCGCCGACCGGCCGGCCGACGTGCTCGACGCCGTCCGCACCGCCGTGGCGCTGGTGCTCGGCTACGCGAACGCGTTGGCCGTCGAGCCGGACCGGGCGTTCAAGGACCTCGGCTTCGACTCGCTGACCGCGGTCGAACTCCGCAACCGGCTCGCCGCGACGACCGGACAGCGCCTGCCCGCGACGCTGATCTACGACTACGCCACGCCGAACGCCCTGGCCGCGCACCTGGCCGGCGACGCGGGACCGGCGGTGGCCGCGCCCGTCGCGGCCCGGACCGACGACGAGCCGATCGCGATAGTGTCGATGGCCTGCCGGTTCCCCGGCGGCGTCCACACCCCGGACGAGCTGTGGACCCTGCTCGCCGAAGGCCGCGACGCCATCGGCGGCTTCCCGGCCGACCGTGGCTGGGACCTCGACGCGCTCTACGACCCGGACCCCGACAGCGAAGGCACGTCCTACGCCCGCGAAGGCGGATTTCTCGACGACGCCGCGTTGTTCGACCCCGCCTTCTTCGGGATCTCACCCCGGGAAGCCCTCGCCATGGACCCGCAGCAGCGGCTGCTGCTCGAGACGTCCTGGGAAGCTCTCGAACGCGCGGGGATCGACCCGGAGTCGTTGCGGGGTCAGCCGGTCGGCGTGTTCGCCGGGACCAACGGCCAGGACTACCCCGCCCTGCTCGCGCTGGCGCCGAAGAGCGCCGAAGGCTACCTCGGCACCGGCAACGCCGCTTCCGTGCTCTCGGGCCGGATCTCCTACGCACTCGGGCTCGAAGGCCCGGCCGTCACCGTCGACACGGCGTGCTCGTCGTCGCTGGTGGCGATGCACTGGGCGATCCAGGCCCTGCGCGCGGGGGAGTGTTCGCTCGTGCTCGCCGGCGGGGTCACCGTGCTGTCGACGCCGGGCTCGTTCGTCGAGTTCAGCCGTCAGCGGGGCCTGTCGCCGGACGGCCGCTGCCGCGCCTTCTCCGACGACGCGAGCGGCACCGGCTGGGGCGAAGGCTCCGGAATGCTGGTATTGGAAAGGCTTTCCGACGCGCGCCGCAACGGGCACCCGGTCCTCGCGATCGTGCGCGGCAGCGCGGTGAACCAGGACGGCGCGTCGAACGGCTTGACCGCCCCGAACGGCCCCTCGCAGCAACGGGTGATCCGGGCGGCACTGGCGAACGCGGGCCTGTCATCGTCCGATGTGGACGCCGTCGAGGCGCACGGGACCGGGACGTCGTTGGGCGACCCGATCGAGGCGCAAGCGCTGATCGCCACCTATGGTCAGGACCGTGACCGTCCACTGTGGCTGGGTTCGATCAAGTCCAACGTCGGTCACACGCAGGCGGCGGCCGGCGTCGCCGGGGTTATCAAGATGGTGCTCGCCCTGCGTCACGGTCTGTTGCCGCAGACCCTGCACGCCGCCGTGCCTTCGTCCCATGTGGACTGGTCCGAAGGTTCCGTGCGGCTGCTGGCGAAGTCCGTGCCGTGGCCGGAGGACGACCGCGTGCGCCGCGCCGGCGTCTCGTCGTTCGGCGTGAGCGGCACGAACGCCCACGTCATCATCGAGCAGGCACCAGAGCGCCCCAATGTGGCCTTGGTTGCGTTCAACGCACCGAAGGGCCCCTTGGGTGCGTTGAACGCACCGAAGGCCACATTGGGGCGCTGGGTGCCCTGGGTCGTGTCGGGGCACACCCCGGAAGCTCTACGCGGACAGGCCGAACGGCTGTTGAGCCACGTCGCGGCCCACGCGACCGCGCCCGCCGAGATCGGCACCGCACTGGCGACCCGCACGGTCTTCGCCCATCGCGCGGTCGTGGTCGGCGAAAGTCGGGACGACCTGATGCGGGGGCTGGCCGCCGTCGCCGCCGACCGTCCCGCGCCCGGCGTCAGCACGGGTGTGCGCGCCGAGGGTGGCATCGCGTTCCTCTTCACCGGGCAGGGCGCGCAGCGGCTCGGCATGGGCGCCGGGCTGCGCCGCGAGTTCCCGGTGTTCGCCGAAGCCTTCGCCGAGGTGTGCGCCGAGTTCGACGCCCACCTCGAGCGGCCGCTCCTGGACGTCGTCGACACCGAACCCGAGCTGCTCGACCAGACCGGCTACACCCAGCCCGCGCTGTTCGCGATCGAAGTGGCCCTCTTCCGGCTCCTCGAATCCTGGGGCGTCCGGCCGGACCGGCTCGCCGGGCACTCGATCGGCGAGCTGGCCGCCGCGCACGTCGCGGGCGTGTGGTCGCTGGCCGACGCCTGCGCCGTCGTCGCCGCGCGGGGCCGTCTCATGCAGGCCCTCCCGGCCGGTGGAGCGATGCTCGCGATCGAGGCGACCGAGGCCGAAGTCGTCCCGGCGCTGCCCGCCGGTGTCGAACTCGCCGCGGTCAACGGACCGGCGTCCGTGGTGGTCTCCGGCGCCGAGGACGGCGTCCTGGCGGTCGGGCGGCAGTGGGCCGGGCGCAAGACCCGGCGGCTGCGCGTCTCGCACGCCTTCCACTCGCCGGCCATGGACGCGATGCTCGCGGACTTCGGCCGGGTCCTCGCCGGCGTCGTCTTCGCCCCGCCCACCATCCCGATCGTCTCGACGCTGACCGGCGAGCCCGCGACCGACCTGACGTTGCCGGAGTACTGGCTGCGCCAGGCCCGGGGCACGGTCCGGTTCGCCGACGCCGTCGCCACTCTCGCAGGGCTGGGCGTGACGCGGTTCGTGGAGCTGGGCCCGGACGGCGTCCTCACCGCGATGGCCGCGTCCTCAGTGGACGATCGCGCGGTGGTCACCGCGCTGCTGCGCAAGGACCGTGACGAGCCGCGGGAACTGCTGACCGCCCTGGCGAAACTGCACGTCAGCGGTTCCACAGTGGACTGGAGGACCGTCCTCGGTGGACCCGGCAACTCGGCGGAGCTACCGACGTACGCCTTCCAGCACGAGCGGTTCTGGCCCGAGTTCTCCCTGACCCCGGCCGGTGACGTCACGATGGCGGGTCTCGACCGCCCCGACCACCCGCTGCTGGGCGCGTCGATCACGAACGCCGAGGACGGCGTCGTGGTGTGCACGGGCCGGGTCTCGCCGCGCACCCACCCCTGGCTCGCCCACCACGTCGTCGCGGGCAGCACGCTGTTCCCCGGCACCGGGTTCGTCGAGCTGGCCCTGCGCGCCGGCGAGCAGGCCGGCGCGGGCGGCATCGACGAGCTGGTCATCGAGACGCCATTGCCCCTGCCCGAGCGCGAAGGCGTCCAGCTGCAGGTCGTTCTCGGCGCACCGGACGAGACGGGCTCGCGCCCGGTGACCGTCCACTCGCGACTCGACGACGAGCCGTGGACCCGGCACGCCAGTGGCCGGCTGGCCGCCGAACCCGGTCCCGTCCCCGAAGACGTGACGGAGTGGCCGCCGGCCGGGGCCGAGCCCCTGGACCTCGACGGCCTCTACACCGGCGGCCCGGAGGGCGGGTTCGGCTACGGCCCGGCCTTCCAGGGCCTGCGCGCGGCCTGGCGGCTCGGCGACGAGGTGCACGCCGAGGTCGCGCTACGACCCGAGGAACACGCGGACGCGGCCCGGTCCGGGCTGCACCCGGCGCTGCTGGACGCGTCGCTGCACGTGCTCGGCACGGTCGCCGAGTGGGCGGGCCGCAACTACCTGCCGTTTTCCTGGAGCGGGGTGACGCTGCACGCGAGCGGTGCGACGGCGGTCCGGGTCACGGTGACCCCGAACGGCCACGACACGGTGAAGCTGAGCCTCGCCGACCCCATCGGCCGCCCGGTGGCGTCGATCGACGCGCTGGTGCTGCGTCCCCTGGCCGCCGGGGCGGTGCGGCCGGTCCGGAAGGCGCCCGAATCGCTGTTCCGGCTGGACTGGCGGCCGGTCCCGCCGGCGCCGGTCGAAGCCGTCGCGCGGCGGTGGGCCGTCGTCGGTGCGGACGACCTCGAGGTGGGGCCGGTGCTCGACGCGAGCGGTGTCACGTGCGAGTCCTATGTGGACCTCAAGGCACTCGGTGCCGCGGTCGGTCTCGGCATGGCCGCGCCGGAAGCGGTGCTGGCCGTCCGCACTCCGGCGGCCGGTGAGCTGCCGGACGTCGCCCGGGCGGCCGCGCACGGCGTGCTTTCGCTGCTGCAGGAGTGGCTGGCCGACGAGCGGTTCGCCGCGTCCCGCCTGGTCGTGGTGACCCGGGGCGCGGTGGCCGCCGCGGCCGGCGACGACGTCCGCGGCCTGGCGTGCGCGCCGGTGTGGGGCCTGGTCCGCTCGGCGCAGTCGGAGCACCCCGGCCGCGTCCGGCTGATCGACCTCGACGACCAAGACGAGTCCGTCGCGGCCCTGCCGGCCGCGGTCCTCGCCGACGAACCCCAGCTCGTGATCCGCGAAGGAGCCCTGCTCGCGGCCCGGCTGACCCGCGCCACCACCGAAGCCGCCACCGGGAAGCGCCCGTTCGGGCCGGACGGCACCGTGCTGCTCACCGGCGCCACCGGCAGCCTGGGCCGCGTGCTGGCCCGGCACCTGGTCACCGCGCACGATGTCCGGCGGCTCGTCCTGACCAGCCGGAGCGCGTCCGGCGCCACCGAACTGCAGGCGGAGCTGACCGCGCTCGGCGCGGAAGTCCGGCTCGCCGCCTGCGACACCGCGGACCGGACCGCGCTCGCCGGGCTGCTGGCCGACGTCCCCGACCTCGCCGGGGTCGTGCACGCGGCCGGCGTCCTCGACGACGGCGTCCTGTCCTCGCTCACGCCCGAGCGGATGGACGCGGTGCTGCGGCCCAAGGTCGACGCCGCCTGGCACCTGCACGAGCTGACCGCGGACCGCAACCTCTCGGCGTTCGTGCTCTTCTCCTCGGTGTCGGCCACCTTCGGCGGGCCCGGCCAGGGCAACTACGCCGCGGCCAACGCCTTCCTCGACGCGCTCGCCGCCCACCGGGCCGCCCGCGGCCTGCCCGCCCAAGCGCTGGCCTGGGGCTTGTGGGAGACCGGGATGAGTTCCGCGCTGGACTCGGCGGACCGGAAGCGGATGTCGCGCGGCGGCGTCCACGCGCTGCCGGTCGAGCAGGGGCTGGCGTTGTTCGACACCGCCACCTCGCTCGCCGAACCCGCGCTGGTCCCGGCGAAGCTGGACCTCACGGGGCTGGGCGGTCAGGTCGCGTCCGTCCTCAAGGGACTCGTCCGCCCGGCCCGACGCGCCGCGACGGCCGCCGCCCCGGTGTCCGGAGAGGACGTTCTGCGCGCCGCGCTGGCCGGGAAACCGGAGCACGACCAGCAAGCGGTGCTGCTGAACCTGGTCCGCGCCACCGCGGCGACGGTGCTGGGGCATGCCGGTCCCGAGGCCGTGCGCCCGGACGTAGGGTTCCTCGTGGCCGGCTTCGACTCGCTGACCGCGGTCGAGCTGCGCAACGCCCTCGGCGCGTCCACCGGCCTGCGGCTGCCCCCGACGCTGGTCTTCGACTTCCCGGCACCGGCGGACCTGGCCGCGCACCTGCGGACCGAGCTGAACGTCAGCGCGGCCGTGCCGACCACGTCCACTGTGGACTCCGGCGAGACGCTCAGCGGCTTGTTCCGCACGGCCTGCGAACTCGGCAAGATGAAGGAGGGCTTCGAGCTGCTCCAGAACGCGGCGCTGCTGCGGCCCACCTTCGACACGGCCGCCGACCTGGCCGAGCAGCCGGGATCGGTGCAGCTCGCGGCCGGGGAGCGCACTCCGAAGCTGATCTGCTTCAGCTCGTACGTGGCGCTGGCCGGGGTGCACCAGTACGCCCGGTTCGCCTCGCCGTTCCGCGGTGACCTCGACGTGCACGCGCTGCCCGCTCCAGGGTTCGTCAAGGGCGAGGCGCTGCCGAACAGCGTCCGCGCGGTCGCCGAGGTCCAGGCGGCGTCGGTGCTGCGGGTTGCCGACGGCGCGCCGTTCGTGCTGCTCGGGTCCTCCTCGGGCGGCATGCTCGCGCACGCCGCCGCCGAACTCCTCGAAGCGCGGGGCACGCCGCCGCTGGCCGTCGTGCTGCTCGACAGCTACCTGCCGCGTGAGGACTCACCGCTCGACCGGTTCCGCGACGAGCTCTTCGGTGGCATGTTCGACCGCGAGGAGGTGTTCGCGCCGATGGACGTCGCCCGGCTGTCGGCGATGAGCTGGTACTTTCGGCTCATGGCCGGCTGGGAGCCCGCCAAGCTGTCGGTGCCGCTCCTGCTGGTCCGCTCGTCCGAGCCCCCGGTCGATGACGGGCGGCTGGCTCCCGAGGAGTGGCAGACGCACTGGGACACCGCGGACTTCGTCGTCGACGTGCCGGGCAACCACTTCACCATGGTCGAGGACCACGCCGCCACCACCGCCGAGACCGTGCGCGGCTGGCTCGGCACCACCCTGAGGACGGAGTTCACGCATGACTGAGAACCCGGAGCTGTGGCTCCGCCGCTACCACGACGCGGACGCGGGCGCCGTCCGGCTGTTCTGCCTGCCGCACGCGGGCGGCTCGGCCAGCTTCTATTTCCCGATGTCCGCCGGGCTCGGCCGCTCGGTCGAGGTGCTGTCGGTGCAGTACCCGGCGCGCCAGGACCGCCGGCTGGAGCCGGGGATCGACAACATCCCCGAGCTGGCGGACCGGCTCGCCGAGGTGCTGGCGGAGAAGACCCGCGAGCCGTTCGCGCTGTTCGGCCACAGCATGGGCGCGACGCTCGGGTTCGAGGTCGCGACCCGGCTGGAGGCGGCCGGGGCGTCCCCGCTGCACCTGTTCGCGTCGGGCCGGCGGGCGCCCGCGTGCCGCCGCGACGAGTCCGTGCACACGCTCGATGACGACGGGGTGATCGCCGAGGTCCGCAAGCTCGGCGGCACCAACGCGGTCGTGCTGGGTGACGAAGAGATCCTGCGGATGGCGCTGCCCGCCATCCGCAACGACTACACGGCCGCGGAGACCTACGTCCACCAACCGGGACCGAAGCTGAGCACGCCGATCACCGTGCTGACCGGCGACGCCGACCCGAAGACCACGTTGGCCGAGGCGCGCGCCTGGCAGGACCACACCGACGGCGAGTTCGAGCTGAAGGTGTTCGCCGGCGGGCACTTCTTCCTCGCCGACCACCAGCCCGAGGTGCTGCGGCTGATCTCCGCGCGGCTCGCGGGTACGTTCTCCGGCCACCGATAACCACACTGAAAGGGTCCCTCCCGTGCGCGTGTTGTTCGTGACGCTGGACGAGAAGTCCCACCTGTACTGCATGGTCCCGACGGCCTGGGCGCTCGTCGCGGCCGGGCACGAGGTGCGGGTGGCCGCGTCGCCGGGGTTTGCCGACGTCATCACCGGCACCGGTTTGACGGCGGTGCCGGTCGGCGTGGACAACACGATGCACGAGGGCATGAAGCAGAACCGCGACGCCCAGGAAGCCGACATCGCGAACTGGAACGACACCGACCCGGCGTCGCACACCTGGGAGGCGCTGCACCAGCGCTACACGTTCACCGTGTGGGCCGGGTTCGCCATCTACAACGACGAGATGGTCGTCGATCTGGTCGCCCACGCTCTGTCGTGGAAACCCGACTTGGTCGTCTGGGACGCGCTGACCTACGCCGGGGCGATCGCGGCGAAGGCGTGCGGCGCCGCGCACGTCCGGCAGCTGTGCTGGGCCGACGTCTGGTGCGCCATGCGCGCGACGTTCTTGAAGGTGATGGCCGAACAGCCGGCCGAGGAGCAGGAAGACCCGCTGTACGACTGGCTGGAGCTGACCGGACGCCCGTTCGGCGTGGACTTCGACGAGGAACTCGTCACCGGCCAGGCGACCATCGACCCGCTGCCGGAGTCGCTCGGCGCGCGCTCCGGTGTCCGGCGGCTGCCGGTGCGGCACGTGCCCTACAACGGCCGCGCGGTGGTGTGGGACTGGCTGCGCGAACCGCCGTCCCGGCCGCGGGTGTGCCTGACGCTGGGTTCGTCCAACACGGACGCGTTCGGCGGCGACTACGTCTCGATCCCCGAGATCCTGGCCGCTTTGTCTACTTTGGACATCGAGGTGATCGCCGCGCTGGTGCCCGAGCAGCGCAAGGCCTTGGACACGGTCCCGGAGAACGTCCGGGTCGTCGAGTCGGTGGCGCTGCACACGGTGCTGCCGAGCTGCGCGGCGATCGTGCACCACGGCGGTTTCGGCAGCTACGGCGCGGCGCTGGTGGCCGGGGTCCCGCAGCTGACCGTGACCACGCCGATCGCCGACCACCTCCTGCGTCCCCAGCGGCTGGTCGACGAAGGCGCGGGACTGTTGTTCACCCACAACGGCTTCACCGCCGACGACCTGCGGTCCGCGGTGGCCCGGCTGGTCGGGGAACCGGAGTTCACGGCCAACGCGCGGCGCCTGCGCGACCTGGCGCTGGCCCAGCCGACCCCGCACGAGCTGGTCGCGGACCTGGAGAAGCTGGTCGCCGAGACGTCATGAACGACTCTTTCATGTCGCCGGACTTGAATCCACCGATGTGAATTCGGGTGATCTTGCTTTAGGTTTGTTGATCTTGCTGTGGGGTGTGGGCGTGCTGGACCGTGCTGGCCGCTCC
>NZ_JBFBBZ010000083.1:0-29986 GCF_040682935.1 Amycolatopsis sp. NPDC051061
CCTCGTCGGCGTCGCGATCGGCGGGGTGGCGCTGGGCGGTGGTGGCCCGTCCCTCGCGGCGCGGGCGGCCGCGGGCGTGCTGCTGTTCGGCGGCGCGCACGCCCTGGTCGCCCGCGCGGCACCGGGCAGCCTCGGCGCGGGCGACGTGAAGCTGTCCGGCAGCCTCGGCGCGATCCTGGGCGCGGCGGGCTGGGCCGCCCTCGCGCTCGCAGCGGTCCTGGCGGCCCTGTTCAGCCTGGCCATCGCGCTCGCGTGGGGCGGCCACCGCGTGCCCCACGGTCCCGCCCTCCTCTCCGCCACCTGGCTGTGTGCCCTCTTCCCGGGTGCGCCATGACCGGAACACTCTTCGGGTCCGCCCGGCCCCCGTGACAGGATTGAGCCCATGTTGCGCTGGATCACCGCAGGTGAATCGCACGGACCCGCGCTGGCCGCCGTGCTCGAAGGCATGCCCGCCGGCGTCGGCGTCACCACCGCCGACGTCACCGAGCAGCTCGCCCGGCGCCGCCTCGGCTTCGGGCGCAGCCCGCGGATGGGCTTCGAGACCGACCACATCGACTTCCTCGGCGGCGTGCGTCACGGCCTCACCCAGGGCGGCCCGGTCGCGATCCAGATCGAGAACGCCGAGTGGCCCAAGTGGGAGCAGGTGATGGCGGCCGACCCGGTCGACCCGCAGATCCTCGAGGGCCTCGCGCGCAACGAACCGCTCACCCGGCCCCGCCCCGGCCACGCCGACCTGCCCGGCATGCAGAAGTACGGCTTCGACGAGGCCCGCCCCGTCCTCGAACGAGCCAGTGCGCGCGAGACGGCGTCGCGGACCGCGCTCGGCACCGTCGCGCGGAACTTCCTGAAGCAGCTGCTCGGCGTCGAGATCCTCAGCCACGTCGTCTCGATCGGCGGCGCCGACGCTCCCGAGGGGCCGCTGCCCGTCGCCGCCGACCTGGCCGCCATTGACGAGAGCCCGGTGCGCGCCTTCAGCCAGGAAGGCACCGACGCGATGGTCGCCGAGGTCGACGCCGTGCGGAAGGCGGGCGACACCGTCGGGGGCGTGATCGAGGTCCTCGCCTACGGCCTGCCGCCGGGCCTCGGCTCCCACGTCCACTGGGACCGCCGGCTCGACGCCCGGCTCGCCGGCGCGTTGATGGGCGTCCAGGCGATGAAGGGCGTCGAGGTCGGCGACGGCTTCACCACCGCCCGCCGCTGGGGCAGCCAGGCGCACGACGAGATCGACCGCGGCACCGGCCCGGTCGGCGTCACCCGCCGGTCCAACCGCGCGGGCGGCCTCGAAGGCGGCATCACCAACGGCGAGCCGCTGCGGGTGCGCGTCGCGATGAAGCCGATCTCGACCGTCCCCAAAGCACTGTCCACTGTGGACGTCAAGACCGGCGAGCCCGCCGTCGCCATCCACCAGCGGTCCGACGTCTGCGCGGTGCCCCGGGCCGGGGTCGTGCTGGAGTCGGTCGTGTCGCTCGTCCTCGCCGACGCCGCGCTCGAGAAGTTCGGCGGCGACTCCCTCGTCGAGAGCAAGCGCAACGCCGAGGCGTACCTGAAGGCCCTCGAGGAGCGCTGGTGAGCCCTCGCGCGGTGATCGTCGGCCCGCCCGGCTCGGGCAAGAGCACGGTCGGCCCGCTGCTGGCGGCCGCGCTCGGCGTCGAGTTCCGGGACAGCGACGACGACATCGTCGCTCGCGACGGCCGCAGCATCGCCGACATCTTCGCGGAAGACGGCGAAGCCGCTTTCCGCGCGCTGGAAGAAGAAGCGGTCGCCACCGGGCTGGCGGAGCACGACGGCGTGCTCTCCCTCGGCGGCGGCGCCCCGCTCACTCCCGGCACCCGGGCCCGGCTGGGCGAGCACACCGTCGTGTTCCTCAACGTCGGCCTGGCCGCCGGGGTGCAGCGCACCGGTCTTTCGAGTGCGCGGCCGCTGCTGGCCGGGGTGAACCCCCGCGCCACGTTCAAGAAACTGCTCGACGAACGGGTGCCCGTCTATCGCGAGGTCGCCACCGTCGAAGTCGTCACCGACGACCGGACGCCCCCCGAGATCGTCGCGGGCCTCGCGGCCGAACTCGTCGTCCCCGCCGAAGCCAAGGAGTGAGTCACCCCGTGTCCGATCCGGTGCGCATCCCCGTCGCCACCGCCCGTCCCTACGACGTCGTGGTCGGCCGCGGCCTGCTCGGCGACCTCACCGCGCAGCTCGCCGACGCCTCGAAGATCGCGCTGGTCCACCCGCCGACGCTGACGACCACGGCCGAGGCCATCCGCGAGGAGCTGATCGCGGCCGGGCTCGACGCGCACCGCGTCGAGATCCCCGACGCCGAGGACGGCAAGGCGCTCACCGTCGCGAGCTTCTGCTGGGAGGTGCTCGGCCGGATCGGGCTGGACCGCCGCGGCGTCGTGGTCGGTCTCGGCGGCGGCGCCGTCACCGACCTCGCCGGGTTCGTCGCGGGTACGTGGATGCGCGGCGTCCGGCTGGTCAACGTCCCGACGACGCTGCTCGGCATGGTCGACGCCGCGGTCGGCGGCAAGACCGGCATCAACACCGAGGCGGGCAAGAACCTCGTCGGGGTGTTCCACGAGCCGAGCGCGGTGTTCGTCGACCTCGCGACGCTGGAGACGCTGCCGCCGAACGAGCTCGTCGCCGGGATGGCCGAGGTCGTGAAGACGGGCTTCATCGCCGACCCGCGGATCCTCGAGCTGATCGAGGCCGACCCGGCCGGCGCGCTCGACGCGAGCGGCGACGTGCTGGCCGAGCTGGTCCGGCGGTCGATCCAGGTCAAGGCCGACGTCGTGGCCGCCGACCTGCGCGAGTCCGACCTGCGGGAGATCCTCAACTACGGCCACACCCTCGGCCACGCCATCGAGCGCCGCGAGCGGTACCGGTGGCGCCACGGCGCCGCGGTGAGCGTCGGGCTGGTGTTCGCCGCCGAGCTGGCGCGGCTGGCCGGGCGGCTCGACGACGCCACCGCCGAGCGCCACGCCGCCGTGCTGAAGCTGCTCGGCCTGCCGACTACCTACGACGCCGACGCGCTGCCCCAGCTGCTGGAAACCATGAAGGGCGACAAAAAAACCCGCTCCGGAGTGCTGCGGTTCGTCGTCCTCGACGCGCTGGGCAAACCCGGCCGGCTCGAGGGCCCGGACCCGGCGCTGCTCGCGGCCGCGTACTCGGCGATCGCCGCCGACGCCCCCAAGGCCGGCGGGAGCGTGCTGCTGTGAAGGCGTTCGTGTTCAACGGCCCCAACCTGGGCCGGCTCGGCAAGCGCGAGCCGTCGGTCTACGGCTCGGCCACCCACGACGACCTCGCCGCGCTGTGCGTCAAGGCCGGCGAGGAGCTGGGGATCGAGGTCGAGGTCCGGCAGACCGACCACGAAGGCGAACTGGTCGGCTGGTTGCACGAAGCCGCGGACGGCGGGAACCCGGTGGTGCTCAACGCCGGCGCGTGGACGCACTACTCGATCGCGGTGCGCGACGCCGCGGCGCAGCTGGCCGCGCCGCTGATCGAGCTGCACATCTCGAACGTGCACAAGCGGGAGGCGTTCCGGCACCACAGCGTGCTGTCGGACATCGCGACCGCGGTGATCGCCGGCCTCGGCGTCGACGGTTACCCGCTCGCCCTGCGGTGGCTCGCCGCGCACCCGGGATGACGCTGCCGTCACTGACCACGGCGCGGCTGAAGCTGCGGCAGCTGGTCGAGACCGACCGCGAAGCCGTCGTGAAGGTGTTCTCCGACCCGGAGATGAGCCGGTTCTTCGCCGCGGACTTCGCCGACCCGGCCGCGGCGAACGCGATGGTCGACCGCCGCCTGGCCTACCGCGGCCCGGCCGGCCAGGGCCACTGGGTGATCGAGCGTGACGGCGAGGTGATCGGCGTCGCGCACCTGCGCCCGTCTTGGGAGCTGCCCGGCGGAGTGGCCGAACTGGGCTACTACGTCGCGAGCGCGCACGCGGGGCAGGGCCTGGCGACCGAAGCCGCCCGGGCGGTGCTGGACCACGGCCTCGACGCGCTCGGGCTGCCGGCGGTGTGGGCGCTGGTGCACGAGAACAACGCGGCGAGCCGGAAGGTGGCGGCCCGGCTGGGCTTCCTGGACGTCGGCAGCGGCATCCACTACGGCGACCTGCACCGGGTGCTCGTGTCCCTGGCGCCGGTGGCCGGGCGGCCGCACCACGTCGAGCTGTGGGTGCCGGACCTCGCCGAGGCCGAGCGGAGCTGGGGCTGGCTGCTCGGCGAGCTGGGGTGGACGGAGTTCCAGCGCTGGCCGGCGGGTGTCAGCTGGCGGCGCGGCGGGACGTACGTCGTGGTGGAGGCGTCGCCGGCGATGAGCGCGCCGGCGCACGAGCGCACGCGGCCGGGCCTGAACCACCTGGCGCTGCACGGGGGAACGCGGGCCCAGGTCGACGCCCTGGCCGAGCGCGCGGCCGGCCACGGGTGGCGCCCGCTGTTCGGCGATCGGTACCCGTACGCGGGCGGGGAAGCGCACTACGCGGCTTATCTCGAGAACGACGCCGGTTTCGAGGTGGAGCTGGTCGCGCTCGACGGCCCGCCGGCCGCCCCGCAAACGTCTTGAATGAGTCATTCAGGTCTTCCAGCGTCTTGAATGACTCATTCAAGACGTCGCAGTCTCCGTCGGCGCGGACCCCGGTCACCGCCTGCGCGGGTCGTCACCGGGTCTGACCGGCCCGGACTCCGGAAACCCTTGCCCCGCCCGCGATCTTGCCCACGATCGAAGGACCGCCGACCAGGTGTGCCGTCACTCGGACAGGTTGCGTCTCGCTACACTCCGGTGCCGTGCGCCCGTTTCGTCGTGGGGGTCGGCGACCCGCTCGTGCCCTGCTCGCCAGTGTCCTGGCCGGGCTGCTCGTCGCGGGGTGCACCGAGGGTTACGCCCAGCCCCAGGCGGCCGGGGACAAGCCGGCCATCGCGGGCGGGAAGTCCGCCTCCCCGCCGCGGCCCGTCGACGTCAAGCTCGCTTCGGGTGACCCCCGGGAGAGTGGCGGTGTGCTCGCCGCCGGTGGGGCGGATGCCGTCTACAACTACGGACCGTCGGTCATG
Source organism: Amycolatopsis sp. NPDC051061 (assembly GCF_040682935.1). NCBI lineage: Bacteria > Bacillati > Actinomycetota > Actinomycetes > Pseudonocardiales > Pseudonocardiaceae > Amycolatopsis > Amycolatopsis sp. NPDC051061. Next base: position 5,043 of record NZ_JBFBBZ010000083.1, read on the forward strand.
CTCGACCGCGGGCAGACCCGGATGTGGTGGTGCAGCCAGTACGGCGGCGCCGGGCCCGCCGGTGACGACATCCTCTACGCCCGGGCCCAGTCGATCGACGGGCCGTTCGCCGGGCCCGGCGGCGGGATCCCGGCCGCCGTCTTCTCCGGCGCGCCCGGGCAGTTCGACGGCATGCACACCTGCGACCCGTCGGTGCTGCGCGTCGGCACGACCTACTACCTCTACTACACCGGCGCGGCCGGTGACCACGCGCTCGGCAACGCCGTCGGGCTCGCGACCAGCCCGGACGGCGTGCACTGGACCCGCGCGGCGGGCGGGAAGCCGATCCTCGGGCCGTCGCACGACGTGCACCGCGCCAACGTCTACGGCGCCGGCCAGCCCTCGGCCGTCTACCTCGACGGCTGGTTCTACCTGATGTTCACCGACACCACCGGCCGCGCCGCGGCCTGGAACGGCGCCGGGCAGTTCGTGCTCCGGTCGCACGACCCCGCGTTCGGGTCCGGGGTGCAGGCCCTCGACGTCGGCGGGTTCGTGCCGGTGGCCACGACTTCCGCGCCGCGCGGCCGGTCGGTGGTCGAGGGGTTCAGCGCCGACCTGATGTGGGTGGGGGCGCTCGACGCGTTCGTCATCGCGCACGAAACCGACACCGGGACGACGCTGACGTTCTGGACGGCGGACTTCGCCGAGAACCCGTACCGGCCGGTCGTCATCCCGGGCCCGTGGAAGGAAGGGCCGGGGCTGGTGCGCCGCGCGGACGGGCACGCGCCGCTGTCGTCGGCCGCCCCGTGCGACCGGGTGCCGTTCGACGTCGTGCGGGCCACCGCGATCGGCGGCGCCGGCGCGCCGACCGCCCTGCGCCACTTCGGGCTCGACCTCGTGGGCAGCCAGGCCTGCGCGAGCCCGGGCCGGGTCGCCGCGACGTTCGACGGCGTGACGATGCCGTCGCCGGACCGGACGATGGACCTGGTCCGCGCCGGGCAGCGGGTGCGGGTCGACCGGCGCGGGGTCGCCGCGGCGCTGGCCGGCGAGCTGCTGGAGAAGGAACCGCCCGAGGTGGCGGCGCTCCCGGTGGCGACGCGGCTGCGCTCGGGCGCCGAGGCGGTCCAGGCGCCGGGCCGCGGGCTCGCCCTGGTCCTCGACGACCGCCGGCTGTGGTGGGTACCGGACGCCGGAATCCTCGCCGGCAACGGTTCGGCGGCACGCCCGGTGACCGACGCCCGGTGGGACGGCTTCCCGCAGGGCACCTCCCTGGTCGGCTGAAGCCGGGACGCGGCGCGGTCAGGCGCGGGGTTCCTCGCTGCGCGGCCGAATCCGGGGAGACGGCCGTCGCGGGGGTTCCTCGTTCGGCGTCCGGCCCCGGCGGCGAGGCCGGGGCGAGAGTTCCTCGTCCGCAGCCCGGCGGCGCGGTCGCGGCGCCGGTGACGGCGAAGGCGAAGCTACCTCGCCGTCGTCCTCCGACTCCGACGGCTGACTCCGCCCGATCCGCCCGCCCACGAACAGCCCGAGCCCCGCGGGGATCAGCACCAGCAGCGCCGAGAACGCGGCCCCGCCGGTCAGCGCCCCGCCCAGCTCGGACACGCCCGTCTGGTCGACGAAAACCGCCCGCCCGATCACGTACAGGATCCCCGACACGACCCCCGTCACCAGCGCCGCGATGAACCACGCGCGGCCGCGGTCCGGAAGGCCCCGCCACGCGTCCAGCGCGCTCCACAGCGCCGCCGCGCCGACCAGGACCGCCAGCGCGACCGACACCACGAGCGTCTGGTCCGTCGGGTGGTACACGGCGTACTTGGCCAGCAGCGTCAGCGCGACGCCGTGGAGCACCGCCATCCCGAGTCCGCGGATCACCCAAGCACTCATCCTGCGGAGTCTAGGCCAGGTTACTGGCGAGTCGCTTGACCAGCGCCCACTAGGCTGGACCCGTGCCCGAAACCCATGGACGACGCCGGGCGGCGCTGCGCGGGCTTCTGACCGAAGCCGGTGTCGACGCGCTGCTGGTCACCGATCTGCTCAACATCCGCTACCTCACCGGGTTCACCGGCTCGAACGCCGCCGTGCTGCTGCACGCCGAGGGCGACGGGAAGACGCTCTTCTGCACCGACGGCCGCTACACGACCCAGTCGGCCGCCGAGGTGCCCGACCTGGACAAGGTCGTCGACCGGGCCAGCGCCGCCGCGCTCGTCGCGAAGGCCGCGAAGGACACCAAGACCTACGGGCGGGTCGGTTTCGAGAGCCAGCACATGAGCGTCGAGGAGTACGAAGCGCTCTCCACGAAAGTGTCGCTGACGAGGACTCCCGGACTCATCGAGCAGCTGCGCCTGGTGAAGGACGAAGCCGAGATCGAGGCACTGCGCCAGGCCTGTGCCGCCGCCGACCGGGCGCTGGACGACCTCGTCGCCGCCGGGGGTCTGCGCCCCGGGCGGACCGAGCTGGACGTCGCCCGTGACCTGGAGAACCGGATGCTGGAGCACGGCTCGGAGGCGCTCAGCTTCGCCTCCATCATCGCCGCCGGCGCGCACTCGGCCATCCCGCACCACCGGCCCACGCACGCCGGCTTGAAGCGCGGCGACTTCGTCAAGATGGACTTCGGCGCGACCGTCGACGGCTACCACTCCGACATGACCCGCACCTTCGTCCTCGGCGAACCCGCGGACTGGCAGCGGGAGGTCTACGACCTCGTGCACGCGGCCCAGGCGGCCGGCGTCGACGCCGTCGTGCCGGGCGCCGAGGTGTCCGAAGTGGACGCCGCGGCGCGCAAGGTGATCGCCGACGCCGGGCACGGCGAGCACTTCGCGCACGGCCTCGGACACGGCGTCGGCCTGCAGATCCACGAGGCACCGAGCTTCGCCGCGACGGGCGTCGGTACACTGTCCGCCGGTATGGCGGTCACCGTCGAGCCCGGCGTCTACCTCGCGGGGCGCGGTGGCGTGCGCATCGAGGACACGCTCGTCGTGCGGGCTGGGGAGCCCGAACTCCTCACCCTGAGCACCAAGAACCTCGTGGTCGTCTGACGGCGGCCCCGAACCGTAGATCGACACAGGAGACTGCAAGCTCGTGGCCACCACCAACGACCTGAAGAACGGGCTCGTCCTCAACCTCGAGGGCCAGCTGTGGACCGTCACCGCGTTCCAGCACGTCAAGCCGGGCAAGGGCGGTGCCTTCGTGCGCACGACCCTCAAGCACGTGCTCACCGGCAAGGTGGTCGACAAGACGTTCAACGCGGGCACGAAGGTCGAGACGGCCACGGTGGACCGCCGGAACATGACCTACCTGTACAAGGACGGCCAGGACTTCGTGTTCATGGACGGCGACACCTACGACCAGATCACGGTGCTGGCCGCGGTCGTCGGCGACAACGCCGACTACATGCTCGAGAACACCGAGGTCCAGGTCGCGGTGCACGAGAACGAGGCGCTCTACGTCGAGCTCCCGACCTCGGTCGAGATCGTCATCCAGCACACCGACCCCGGCCTGCAGGGCGACCGCTCCACCGGTGGCACCAAGCCGGCGACGCTGGAGACCGGCGCGGAGATCCAGGTCCCGCTGTTCCTGTCCACCGGCGAGAAGATCAAGGTCGACACGCGCGACGGCCGTTACCTGGGCCGCGTCTCCAACTGATGCCGACGTCGAAGCCCCACCCCAACCGCGGCGGCGCGATCAGCCGGCGGCAGGCGCGTCGTCGCGCGGTGGAGATGTTGTACGAGGCCGCGCAGCGCGACACCGACGCGGTGACGCTGCTGGCCGACCGCGTCGGCGCGACCGAGGTCGACCCGATCGGGGATTACACGATCAGCCTGGTCGAGGGCGTCAACGGGCGCCGCGCGCAGATCGACGAGCTGCTGGCCGAGCACGCGCAGGGCTGGACCCTGGAGCGGATGCCGAAGGTCGACCTCGCGGTGCTGCGGATCGGGGTCTACGAGCTGCTCTGGGCCGAGGACGTGCCGGACCCGGTCGCGATCGACGAGGCCGTGGGCCTCGCGAAGGAACTGTCCACGGACGACTCGCCGCGGTTCGTCAACGGCGTGCTGGGCCGGATCGGCACGATCGCCGACCGCCTGCGCGCCGTGCTCTGAACGCAGACCACCCGTGTGCTGATGCCCCCCGACGGCTCAGTGAGCGTCTCCGGTGCCCCACCGGGGAACGCTCACTGCGTCGGCAGCACACGTTCGATCAGTCCTCCTTGGCCGGCCGCGCCTCCGGCGGGAGCACGCCCCAGTCGATGAGCTGCTCGGTGAGCTCGCCCGGGGTCATGTCGTAGATGATCGCCAGGGACCGCAGGTCCTCGGTGCGGATCGAGAGCACCTTGCCGTTGTAGTCGCCGCGCTGGCTCTGGATCGTCGCCGCGTAGCGGGCCAACGGGCCCACCTTTTCGGCCGGCAGCTGCTGCAGGCGCTCGAGGTTGATCACGATCTTGGTGGCGGGCTCCGCGCCGGAGGGGACCCGGCCCTCGGGCAGCAGCTCGACCACCGGTACGCCGTAGAAGTCGGCCAGCTCGGCCAGCTTCTGCACGGTGACGGCACGGTCGCCACGCTCGTACGAGCCGACGACGACGGCCTTCCAGCGTCCCCCGGACTTCTGCTCGACCCCGTGCAGGGACAGGCCCTGCTGCTGGCGGATCCCGCGGAGCTTGGCCCCGAGCGCCTTGGCGTAATCGCCCATCTGGTCGTTCTCCGTTCTCCACCCCCTCCCGGTCGGGGTGACCGGGCCAGGGGACTCTTCGAGTCGAATACTCAGAGTAATGGTTACGCATTGTTGTCACCAGGTCAAGCAGGAGCTTGCCGCGAATCACGCCACACCACCCGTAAGACTGAGCAAAGTGCCTGCTACTGTCGGTGCGAAAGCCCCGACCAGCAGGGGAACAGACGTCCTTTAAGGACCCGTCCGGTGAGGCGGGGAAGGAGTCCGAAGTGTCGTCACGTCCGCGTGGCGCGGCTGGTTCGGCCGGGGAGCGCGAGCTCCTGACGGCTGGCGATGTCGCGCGCACGATCGCCCGAATGGCCCATCAGGTCATCGAAAAGACCGCGAACGGTGCGGAGAGCACTACCCCGCCCGTGTTGCTCGGGATCCCCAGCCGCGGCACTCCGCTCGCGGCCCGTCTCGCCGGCAAGATCGGCGAGTTCTCCGGCGTCCGCCCGCCGACCGGCGCCCTCGACGTCACCCTCTACCGGGACGACCTCCGCCGCCGCCCGCCGCGCGCGCTCGAACAGACGCAGCTGCCCCCCGACGGCATCGACGACCGGGTGGTGATCCTGGTCGACGACGTCCTCTTCTCCGGCCGCACGATCCGGGCCGCGCTCGATGCCCTCCGTGATCACGGCCGCCCCCGCGCGGTGCAGCTGGCCGTGCTGGTCGATCGCGGCCACCGCGAGCTGCCGATCCGCGCCGACTACGTGGGCAAGAACGTGCCGACCGCCCGCACCGAGGGCGTGTCCGTCCTGCTGGCCGAAATCGACGGCCGCGACGCGGTGCTGCTCCGCCCGACCGAAGAAGTACCTGGAGAAGACTCGTGAAGCACCTCCTCGCCACCGACGGGCTGGACCCGGCGCTGGCCACGGCCGTGCTGGACACGGCCGACGAGCTGAAGCACACCCTGCTCGGCCGGGAGGTCAAGAAGCTGCCGACGCTGCGCGGCCGCACGGTGATCACCCTGTTCTACGAGAACTCGACGCGCACCCGGGTGTCGTTCGAGATCGCCGGGAAGTGGATGAGCGCGGACGTGATCAACGTCTCCGCGTCCAGCTCCTCGGTGAACAAGGGGGAGTCCCTGCGCGACACGGCCCTGACGCTGGCCGCCGCGGGCGCCGACTGCGTGATCGTCCGGCACCCCGCCAGCGGCGCCGCCCAGCGGCTCTCGGAGTGGCTCGCCGAGCCCGGCACGTCGGTGGTCAACGCCGGCGACGGCACCCACGAGCACCCGACGCAGGCGCTGCTCGACGCGGCGACCCTGCGCGAGCGCCTCGGCTCGCTCAAGGACCGGCGCGTCGCGATCGTCGGCGACGTCCTGCACAGCCGCGTCGCCCGCTCGAACATCCACCTGCTCTCGGCCCTCGGCGCGGAGGTGGTGCTGGTCGCGCCGCCGACACTGCTGCCCTACGGCGTCGAAAGCCTGCCCGTGACCGTCTCGCACGATCTGGACGCCGAGCTGCCCGCCGTCGACGCGGTCATGATGCTGCGTGTCCAGGCGGAGCGCATGCACGGGGGGTTCTTCCCGAGCGCACGCGAGTACTCGATCGCTTACGGCCTCTCGGAAAAGCGGCAGAAGCTGCTGCCGGACCACGCGGTCGTGCTGCACCCCGGCCCGATGCTGCGCGGGATGGAGATCGCGAGCGCGGTCGCCGACTCCCCGGCCTCGGCCATCACCGAACAGGTCCGCAACGGCGTCCACGTCCGCATGGCGGTCCTCTACCACCTCCTGGCCAGCGAAGGAGCCGCCGCGTGAGCACCGTGATCCAGGGCGCCCGCCCCTACGGCGAAGGTGACCCGGTCGATGTCCTGATCGAGGACGGCGTGATCACCGCGATCGGTGCGATCGACGTCCCCGAAGACGCCGAAGTGATCAACGCGAGTGGCCAGGTCCTGCTCCCCGGATTCGTCGACCTGCACACTCACCTGCGCGAACCCGGCCGCGAAGACACCGAGACGATCGAGAGCGGTTCGGCCGCGGCGGCGCTCGGCGGCTACACCGCGGTGTTCGCCATGGCCAACACCGACCCGGTCGCCGACAACGCCGTGATCGTCGACCACGTGTGGCGGCGCGGGCAGGAGGTCGGCCTGGTCGACGTCCACCCGGTCGGCGCGGTCACCGTCGGGCTCAAGGGCGAGAAGCTCGCCGAGCTGGGCACGATGGCGAACTCGCAGGCGCAGGTCAAGGTCTTCTCCGACGACGGCCTCTGCGTCGCCGACCCGCTGTTGATGCGCCGCGCGCTGGAGTACTCGACCGCCCTCGACGTCGTCATCGCGCAGCACGCCGAGGAGCCGCGGCTGACCGTCGGCGCGCAGGCGCACGAAGGCGAACGCGCGGCCCGGCTCGGCTACACCGGCTGGCCGGCCGCCGCGGAAGAGTCCATCGTGGCCCGTGACTGCCTCCTGGCGCTGCACGCCAAGGCGCGGCTGCACGTCTGCCACGTGTCCACTTCGGGCACCGCCGACGTCCTGCGCTGGGCGAAAGATCGCGGCACCAAGGTGTCGGCCGAGGTCACGCCGCACCACCTGCTGCTCACCGACGAACGGCTGGCCACCTACGACCCGGTCAACAAGGTGAACCCGCCGCTGCGCACGCAGTCCGACGCCGAGAAGCTGCGGACCGCGCTGGCCGAGGGCGTCATCGACTGCGTCGCGACCGACCACGCGCCGCACGCCGTTCAGGACAAGGACACCGAGTGGACCGCGGCCCGGCCGGGCATGCTCGGGCTGCAGACGGCACTGTCCATCGTGGCCGAGACCATGGTCCGCACCGGGCTGCTCGACTGGCGCGGTGTCGCCCGCGTGATGAGCGAGCGGCCCGCCGAGATCGGCAACCTCGCCGACCAGGGCCGCCCGATCGAGGTCGGCGAACCGGCGAACCTGACCCTGGTCGACCCGGACGCCGAGTGGACGGTCCGGGGCGCGGAGCTGGCCAGCATCGCCGCCAACACCCCGTACGAGGGAATGCGGCTCCCCGGTGTGGTGACCGCGACGCTGCTGCGCGGGCGGCTCACCGCGCGGGACGGGAAGGTCTGCTGATGGAACGCCTTTGGCTGGTGCTGGCGATCGTCGCCTTCTTCCTGCTCTGCCTCTGGGGCATGTACGTCGGCTGGCGGCGCAAGGCGCGCTCGCAGAGCGTGCAGGTGCCGCCGTTCCCCGCCATCCCCGAAGACCTCGGTGACGCGCTGCTGGAGTCCACCGGCGTCTACGTCGCCACGACGTTCGCGGGGGAGTGGCAGAACCGGGTCGTCACGCGCGGCGCGGGGCTGCGCACCGGCGCGGTCCTGCGGCTGCACGAAAGCGGCGTCGCGGTCGAACGCGGGGGAGCGCCCGACTTCTGGATCCCGCGCGACGCCGTCACCGGCGTCCGGCGCGACTCGAAGATCGCCGGGAAGGTGATGGGCACCGACGCGCTGCTGGTGCTCACGTGGCGCGCCGGCGAAACCGAGCTCGACACCGGCTTCCGCGGCGACGACCTCGACGACTATCCACAGTGGATCGAACAGCTCAAGATCAAGGGAGGTGCCCAGTGAACGCGCGCGCTCAGGCCGCACTGGTACTCGAAGACGGCCGGGTGTTCCGCGGCGCCGCCTACGGCGCGCGGGGGCGAAGCCTCGGCGAGGCGGTGTTCTGCACCGGCATGACCGGCTACCAGGAGACGCTGACCGACCCGTCCTACCACGGGCAGATCGTGGTGCAGACCGCGCCGCAGATCGGCAACACCGGCTGGAACGACGAGGACGACGAGTCGTCGAAGATCTGGGTCAACGGCTACGTGGTGCGCGACCCCGCGCGCACGCCGTCCAACTGGCGCTCGAAGCGCACGCTGGACGACGAGCTGGTGCGCCAGGGCGTCGTCGGCATCGCCGAGGTCGACACCCGCTCGCTGACGCGGCACCTGCGCGAGCTGGGCGCGATGCGCGCCGGGGTGTTCTCCGGCGACGCGCTGGGCACCGTCGACGAGATGGTCGCGGAGGTCCTGGCGAGCCCGAAGATGGAGGGCGCCGACCTGGCCGGCCAGGTCACCACGCCTCGCCCCTACGTGGTCTCGCCTGCCGGCGAGACGCGTTTCCGGGTGGTCGCCCTCGACCTGGGCATCAAGTCCAACACCCCGCGCCAGCTGATCAAGCGGGGCATCGAGGTGCACGTCCTGCCTTCGACGTCGTCGTTGGACGAGCTCCTGGCGATCGAGCCGGACGGCGTGTTCCTGTCCAACGGCCCGGGCGACCCGGCCACCACGGTGCACGCGACCGAGCTGACCCAGCAGGTCCTGGGCCGCGAGATCCCGCTGTTCGGCATCTGCTTCGGCAACCAGGTCCTGGGCCGCGCGCTCGGCCTCGGGACGTACAAGATGCGCTACGGCCACCGCGGCATCAACATCCCGGTGATCGACGTCGCCACGAAGTCGGTGGCGATCACGGCGCAGAACCACGGTTTCGCCCTGGAAGGCGAGCCCGGGCAGCGCTTCGAGTCGCCTTTCGGCGCGGCTCAGGTAAGCCACTACTGCGCCAACGACGGCGCGGTCGAGGGCCTGCGGGCGTTCGACGTCCCGGCGTTCTCGGTCCAGTACCACCCCGAGGCGGCGGCCGGCCCGCACGACGCGGCCCCCCTGTTCGACGATTTCGTTTCGCTCATGGAGAAGCGGTCGTGACACTCACGACCGGCATCGAGCGGATCCGGATCCGGAACTACCGGGTGCTCCGGGACGTCGAGCTGGACGGTCTGACGCCGGTCACCGTGCTGATCGGCCCCAACGGTAGCGGCAAATCCACGGTGCTCGATGCGATCGATTTCGTTTTCGAGGCCGTGACCAGCGGACTGGCTGAAGCATGGGGGCGCCGGGGCGGTCTGGCCGGCATCCTGAGTCGGGATGCCGGTGGGCCTGTCGAGATCGAACTCGGCAGTCGGCTCTGGGCAGGACTTTTCGTCTATCACTTGGTCATCGGAGAACGAGACAGCTCCGCGGAAGTCCTGGCGGAAAAGCTGTCCTGGCGGAGTGACGAGGACAGCGAAGCGTTCGACTTGCTCGACATCAGAGACGGCCGCGGAACTGTTCACCGGCCGGGTGTTGCCGCAGTGGATGAACAATTCACAGCGCCGGACATCCTCGGAGCCGATACGTTCGGGCGCTTCGCGGCCAATGTGGAGATCGCCGCCTTCCGCCGCTTTGCCGCTCGAGTCCGGCTCGCGGGCGGTGATGCCGGACGCCTGCGCCTGCCTTCGGCGCAGGACTCTGTTGCAGTGCTGCTGACCGACGGCCCGGAGACGGGGCTCTATCCGTTGTCGCACGCCTCATTGGCCGATGACATCCGAGCGTACGCCGAGACCAGCCAGGTCATCGCTGCCACTCATTCTCCGGGCGTTGTGAATGCTTCGCGGCTGGATGAAGTCTGGATGGTGCACCGCGACGGTTGTGACCGCGTGCAGGTACAGCGTGCGGCGGACCTTCCCCGGCTGGTCGCGATGGCGGGCCCTGGTGCGTTACTCGGCGACCTGTGGCTCGAAGGGTTCTTCGACGTCGGCGATCCGTTGGCAAGGCGGCAATGAACCGGCTGGGCGCAGAAGTGCCGGACGTTCGTGGCCGCGCGCCCCACCTGGACATCGAGAACAACCGATCCAAAAGCTTTCAGGTCTTCCGCGACGGCTTGCGGCGCCTGGTGAAAGAAGGAAACTGATGCCGAAGAGGACGGACATCCAGCACGTGCTGGTGATCGGCTCCGGGCCGATCGTGATCGGGCAGGCCGCGGAGTTCGACTACTCCGGTACCCAGGCCTGCCGGGTGCTACGCAGCGAAGGCCTGCGCGTGTCCCTGGTGAACTCGAACCCGGCCACCATCATGACCGACCCGGAGTTCGCCGACGCGACCTACATCGAGCCGGTGACGCCGGACTTCGTCGAGAAGGTCATCGCGTGTGAAAGTCAACGGGGTACGCCCGTCGATGCTCTTCTAGCCACCCTCGGCGGGCAGACCGCGCTCAACTGCGCCGTCGCCCTGCACGAGCGGGGCGTGCTCGACAAGTACGGCGTCGAGCTGATCGGCGCCGACATCGACGCCATCCAGCGCGGTGAGGACCGGCAGAAGTTCAAGGACATCGTGCGCACCGTCGGCGCCGAGGTCCCGCGCAGCCGCGTCTGCCACGACATGGACGAAGTCCGCGACACCGTCAAGGAGCTGGGCCTGCCGGTGGTGATCCGGCCGAGCTTCACCATGGGCGGGCTCGGCTCCGGCATGGCGCACACGCCCGAGGACCTCGAGCGGCTCGCGTCCACCGGGCTCACCGAATCTCCGGTCACCGAGGTGCTCATCGAGGAGAGCGTGCTCGGCTGGAAGGAGTACGAGCTCGAGCTGATGCGCGACAAGAGCGACAACGTCGTGGTCGTCTGCTCGATCGAGAACATCGACGCGATGGGCGTGCACACCGGCGACTCCGTCACCGTGGCGCCCACCATGACGCTCACCGACCGCGAGTACCAGGTGATGCGCGACGTCGGCATCGCGGTGCTGCGCGCGGTCGGCGTCGACACCGGCGGCTGCAACATCCAGTTCGCGATCAACCCCGAAGACGGCCGGATGGTCGTCATCGAGATGAACCCTCGTGTCTCCCGAAGCAGCGCGCTGGCGAGCAAGGCCACCGGCTTCCCGATCGCCAAGATCGCCGCGAAGCTCGCCATCGGCTACACGCTCGACGAGATCCAGAACGACATCACCGGCGAGACCCCGGCGGCGTTCGAGCCCACTTTGGACTACGTCGTCGTGAAGATGCCGCGGTTCGCCTTCGAGAAGTTCCCGGGCGCGGACCCGACGCTGACCACGACGATGAAGAGCGTCGGCGAGGCGATGTCGTTCGGCCGCAGCTTCCCCGAGGCGCTCGGCAAGGTGATGCGCTCGATCGAGACGAAGGCGACCGGGTTCTGGACGCTGCCCGACCCCGAGGGCGCCACCGTCGAGTCCACTTTGGACTCGCTGCGCACGGCGCACGAAGGCCGGCTCTACGAGGTGGAGCTCGCGCTGCGCCTGGGCGCCACCGTCGCGCAGGTGCACGAGGCCTCCGGCATCGACCCGTGGTTCATCGACCAGATCGCCCTCATCGGCGAGGTCGGCGCCGAGGTCCGCGACGCGCCCGTGCTGACCGGGGATCTCCTCCGCCGCGCCAAGCGCACCGGCCTGTCCGACCGCCAGATCGCCGCGCTGCGGCCGGAACTGGCCGGCGAGGACGGCGTCCGCACGCTGCGGCACCGCCTCGGCGTGCGGCCGGTGTTCAAGACCGTGGACACCTGCGCGGCCGAGTTCGCCGCGAACACGCCGTACCACTACTCGGCCTACGAGTCCGACCCCGAGGCGCAGTCCGAAGTGGCGCCGCAGCCGGACAAGCCGAAGGTGCTCATCCTCGGCTCGGGCCCGAACCGGATCGGCCAGGGCATCGAGTTCGACTACTCCTGCGTGCACGCGGCGATCGCGTTGCGGGAGGCCGGGTTCGAGGCCGTCATGGTCAACTGCAACCCGGAAACCGTGTCCACCGACTACGACACGTCCGACCGGCTGTACTTCGAGCCGCTGTCCTTCGAGGACGTTCTCGAGGTCGTGCACGCCGAGCAGGCGTCCGGCACGGTCGCCGGCGTCATCGTCCAGCTCGGCGGGCAGACCCCGCTGAGCCTGGCGAAGCGGCTCGCCGACGCCGGTGTCCCCGTGGTCGGGACGCCGCCGGAGGCCATCCACCTGGCCGAGGACCGCGGCGCGTTCGGCGAGGTGCTCACCGAGGCCGGGCTGCCCGCGCCGCGCTACGGCACGGCGACGTCGTTCGAGGGCGCCAAGCGGATCGCCGACGAGATCGGCTACCCGGTGCTCGTGCGGCCGTCGTACGTGCTCGGCGGCCGCGGCATGGAGATCGTCTACGACGAGGAGACCCTCGCCGGCTACATCAGCCGCGCCACCGAGATCAACCCCGAGCACCCGGTGCTGGTGGACCGGTTCCTCGACGACGCCATCGAGATCGACGTCGACGCGCTGTTCGACGGCGAGGAGCTCTACCTCGGCGGCGTCATGGAGCACATCGAAGAAGCCGGGATCCACTCCGGCGACTCCTCGTGCGCGCTGCCGCCGATCACGCTCGGACACACCGACCTGGAGGCCGTCCGGCGCTCCACCGAGGCCATCGCGCGCGGCGTCGGCGTCCGAGGGCTCCTGAACGTCCAGTACGCGCTCAAGGACGACGTCCTGTACGTCCTGGAGGCCAACCCGCGCGCGTCGCGGACGGTGCCGTTCGTGTCCAAGGCGACCGCGGTGCCGCTGGCCAAGGCCGCCGCGCTGATCATGACCGGCTCGACGGTCAAGGACCTGCGCGAGAGCGGCGTCCTGCCGGCCGACGGCGACGGCGGGCGGATGCCGGCCGACTCGCCGGTCGCGGTGAAGGAAGCCGTGCTGCCCTTCCACCGCTTCCGCACGCCCGAAGGACACGGCGTCGACTCCCTGCTGGGCCCGGAGATGAAGTCCACCGGCGAGGTGATGGGCGTCGACGTCGACTTCGGCAAGGCGTTCGCCAAGTCCCAAAGCGCCGCGTACGGCTCGCTGCCGACCTCCGGGCGCGTGTTCGTCTCGGTCGCCAACCGCGACAAGCGCTCGATGGTGTTCCCGGTGAAGCGGCTGGCGGACCTCGGGTTCGAGATCCTCGCCACGTCCGGCACCGCGGAAGTGCTGCGGCGCAACGGGGTCGCGTGCACCGTGGTGCGCAAGCACTACGAGGGCTCGACCGAAGCCGAGCCGAACATCGTGGACGTCATCCTCGACGGCGACGTCGACATGGTGATCAACACTCCTTACGGCAACAGCGGTCCGCGCGTCGACGGCTACGAAATCCGTACCGCCGCGGTGTCGCGCGACATCCCGTGCGTGACGACCGTGCAGGGCGCCGCGGCGGCCGTGCACGGCATCGAGGCGCTCATCCGGGGCGACATCGGGGTCAAGTCCCTGCAGGAGCTGCAGGCGGCGCTGAAGGCGAAGTCGTGACGGCGTCATCGGCGCCGGAGCGGTTCGGGGCGCGGCTGGCGAAAGCCGTCGCGGACCGGGGCCCGCTGTGCGCCGGGATCGACCCCCACCCGGGCCTGATCGAGGCGTGGGGGCTCCCGGTGGACGCTTCGGGCCTGGAACGGTTCGCGCTGTCCGCCACGGAGGTCCTGGCGGCGCGCACGGCGATCGTGAAGCCGCAGTCGGCGTTCTTCGAAAGTTTCGGAGCGGCGGGCGTCCGGGTGCTGGAACGGGTCGTCGAAACGGCGCGGGCGGCCGGCGCGCTGGTGCTGCTGGACGTCAAGCGCGGCGACATCGGCTCCACGATGGCGGCGTACACGGCCGCGTACGTGGCCGAAGGCGCGGCGATCGCGGCCGACGCGATCACCGTTTCGCCCTACCTCGGGTTCGGCTCTTTGGCCCAATGCGCCGAAACGGCGGTTTCGGCGGGGCGCGGCATCTTCGTGCTTGCGCGAACTTCCAACCCCGAAGCGGCCGCCGTGCAGAACGCCCGGCTGCCGGACGGGCGCACGGTGGCGCAGTCGATCGTCGATTCCGCGGCGGCGCTCAACGCATCCGCGGAACCGCTCGGCGATGTAGGGGTCGTGGTCGGAGCCACCGTCTCACCGGGAGACCTGGACCTCTCCGGGCTGAACGGACCGGTGCTGGCGCCCGGTTTCGGGGCCCAGGGAGCCACGGTGGCCGATTTGCGCGCCCTGTTCGGGGCTTCCCTGCCGGGAGTGCTGCCCGCGTCGTCCCGGGACATCCTGAAGCACGGACCGGAGCAAGCGGCTTTGCGCCAAGCGGTCGAACGGGTCGCCGAAGTGCTGGCCGACCCGCAGGAAAACGGCCAATAGCAGGGCCCGGAACCGGGTCCCACCAGGCACCCCCGCATTGTGGCCGGTGCTCACGGGTGGGTACCGTCGCGTCACCCACCCAGATTTGAGAACTACCGGAGGAAAACGTGGCACTTCCCCAGCTGACAGAGGAACAGCGCGCTGCGGCGCTGGAGAAGGCCGCCGCCGCTCGCAAGATCCGTGCTGAGCTGAAGGAGCGGCTGAAGCGGGGCGGTACCACTCTGGTCGACGTGCTGAAGCAGGCCGAGGAGAACGAAGTCCTCGGCAAGATGAAGGTTTCGGCTCTGCTCGAGGCCCTCCCGGGCGTCGGCAAGGTCCGCGCGCAGCAGACCATGGAACGACTGGAGATCGCCCCCAGCCGTCGCCTCCGCGGCCTCGGCGACCGGCAGCGCAAGGCGCTGCTGGCCGAGTTCAGCGGCGAGTGAACGGCGCCGGTCGTGACTGCCCGGTGACCCCGGGCGCCGACCGCGGCAGTGAGCCGGTGACGGGGGACATCCCCCGGCACCGGCTCACCGTCGTATCGGGGCCCTCGGGGGTCGGGAAGTCGAGCGTGGTCGGCGAACTGCGGAAGCTGGAGCCCGACATCTACTTCAGCGTCTCGGTCACCACGCGCCAGCCCCGCCCCGGCGAAGTCGAGGGCGCGCACTACCACTTCGTCGACCGCGCCGAGTTCGACGCGATGATCGCCGACGGCCGGCTCCTGGAGTGGGCCGAGTTCACCGGCAACCGCTACGGCACCCCGCGCGAACCGGTCGAGAAGGCCCTCGCCGAGGGCCGCCCCGCCATTCTCGAGATCGAGCTGCAGGGCGCCCGCCAGGTCCGCGCGGCCATGCCGGAGGCCCGGCTGGTGATGCTGATGCCGCCGTCGTGGGAGGAACTGGTCGGCCGGCTCACCGGGCGCGGCACCGAGAACGAGGCCGCCGTGCAGGCCCGGCTGGCGGAAGCGGAGCGTGAACTGGCCGCCGCCGGCGAGTTCGACCACCGCGTCGTCAACGCCGACGTGCGGGACGCCGCCGAGCACTTGCTAAACTTGATTACCGGCGAGCAGTTTGCCGCCGGTATTCCCCAGGATTCGGAGCACCACGAGTGACGACTCAGGCGACCCTGCACGAAGAGCTCGAGGGCATCACCAACCCGCCGATCGACGACCTGCTCGAGAAGGTCAGCTCGAAGTACGCGCTGGTGATCTACTCGGCCAAGCGTGCCCGCCAGATCAACGACTACTACGCCCAGCTGGGCGAGGGCCTGCTCGAGTACGTCGGCCCGCTCGTCGAGCCGGGCCCGCGCGAGAAGCCGCTCTCGATCGCGCTGCGCGAGATCCACGGTGGCCTGCTCGAGCACACCGAGGGTGAGTAAACCCAAGGTCGTCCTGGGCGTGGGCGGCGGCATCGCCGCCTACAAGGCCTGTGAGGTGCTGCGGGGGCTGACCGAGTCCGGTCACGACGTCCGCGTGGTCCCCACCGAAGCCGCGCTGAACTTCGTCGGCGCGGCCACCTTCGAAGCCCTCTCCGGGCACCCGGTGCACACGGGTGTGTTCACCGAGGTGCCCGAGGTGCAGCACGTCCGCGTCGGCAAGGAGGCCGACCTCGTCCTGGTCGTCCCGGCCACCGCGAACCTCCTCGCCAAGGCCGCCCACGGCCTGGCCGACGACCTGCTGACGAACACCCTGCTCACCGCCCGGTGCCCGGTCGCCTTCTTCCCGGCGATGCACACGGAGATGTGGGAGCACCCCGCGACCCGCGCCAACGTGGCCCTGCTGCGCTCGCGCGGCGCGATCGTCACCGAACCGGACGCCGGCCGGTTGACCGGCGTCGACACCGGCAAGGGCCGCCTGGCGAACCCCGCCGAGATCGTCGACCTGGCCCGGCTGCTGCTGGCCCGCCCGGACGCCCTCCCGCGCGACCTCGAAGGCATCCGCGTCGTCGTGTCGGCGGGCGGCACCCGTGAGCCGCTCGACCCGGTCCGCTACCTGGGCAACCGCTCGTCCGGCAAGCAGGGCTACGCGCTGGCCCGCGTCGCCGCCCAGCGCGGCGCCGAGGTCACCCTGGTCACCGCCCACACCGTCGCCCTGCCGGATCCGGCGGGCGCGGTCGTCTCGCACGTTTCGACGGCGGAGGAGCTGCGGCAGGCGGTGCACGCCGCTTCCGAGACCGCCGACGTCGTCGTGATGGCCGCCGCCGTCGCCGACTTCCGGCCGGCGAACCGGGCCGACCACAAGATCAAGAAGTCCGACGACCAGCCGGACCCGGTGATCACGCTCGACCGCAATGCGGACATCCTCGCCGAGCTGGTGCGCGCCCGGCGGCCCGGCCAGGTCGTCGTGGGATTCGCCGCGGAAACCGGCGACGAGCACGGCGACGTCCTCGACCACGCCCGCGTGAAACTCAAGCGCAAGGGTGCTGACCTGCTGGTCGTCAACGCGGTCGGCGACGGCAAGGCGTTCGGCACGGAGGACAATTCGGGCTGGCTGCTCGGCTCCGACGGCACGGAAATCCCCATACCTCTCGGCGCGAAGGCTGAACTGGCGTCCACTCTGTGGGACGCTGTTGTGAGCTTCATGAAGCGTTGACCGTCCCCCGAGCGATAGTCAGTACGCTTGCATTTAATGAGGGGTGCCTAACTTGCGGGGCATCCGACGTCTAGGTGAGGAAGTGACGGCCACCGTGACCGCGTCCAGCAGCAGATTGTTCACCTCGGAGTCGGTGACCGAAGGACACCCCGACAAGATTTGCGACGCCATCAGCGACTCGATCCTCGACGGCCTGTTGTCGAAGGACCCTCGCAGCCGTGTCGCGGTCGAGACCCTGATCACCACCGGCCAGGTGCACGTCGCCGGCGAGGTGACCACGGAGGCGTACGCCGACATCCCCACGATCGTCCGCGACGTCATCCTGAAGATCGGGTACGACTCCTCCGCCAAGGGCTTCGACGGCAACTCGTGCGGCGTCAACGTCGCGATCGGCTCGCAGTCGCCCGACATCGCCCAGGGCGTCGACACCGCGTACGAGTCGCGGGTCGAGTCGGACGAAGACGAGATCAACCGCCAGGGCGCCGGCGACCAGGGCCTGATGTTCGGCTACGCCTGCTCGGACACCCCCGAGCTGATGCCGCTGCCGATCGCGCTGGCCCACCGGCTCTCGAAGCGGCTGACCGCGGTCCGCAAGGACGGCGTGCTGCCGTACCTGCGCCCGGACGGCAAGACCCAGGTGACCATCGAGTACGCCGGTGACCAGCCGGTCCGCCTCGACACGGTCGTCGTGTCCTCGCAGCACGCCGACGGCATCGACCTCGAGCGGATGCTCAGCGTCGACGTCAAGGAGCACGTGGTCGGCCCGGAGATCGAGGCGCTGGGCATCGACACCTCGAACGCGCGGCTGCTGGTCAACCCGACCGGCCGCTTCGTCATCGGCGGCCCGATGGGCGACGCCGGCCTGACCGGGCGCAAGATCATCGTCGACACCTACGGCGGCATGGCCCGCCACGGTGGCGGCGCGTTCTCCGGCAAGGACCCGTCCAAGGTCGACCGCTCCGCCGCGTACGCGATGCGCTGGGTGGCGAAGAACGTCGTCGCCGCCGGGCTCGCCACGCGGACCGAGGTGCAGGTCGCCTACGCGATCGGCAAGGCGGCCCCGGTCGGCCTGTTCGTCGAGACGTTCGGGACCGAGACGGTCGACCCGTCGAAGATCCAGCAGGCCATCACCGAGGTCTTCGACCTCCGGCCGGCGGCGATCATCCGCGACCTCGACCTGCTGCGCCCGATCTACGCGCCGACGGCGGCGTACGGCCACTTCGGCCGGCCCGAGCTGGACCTCCCCTGGGAGAGCACGGCCCGCGCCGAGGCGCTGAAGAACGCGGCCGGCGCCTGACGCGTTTGTCATGAAGGCACCCTCGTGGTCTTGATGTCCATGAGGGTGCCCTTCATGGCGTTCGGCGTCGGGGCTGTCGGAGGGGTCTGGTAGAGATCACGGCGTGAGTAGCTCCGAGCCCGCCGCTCTCTGGGACCTCCCGGAGAAGCCGCCTTCGCCGAAGGCGGAGCCGTCGCGCGCCCGGAAATCGCCTAAGCCGGGCCAGAAGCCCAAGGGCGCGCAGTCGCCCGCGCCCGAGCGGCCGGTCGCGCGGATCGTCGTCGACATCCCCTTGGCGCACCTGGACCGCACCTTCGACTACCTCGTGCCGGAGAAGCTGCACGAGACCGCCGTGCCCGGCTGCCGCGTCCGCGTCCGGTTCGCCGGGCAGCTCGTCGACGGCTACCTGATCGAGCGCGGCGAGACCAGCGACTACGGCAGCAAGCTCGCGTTCCTCGAGCGCGTGACGTCGGCCGAGCCGGTGCTGCCGCCGTCGTTGCACGCGCTGTGCCGGTCGGTCGCCGACCGCTACGGCGGCACCCTGTCGGACGTCCTGCGCCTGGCGATCCCGCCGCGGCACGCGAAGGCCGAGGGGGAGCCGCCCCGGCCGGCCGCGGCTCTTCCGGACGCGCCGGACACCGCGGCCTGGGCGCGCTACCAGCTTGGCCCGGCGTTCTTGGAGGCCCTGGCCGAGGGGAAGAGCGCGAACGCCGTCTGGCAGGCCCTGCCGGGCGAGGACTGGCCGCGTCGGCTCGCCGAGGCCGCCGGTTCCGTGGCGGCGGCGGGTCGCGGCGCGGTGCTGGTGGTGCCGGACCACCGCGACCTGACCCGGGTGCACGAGGCGTGCGCCGCGCTGGTGGGCGAGGACGCCGTGGTGGCGCTGATCGCCGGGCTCGGGCCCGCCGAGCGGTACCGGCGCTGGCTGGCGGTGCTGCGCGGCGCGGTGCGGGTGGTGGTCGGCACGCGGGCGGCGATGTTCGCGCCGGTCCACGACCCCGGGCTGTTCGTCGTCTGGGACGACGGCGACGACCTGCACCTCGACCCGCACGCGCCCTACCCGCACGTCCGGGACGTGCTGATGGACCGCGCGCACGCGGCGAAGGCGTCACTGCTGGTCGGCGGGTTCGCCCGCACGGCGGAGGCGCAGCTGCTGGTCGAGTCCGGCTGGGCCGCGCCGGTCCTGGCCGACCGCACGGTGCTGCGGGCCGCGGCCCCGCGCGTCACCCCGGTCGGCGAGGACTTCGACGTCGCCCGCGACGAGGCCGCCCGCGTCGCCCGGCTGCCGGCGGTGGCGTTCGAAGCGGCGCGGCAGGCGTTCGCGGCGGGTCTGCCGACGCTGGTCCAGGTCCCGCGCCGCGGCTACGTAC
Organism: Amycolatopsis sp. NPDC051061; assembly: GCF_040682935.1. Classification (NCBI taxonomy): domain Bacteria; kingdom Bacillati; phylum Actinomycetota; class Actinomycetes; order Pseudonocardiales; family Pseudonocardiaceae; genus Amycolatopsis; species Amycolatopsis sp. NPDC051061. Next base: position 24,796 of record NZ_JBFBBZ010000083.1, read on the forward strand.
CGGGCCTGGCCTGCGGAAACTGCCGCACGCCGGCGCACTGCCGCCGCTGCGCCGGGCCGCTGGGGTTGCCGGGCGGATCGATCGACGGGCAGCCGAAGCCCCCGGCGTGCCGCTGGTGCGGCGTCCCGGAGACGGCGTTCCGCTGCACGGCGTGCGGCTCGGTGAGGCTGCGCGCGGTGATCGTCGGCGCGAAGCGGACGGCGGAGGAGCTGGGGCGAGCGTTCCCGGGTATCCCGGTCCGCACGTCGGGGGCGGCGGAGGTACTGGCCTCGGTCCCGGGCAAGCCGGCGCTGGTGGTGTGCACGCCGGGAGCGGAACCGGTGGCCGAGGGCGGCTACGGCGCGGCTTTGTTGCTGGACGGCTGGGCGTTGCTGGGCCGTCAGGACCTGCGGGCGGGGGAGGAGGCGTTGCGCCGGTGGATGGCGGCGGCTTCCTTGGTCCGCCCGGGTTCGTCCGGTGGTCGCGTGATCGTCGGAGCGGAGGCGGGCATGCCGGTGGTGCAGGCGCTGGTCCGCTGGGACCCGGCTTGGCACGCGAGTCAGGAGCTGGCCGAGCGCAGTGAGCTGGGCTTCCCGCCCGCGATGCGGATGGCGAGTGTGGAGGGGAGCCCGGACGCGGTGGCCGGGTTCCTTTCGGACTTGCCGTTGCCTCCTTCGGGCGAGGTGCTGGGGCCGGTTCCCCTCGGCGAGATCGACGAAGACGGCAACGCCGAGCGGGAGCGGGCTTTGGTCCGGGTGTCCCGCGCGGAGGGCAAGACGCTGTCGTCGTCGATCCACGCGGCGGCGGCCCGTCGCGACGCGAAGAAGGCGACGGAACCGATCCGCATCCAGCTGGATCCGCTGGACCTCATCTAGCGCGGCGCGCGGGAATCCTGCCGGATCAGTGGCCCAATACCGTGCCCGGCAACGAATCCAGCGCCGTCCGCGGGGATTCCTTTGCCGGCAACGAAACCGCCGGAGACGAGCCGGCCGCGGCGGAAGTCAACGCGATCACCTCGGACGCGATCGCCTGGCGGCGCGCCTCGAAATCGGGGTCCGTCAACCCTGTCGGCTGGCCGAGCACCGGCGTGTGCAGGTGACCACCCGCCACCGACGTCAAGCCCAACCCCAGCCGGACGCGGTTCGCGCGGAACATCGACTCGTTCGACAAGTAGTTCCCGCCGCCGCCCGAAGCCGCGATCTCGCCCGGTGCCGGGGCGTCCGAACGGCACACCGGCGTTCCCACACCCGGGTGCGCGGAGTCCGGCCACACGCAGAACGCCTGGTTGAAGTTGACCGGGTAAGCGCCGGTCACCTCGAGCATCCGCGCGTACGGCAGCGTCGTCTCGATGAACTGGACGTCCGGCTGCGGCCACCCCGCGGCCGGCGGCACCCCGCCCGTCACGGAGACGTTGTTGTTGTCCGGGAAACCGCCGCGCCAGGCACCCGCCCAGCGTTCGACGTCGAAGCGGCCCGGGCGGCCCTGGCTGATCGTCAGCACCACGTCCGGCCGTCGCGCGCGGTCGCGCAACGCCGTGCCGTACGCCGCTTCCACGATGCCCTGGTCGAAGTACCCCCACACCACCGGGAAGCTCACCGCCTGCACCACGGCCGGCCCGGACGGCGTGTCGAGGACGCGCCCGTCCAGCTGCAGCGCCGACGCCCCCGCCGGGTTCGAGATGGTGATCCCCGGGCCGTCCAGCTGGAACGGGTCGAAGCCGCTCACCATGATCCGCCGCGTCTTCCCGAGCGGAAACCGGACGTCGTCGAGGCCGCGCGAGCCGCGGTCGAACGCCGTCAGCAGCGCATCCCGCCGCGACGGGAACGACGTCCACTGGCGGATCGCGCTGCTGAGCTGCAGCCGCGCCCAGTACAGCGGCCGGTCGTCGAAGCGGTCGAGCGTACCGAGATCCGGCCGGCGGCCTTGCGCGCGGTCGACGGCCGTCCGCCACAGCCGGTCTCCGGCCTGCGTGACGACGCGTTCGGCCCGGCGCGGGGTGCGCGCCGCGCAGAGGTCGTGCTTCACCTCGGCGACGAAGGGGTCGAGCCCGGCCAGCCGGACGAGCTCGGGCCCGACCGCGGGACCACCCGCCGGCAGCGTCGCGGTCAGGCGCTGTTCCTCCACGGTCAAGGGTGTGGCGGGGTCGGAGCAGCCGGGTGCGGCGGTGGCCACCGCGGGGAACGCGAAGAGCGGAACGGCGGCGAGCAGGGGGAGCAGGGCGGTCAGGCGCACGGGTTTCCTCCACGGCGTGGGTGACGCGGCCGAGTCTTCCGTCGACCGCGCCACCCGCGTAACCCGCGGAAGTCGGGATCAGCCCGTCGCCAGCACCTTCAGCCGCGAAATGTCCGCGCTGAACTGGTCCTGATCGATGGGTGAAGAGCTGTACTGCCAGAACGTGTAGAAGCCCCAGTTGTACGGCAGCGTCCCCGCCGACGACGCGTACCGCGCCACCCACAGGGGGTTCGTCGAGCTGAAGTCGCCCGTGTTGCCGGTGCACTGGCTCCACCAGCTCGTCGCCGTGTAGATGACCGGCCAGCGGGTCGTCTTCGCGTGGTACTCGTCGCTGAACGCCTTGATCCACGCCACCATCTGGGCCGGCGTCTTGCCGTAGCACGCGTTGTTCGGGCCCCACTCGATGTCGAGCGTGCCCGGCAGCGTCTTGCCGTCCTTCGACCAGCCGCCGCCGTGGGCGACGAAGTAGTCGGCCTGCGCGGCGCCGCCGGCTCCGTCCGGACGGCCGTAGTGGTAGGCCCCGCGGATCATGCCGACGTTGAACGACCCGGTGTACTGCTGGCTGAAGTAGGCGTTGGTGTAGCTGGTGCCCTCGGTCGCCTTGACGTAGGCGAACTTCTTGCCCGCGCTCCAGTACGACGCCCAGTTGACGTTGCCCTGGTAGGAGCTGACGTCGATGCCCGGGACGCTCGCGTCCACCGACGCCGGCGCGAGCCCGGCCGGGGCCACCCCGTCGTGGGCGCGGATCGCCGCACCCATCTCGTGGTTGTTCGACGCGTCCTGTTCGGGCAGGCCCGGCGCCGCCGCGGCGCCGGGGGCGGTCACGACCAGCAGGGAGGTCGAGACGGCCACAGCGGCGCCGAGCAGGCGGCGCCATCTCCGTGGTGCGGTCATCTTCAGTTGTCCTTTCGGTTGCCCTCGCTGTGCGCGGCTGTGCAGGGCCGCGCCGGACGATTCTGTGGCAGTGGTGTGGGCAGTGTCACTCCGCCATGTGATCCAATTTCGAAGTCTGGGGAAACTCGTAAAATTCTGACAAGGCGGGTGCGGCGCCTTTTGGCGTCTTGAACGCGCCTGGTCCGAGGGGCAGACTCGCCCGCATGCCCGCGCACCGGAGTCGCACCCTCGTCATCGCCGCCACGGCCGCGCTCCTCACGACCGTCGCCACCGGACCCGCCACCGCCGCCACCCCCACGCCGAAGTCGCCGGTCGCCGTCGGCTTCGGGGGCGCCGTCGCCAGCATCGACGCCGACGCCACCGCGATCGGCACCAAGGTCCTGCGCGACGGCGGCAACGCCGTCGACGCGGCCGTCGCGGTCGCCGCCGCGCTCGGCGTCACCGACCCGTTCTCCGCCGGCGTCGGCGGGGGCGGGTTCTTCGTCTACTACGACGCGAAGACCCACCGCGTCCACACCCTCGACGGCCGCGAAACCGCGCCGAAGTCCGCGGACGCGAACCTGTTCGTCGAGAACGGCCAGCCGCTGCCGTTCAACGACGCCGTCACGAGCGGGCTCAGCGTCGGCGTGCCCGGCACGCCCGCGACGTGGTCCGAGGCCCTCCGCAAGTGGGGGACGCGCTCGCTGGCGAAGTCCCTGAAGCCGGCCGAAGACCTGGCGCGCAAGGGGTTCGTCGTCGACCCGACGTTCCAGACGCAGATCGCGAACAACGCCGCGCGGTTCTCCGCGTTCCCCTCGACGCGGTCGCTGTACCTGCCGAATGGCGCGCCGCCGTCGCCCGGGACCGTCTTCCGGAACCCCGACCTCGCGGACACGTACGCGCAGCTCGAGCGGCGCGGAGTCGACGCGCTGTACCTGGGCCGGATCGGCGCCGACATCGCGAAGACCGTCCAGCAGCCGCCGAAGGATCCGGCGTCGACGCTGAACGTGCGTCCCGGCAAGCTCAGCACCGCGGACCTCGCCGCCTACCGCGCCATCGAGCGCACCCCGACCCACGCGACCTACGAGGGTCTCGACGTCTACGGCATGCCGGCGCCGTCCTCGGGCGGGCTCACCGTCGGCGAGGCGCTCAACATCCTCGAGAACTTCGACCTGAAGCACGCGAGCAAGGCCGACTACCTGCAGTACTTCCTGGAGTCGACGCGGTTCGCCTTCGCCGACCGCAACCGCTGGATCGGCGACCCGGCCGTGATCGACGTTCCGGCGCGCGAATTGCTGAGTCAGCGTTTTGCCGACTCGCGGGCGTGCCTGATCTCGAAGGACAAGGCCGCGACCAGCCCGGTCGCGCCCGCCGACCCGAAGCACCCGGCGCCGTGCGCGGCGGGCACGACGGCCGCGCCGACGCCGTACGAGGGCGAGAACACCACGCACCTCACGGTCGCCGACAAGTGGGGCAACGTCGTCGCCTACACGCTGACCATCGAGCAGGAGGGCGGCAGCGGGATCGTCGTGCCGGGGCGCGGGTTCCTGCTCAACAACGAGCTGACCGACTTCTCCTTCACGCCGGTGACGCCGGGCGTGCCCGACCCGAACCTGCCCGGCCCGGGCAAGCGGCCGCGCTCGTCGATGGCGCCGACGATCGTGCTCGACCACGGCCGCCCGTTCTTCGCGACCGGCTCGCCGGGCGGTGCGTCGATCATCACGACGGTCCTGCAGGTGATCCTCGGCCGGATCGACCGCGGGTTGTCTTTGGAGAACGCCATCGCGGCGCCCCGGGCGTCGCAGCGCAACTCGGCGGCCGCCCAGGTGGAGCAGGGGTTCCTGGACCAGCCGGAGACGGCGGTGCTCAAGGCCCGCGGTCAGGGCTTCTCGACGGCGCCGGCGGAGATCGGCGCGGCGACGGGCGTGGAGCGCCTGCGTGACGGGCGCTGGCTGGCGGCCGCGGAACCGGTCCGGCGCGGTCAGGGCGCGGCCCAGGTGGTGTGGCCCACGCGCTGGTAGGGCTCGGCCCGAGCGCCCCAATGTGGCCTTCGGTGCGTTGAACGCACCGAAGGGCCCCTTGGGTGCGTTCAACGCAACCAGGGGGT
>NZ_JBFBBZ010000084.1:0-29572 GCF_040682935.1 Amycolatopsis sp. NPDC051061
CCTGATCCTGTTCCAGGGTGGTAAGCCGGTGAAGCAGATCGTCGGGGCCAAGCCGAAGGCCGCGCTGCTGTCGGACCTCGCCGACGTCCTCTGAACAGCGATTACCTTTCCGTCGCCCACGGGTCGACGGGAACCAGCCGGACGGACCGGCCGTCGGTGTCGAGGATGTGCCCGTTCACCTTGTGCAGGCGCAGGATCAGCCGGTATTCGCTGACGACGACCGAGGGCAGGTCGGCCGACAAGGCGCCGAGCACGTCGTCGAGTTCTTCCGGGGCGCGGAGGTTGACGATCGCCACCAGGTTGGCGGGTGAAACGGTGCTCGCGCAGAAGCGGACCGCGGCCCGGGTGCCGAGGTCGTGGGCCAGCTGGGCCCGGGCCGCGTGCGGCACCGCCAGCCACACCAGCGCGGCCAGGGGCCAGCCGGCCAGCGGCCGCGCCAAGTCGGCGCGCAAGCTCACCCAGCCCGACCGGAGCAGGAGATCCAGCCGGCGCCGGACCACCTGCGGCGGCACCGAAAGATCGTCCGCGAGATCCGCGTAGGAGCGCCGCGCGTCGTGGGCCAACGCGAAGAAGAGGGCACGGTCGGCGGGGGTGAGCCCGTCGATCTCCCTCTTGGGCAGGCCAGGGGCGCGGACCTGGGCGGACTGGGTGGGATTCAGGACGTTGAGCCGCCACTGCGGGCCGCCGTGCACCCGGGTGTAGGGTCGGGCCCGCAGCCGGTCCGCCGGGAGCCCGGCGAAGCGCCCGCTCAACGAGTCGATCAGCGTCTGCGTGGTCGGTGCGGCTGTCAGCGCGTACACGTCGAACTCGCCTGCCGTGCGGCCGACCGTGAGCACGTCCGGCATGGCGTTCAGCGCGTCGATGAGCGGGTCGATGAAGCCGGGGCGCCCGGCGAATTCGAGTACGGCGCCGCGGAAGAGCAGCGGTCCCATCACCGCGCCCGTCCACACCGCGCCCTCGGCCGCCAGTGCGGCCCATCGCCGCGCCGCCGTGACGGCCGAGAAGCCCACCGGCTCGGCGATCGCCGACCACCCGGCCCGCGGGTTGACCTGGACGGCGTCGACCAGTTCAAGGTCGCGCTCCGTCAACTGCACAGTGACTCCAGCGTAGAAATTCATCATATCAGGACATCTGAACAGAGATTTCCTGCATTCTAGCTGACAGGGTGGAGATGTCGCGCATGATCGCTTCGTGACCACCGACAAACGAGTGACCCCTCCGCCGATCCGCGAGCGGACCGCCGCGATCCAGAAGAGCATCGAGTCAGCGGACCGGTTCCCCCTTGCCTACTTCGACTCTCGGCGCTACGTGCAGCACAACCTCGCCCTCGGCGACGGCTTCGGTGCTCTGCTCGAGTTCCTCGACTCGTTGCCGGCGGGCAGCAGCAAAGTGCGTCCGCTCCGGACGTTCCAGGACGGCGACATCAGCTTCGCCCACCTCGAGTACTTCCTCGCGCCGCTGGGCGAAGTCGTCGGTTTCGAGGTGCACCGCTGGGAGGACGGGCGCATCGTCGAGCACTGGGACAACCTGCAGCCGCTCGCCGGGCCCGGCATGACCGATGGCACCGTCGAGCGTGGCGATCCCGCCCGCACCGACGAGACCAAGCAGGTGGCGGCCGCGTTCGTCCGCTCGTTGCTTCAAGGGCAGCCGCCACAGCAGGTCGCCGCGGGCTACGTCGAGCACCACCCCGCCGCCGACCCCACCCGGCCGTGGTGGTTCTCGGCCGCCGACGTCGAATACACGACCCTGCACCGGACCCTCGGGGAAGGCGACTTCTGCCTGACCATGGCGGAAGGCCGGCTCGCAGGCGAGCACACCGCCTTCTACGACCTCTTCCGCGTCGAAGACGGCCGCATCGCCGAGCACTGGGACGTGCTCGAACGGATCCCGCCGCGCGACCAGTGGCGCAACGACAACGGCAAGTTTTGACGGTGGCCACCACCCTGATCCGCGGCGCGACGGTGATCGACGGCACCGGTGCGCCGGCCACGGCCTCCGACGTGCTGCTCGCGGAGGGGAAGATCGCCGTGATGGCGGAGCGCGGACAGCTCCGTGACGCCGACCGCGTCGTGGACGCCGACGGGCTCGTGCTGGCCCCCGGCTTCATCGACGCCCACTCCCACGCCGACAACGCGCCGTTCCTGACCGGCACCGACGCCGCCAAGCTCAGCCAGGGCGTCACCACCGAAGTGGTCGGCAACTGCGGATTCGCCCCGGCCCCCTGCCCGCCCGCCCGGCGTGCCGAGATCGAGCGCCTGTGCGGGCGGCTGTTCCCGGCCTTGTCCTACGACTGGTCCACCGTGGAAGAGCTGTACGCCACATCGGACGCCCACGGGTACCCCACCAACGTCGTGCCCCTGGCCGGGCACCACCCGATCCGGGCCGCGGTGCTGGGCATGGCCGATCGACGGCCCACCGCGGGCGAGCTGGCCCGGATGAAGGCCGAGCTGTCCGCCGCGCTCGACGCGGGGGCGGCCGGGCTGTCGTCCGGTCTCATCTACCCGCCGGGCATGTACGGCGACGTGGACGAGCTCGCCGCGCTCGCCGGCGAACTGCCGCTCGACGCCGTGTACGCCAGTCATCTGCGCAACGAGGGCGGCCGGCTGCTCGACGCGGTCGGCGAGGCGATCGAGGTGGCGCGCCGGGCCGGGTGCCGGCTGCAGGTGTCCCACCTCAAGGCGGCCGGGCGGCCGGCGTGGGGGTCGGTGAAGAAGGCGCTGCGTCTCATGGACGAGGCGTGGGACGAGGGGATCCGCGTCCACCACGACGTCTACCCCTACGAGGCCAACAGCACGCTGCTGTCGGCCTGCCTGCCGCCGTGGTTCCACGACGGCGGGTACGCGGCGACCATGGAACGGCTGCGAGACCCCGAGGCCCTGCGCCGCGCGGAGCACGACATCGCGGCCGACGACGGCACCTGGGAGAACTGGGTCGCCGGATCCGGCTGGGACCGGGTGCTCGTCGCCGGCGCCGGAAACGCCGACGTCGAGGGCCGGACGCTCGCCGAACTCGCCGAGCGGTCGCGACGGCGTCCGTTCCAGGTGCTGACCGACCTGCTCGTCGCCAGTGAACTGACCGCCTGGATGAGTGTCTTCGCCATGTCGCCCGCCGACGTCACCGACGCCCTGCGGCACCCCCGTGCTCTCGTCGGCTCCGACGGGGCGCCGCCGGGCCGCGGTGGCAAGCCGCACCCCCGCGGATTCGGCACCTTCACCCGGGTGCTTGCCCGTTACGTCCGCGAATCCGGCCTCCTGTCGTGGGAAGAGGCCATCGCGAAGATGACGTCCCGGACCGCGTCGGCATTCGGGCTGGCCTGCCGCGGCGTCATCGCCGCCGGCGCGGCGGCCGACGTCGTCCTCTTCGACCCGGCGACCGTCGCCGACCGGGCCACGTTCACCGATCCGGCCCGGATCTCGGCCGGCATCGAACTGGTCGTCGTCAACGGCCGAATCGCCTTCGAAACCGGTGCGGTGACCGGCCTGCGGGCCGGCCACCGCCTCCGTCGCCCCCAACCAGGAAAGAACCCGAAATGACCCGAGTGAAGCCCCTCGAGCGGTACCCGCGGCCGGTCAGCGCGACCGCGGCGAAGACCGTGATCCACACCAGCCCGGCCGGACTGGCCACCGCCCGCGTGGCGATCCCGGGCCGCGGCCACGACGTGCCCGCGTACGTCGCGCGCCCGGAGGGGGCCGGGCCCCTGCCGGTCGTGCTGGTGCTGAGCGAGGTGTTCGGCCTCCATCCGTACGTCGAAGACGTCGCCCGGCGGTTCGCGCACGCCGGCTACCTGGCCGTCGTCGCGGACCTCATGGCGCCGCAGGGCGACCCGGACGACTTCGCCGACGTCGACCGCCTCGTCACCGACCTGCTCCAGCACATCCCCGATGAGCAGGTCATGGCCGACCTCGACGCGGTGCTCGACTGGGCCACGGCCAACGGCGGCGACGCCGGCCGCGTCGCGGTCAACGGGTTCTCCTGGGGCGGGCGGTGGACCTGGCTGTTCGCGGCCCACCGGCAGGTCGCCGCGGCTGTCTCGTGGTACGGGGTGCTCGACGACTCCGTGAGCAACCTCCAGCCGGACCGCGCGTTGTTCCCGCACCACCCGATCGACCTGGCCGGTGCGCTCCGGACCCCGGTGCTCGGCCTGTACGCGGGCAAGGACGAGGTCGTCCCGGTCGCGACGGTGGACGCGATGCGGTCGGCACTGGCGGCGCGGGCGGTGCCGGGACCCGAGGTCGAGTTCGCCGTCTTCCCGGACGCCGTCCACGGCTTCTTCGCCGACTACCGCGACGAGTTCAGCCCCGCCGACGCGCCCGTCGCCTGGGCTCGTGCCCTCCGCTGGCTGCGCGAGCACGGGGTGTGACGATGCGGCGGTATCCCCAGCTGCGGGTGGACGTCGGCGCGGTGGAGCACAACGCCACGCTGATGGCCACGTGGGCCGCTTCGCACGGCGCTGCGCTCGTCCCGCACGTCAAGACCACCATGTCCCCGGAAATCGTGCGGATCCAGGTCGAAGCGGGTGCCGACCGGCTCACCGTCGCGACCGTCGCCCAGGCCCGGACGGTGCTTTCGTGGGGATACCGCTCGCTCCTCATCGCCAACGAAGTCGTCGACGTTTTCGCCTTGCGGGAAATCAAGGACTGGATGGAGCACGGCGCCGACGTCACGTGCTTCGTGGACTCACCGGAGGGCATCGAGGCGGCGCAGGGGGCTTTCACCACGGCACCGCTGCCGGTCCTGCTCGACGTCGGCGTCCGCGGCGGCCGGACGGGCGTTCGGGACAAGCGGGCGGCGCGGTCGCTCGCCCGCTTGGTGCGGTCGAGCCCGGGCGTGCGGCTGGCCGGCGTCGCGGGTTACGAGGGCGTGGTCCCCAACTCGCGCGACGAAGCCACCGTTTCCGCGGTGCGCGAGCACTGCCGCCGCACCGCGGAAACCTTCGCCGAGCTGGCCGGGTGGTACGAGACCCCGGCCCCGGTGCTGTCGATGGGCGGCTCGGCCTACCCTGACCTCGTCGTGACGGAGGCAGCCGGGCTGGTGCCCGACGGTGCCCTGGTGCTGCGGTCGGGTTGCTACGTGACGCACGACCACGGGACGTACGCCGCGGTGAGTCCGTTCGCCGGCTTGAAACCGGCGATCACGGTCAGGGCCGAGGTGATCTCGGCACCGGAGCCGGGCATGGTGGTGCTCGGGGCCGGGAAACGCGAACTGCCGCACGACGCGGGTCTGCCGGTGCTGCTCGGCGCCCGTTCCGCCGCCGACGCACGGCCGATCACGGACATCGAGGGGCGCGTCGAGACGCTTTACGACCACCACGCGGTCGTCACCGGTGCCCGCGGGCTGCGGGTGACCGATGTGGTCGAGCTGGGCGTTTCCCACCCGTGCTCGGTATTCAGCCGCTGGGACGCGTTCGGCTTGACCCGCGACGACGAGGTGATCGGGACGGGCCGCTCGTACGCCCGGCCTTGACGGGTGGCAGCTTTCTTGCGGTATTCGACAGTCGGACGTCTCTTCGTGCTCCGGGACCCGGCAACCATCGTTCTGGTCCGCCCATGACCAGCGTGGGGAGTCTCCTCGGCCGACGCGTTGTTCGACTTGCTCGGTACGAAGTGGACGGTGCGGGTCATCGAACTGCTCGAAGATTCTGGCGCAGTGCCGCAGTGCCGTTCGACGCGCTGTGGACGTGGGTGGGTTCCCATGCCGCGGCCGGCCGCCTGAGCCGGTCACCCCGCCGAGGGCACGACCAGACGACGCCGGGCAGCGGGACCACCGTTCGTCCCAGGACGATGACACCGCTGCCCGGCTCCCTTCCCTTTTCACCGGGGAAGGGTTTCCGGCCGATCATCCGCCGCGAGACAACGGCGGATCGGCGACCACCGGCGCCGGTTCGGCCGGGGCTTCTGGAAGTCCCCTATCTCGTCCGGCCGTCAGCCGAATTCGGAGAGGCGGGGAATACCCGACGTGCAACGGGACGGACGGATAAACCACACGCTTCAGGATCCCGTAGTCTTCCAGCTGTCGCAAGGGTTTGCGTGAAGACCTTGGGTGTCAGCGAGCCGCTTTGGTGCTGGTGAAATAAGCGTTCGACGCCGGAGCGAAGGAGAGCGCGACACCGAGCACCGCGAAGACGAGGCCGACGTATCCGAGGACGCTGCCTCCGTTGACCAGGATCGAAACCACGTCGAGTGCGGTGACGACGGTCAGCACGATGCGCGCCCAGTTTCGGCCCGCGCGCAGCTTGACGGCGAAAAGCACGAAGAGCAGTGCGATGATGACCGAAAGCACCGCTACGACGATCGTTGACGCGTCGGCGACCCGGTCGGTGTCGACGCCTTGGGCAAGGTTCGCGTCGTGGGCCGCGTCCTCGAAGGGCTTCTTGTCCAGAACGATCAAGGCCGCGCTGACGAGGCCGATCACGGTAGTGGCGATGAAACACCAGAAGGCGCCGACGACCGTGATCGGACGGCTTTCGACGGTCGAGCCCGGATGGTTCGAGTGGCTGCTCATGGGAAGAATTTGCCACAACCCGCTTCTGTTCGACTTTCACTCGCGCGACTCGGACCGAAAGGGCAATAATCCCCGGCCCTTCGGGAATCCGGCTTATTCGGGAGGAACTTGGGAGCTTTCGACGAAATCGCCGGCGAAATATGTGCCGCTCGTACCAAGACCGTGGTGGCCGCCACTGTCAAGCTGTCGCTCCCGAACTCGACGGAGGGCGTCATGAAAGCTCTGCTCGCCACCGGGGCAGCCGGTGCGCTGACCCCGGCGCCGGCCGCGTGCGGGACTTCCCCGGGCGCGGGCGCTCGGGGCCTCGTCGACGGCAAGACCTTCACCATGGCGCTGGGCGGTGAGATCAGCGAGCTCGCGGTCCGCCCCTCGTCGATCCGGATGCTCGGGTGACCGTGGAGTCCGCGGCGGAGGTGGCCGCCGACATCAAGATGCGGGCGAGCCACGCCGGAGTCACCGAGGTGTGGTTGCACGCACGGGCGCTCGACGGCGGGCCGGAGCTGTCGATCCGCGGCACCGAACCGGTGGTCACGGCATCGGTGTTCAAGGTGCCGGTCGCCGTCGAGCTGGCCAGGCAGGCCGCGGAGTCGGACCTCGACCTGGCCGAGTTGGTCACGGTCCGGCCGGGAGAGGGACCACCCTCGCCGTACGGGCTCGCCGCGTTCCGCCACGAAACGACCTTGTCCTGGGACGCGCTCGCCACGCTCATGATCAGCGTGAGCGACAACGTCGCGACTGATCTCGTGCTGGCCGAAGTGGGGAAGGACGCCGTCAACGCCCTTCTCGCCCGGCTGGGACTTCCCGGCACCGCCGTGACGCACAGCTGCGCGGAGTTGCTGGCGACCATCGGCGAAGACCTGGGGATCCCTTACGAGGACGACGAGCGGGTGCTCAGCGGTTTGACGGTGCGCGAGCTCGGCCGCCTGAGTGCGCTGGACCCCGCACGGACCTGCCGTACCACCCCGGAGGAAGCGACCCGCCTGCTCGCCATGATCTGGCACGACACGGCCGCGCCCGCGCGAGCGTGTGCGGACGTGCGCCGCTGGCTGGGCGGGCAGGTCTGGCCGCACCGGCTGCGGTCCGGTTTTGTCGGCGACGACGTCCGCGTCTCCGGGAAGACGGGGACGCTCCCGACGATCCGGAACGAGGTGGGCGTGGTCGAGTACGAGAGCGCCGGCTACGCGGTCGCGGTCTTCACCCGCGCCGAAGACGCTCGCTCGCAGGTGCCCGCGCGGGACGCGTTCATCGGGTTCGCCGGCGCCCGGGCGGTCGGCTGGCTGCGCGCGAGGACTTCGTGAACCGGCTCCGAACCGGGAGGTCTCGGTGACACCGCGGGGATGGGATGTCGTAGTCGTGGGCGCCGGCTCGGCGGGCGCGGCGTTCGCTGCTCGCTCCGCCGGGCGGGGAAAGCGCGTGCTGCTGGTCGAGGCCGGTCCCGACTACCGGTCGGCCGACATGCCGGAGGCCTGGCGCTCGCCCAACCCGGGCCGGGCGTTGCTCGATCCGTCAGCGGTCGAAGGTTTCCTCTGGGCCGGGCTGGATGCTTCCCGGACCGAACGGCAGGCTCCGGCACCGTATTGGCGCGGCCGGGGTGTCGGCGGTTCTTCGTCGATCAACGGCCAGATCGCCATCCGTCCCTCCGTAGAGGACTTCGAGGAGTGGGCGGCTCAGGGATGTGCGGGGTGGTCACCCGCCGACGTCCTGCCGTACTTCGCCGAGCTCGAGGACGACGAAGACTACGGGAACACACCGCACCACGGGCGTCACGGGCCGATCCCGGTTCACCGGACCCCTCGCGAGCTGTGGGGCGCGGTCGACGAGGCGTTGTGCCGGGCGGCGTTGGCAGCCGGGCATTCGTGGGCTCCCGACGTGAACGCTCCCCACGCGACGGGGGTTTCGCCCTACCCGATCAACTCCCGGGCGGGCCGGCGGGTTTCGGTCAACGACGCCTACCTCGAGCCGGCTCGCGAGCTCGAGAGCCTGACCATCCGCGGAGGCGCGCTCGTCGACCGGGTGCTCTTCGCCGGTCACCGGGCCGTCGGGGTCAGCGTGCTCGTGAACGGAGCCCCGGCCACGGTGCACGCGGACGAAATCGTGCTGAGCGCGGGCGCGATCCACTCGCCCGCCATCCTGCTGCGGTCCGGGTTGGGCCCGGCGCGCGACCTCCGGTCGCTGGGGATCGAAGTCCGGCAGGACCTGCCCGTGGGCCAGGGCCTGCAGGACCACCCGCTCGCGCTCGTCGAAGTGGCCGTCCGCCCGGGTCCAGGGGAGACGGTGGACGACCGGCACACCAACGTCTGCGTGCGCTACAGCAGTGACGCGGGGCCGCCGCGCAACGACATGATGCTGGTCTCCCTCAACCGGAACGTGCTGGCTATGGCCGACGCGGACGCCGGTTCGGCACTCGGCGGTCTCGGCGTGTGGGTCAACCGGTGCCACTCACGAGGTGTGCTGAAGCTGGCTTCCCCCGATCCGGCCGTCCAACCCGAAGTCCGGGAACGCATGCTTTCCGACGAACGGGACCTGGCCCGGCTGCGAGAGGGCGTGCGAGCTTTGTCGGCACTGGCCTGCGGCCCGGAGATCGCCGAAATCAGCGTGCGGCATCCGGCCGAGCAGAACGCGGAACTGTTCGCCGCGCTCGACGACGACGCGAAACTGGGCGAGTACCTGCTCGCCACCGTGTCCGACGCCCAGCACGTGACCAGCACCTGCCGGATGGGCGACAGCGGAGATCCGCGGACCGTGGTCGACCCCCGGTGCCGGGTCCTCGGCGTCGAGGGCCTCCGGGTGGTCGACGCGTCGATCTTCCCCTTCGTGCCCAGTGCCAACACGCACCTCACCGCGGTGATGACGGGTGAACTTGCGGCAGATCGCGAATAGGGCGCAGGCGCACCGCCCTTCGGAGGATGACCGCGTTCATAGGAGTCCGCCGCGTCACCGAAAGCCGCCGCCTGGAGCCGTTCTCCCGCGATTCCGGTGTATCCATGACCTGTATGGTGCCCGGCGGTCATGACGGACCGGACGTCATGGGCCGGGCCGGTACTTCCTCGAGCAGCCACGGGCTACAAAGCAGGTTTTCCGGTTTTGGGTTTTTCCCCGTGGGGGAGCCACGCGGCATAACCGCCGAGGAGGTCGGACACGTCGGTGTGGCCGGCGCGGCGCAGGACACTGGCGGCGATCGACGAGCGGTGTCCGCCCGCGCAGTGCAGCACGATCGGGTGGTCATGGGGGATTTCCCCGACGCGGCTGGGCAGCTCGGCCAGCGGGATGTGCAGCGAGCCTTCGATGGCGCCGGCGACGCGTTCGTCGTCTCCGCGAACGTCGATGACCGCCGGAGGCGATACCGCGGCGAGGCTGCGCCGGAGGTGGTCCGCGGTGATCCGGCTCGCCCGGTCGACTTCGGGGGCGATGGCGGTCATCGCGGTATCGGGATCGTCGAGGTGCCCGGCGACTCGGTCGAAACCCACCCTGGCCAGTCGGATCACGAGTTCGTCCTGCCGCCCGTCCGGCGCGATGAGGACAAGGTCGTTCTCCGGAGGAGTGACTGTGCCGGCCCACTCGGCGAAGCGGCCGTCGACGGGCACGTTGAGCGAGCCACGGAGGTGGCCGGACGCGAACTCCTGCGGAGCGCGTGCGTCCAGGAGGATCGCACCGGAGTCTCGCAGCCGCAGCACTTCCGGCGCGGTGAGCGGGCGGCTGGCGACGGCGCTGAACAAGTCGTGCTCCTGCTTGTTGAACTGAGCGTCGTAGGCGAAGTAGGCGGGCGTTGCCGACTGCCCCTCCGTCACGGCCGCGACGAAATCGTCCTCGCTCATCGGGACGCACGCGTAGTTCTCGATCCGCTGGGCGCCGATCGTCGAGGATCGTTCGGTCGAGAGATTCTTTCCGCAGGCCGAGCCGGCCCCGTGCGCGGGAAACACCCGGACCGTGTCGGGCAGAGCCATGAGCTTGTGCTGGACGCTGTCGTAGAGCATGCGGGCGAGCTGCTCGGCGGTGACCCCGGCCGACGCCAGCAGGTCCGGCCGGCCGACATCGCCGATGAACAGAGCGTCGCCGGTGAGGACGCCGAACGGCACGTCGTCGTCCGCGTGTTCGTGGACCAGCACGCTGATCGATTCCGTGGTGTGGCCTGGTGTTTCGAGGATCTGCAGGGTGACGTCACCGAGGCTGATCCGCTCGCCGTCGCGCAACCTGCGGATCGGGTAGCCGGTCTCGGCGGATCGGCCATAGCCGATCCAAGCCCCGGTCAGCGCGGCCAGTTCCAAGTGGCCCGCGACGAAGTCGGCGTGGAAGTGCGTGTTGATCACACCCTTGAGCGTGAGCCTGTGAGACCGCAGATCCGAGGTGTATTCGGCGACGTCGCGCCGCGGGTCGACGATCACGGCGTCGCCCGTGGTCTCGTCGGCGACGAGGTACGAGGCTTGGGACAAGCAGTCGAGGTAGTACTGGGTGAAAAGCATGTTGCGGCGGGCTCCCGTCAGATCGGCTCTTCAGTGGCGGCAGCCACTTCGATGATCGCTTCGATTTCAACGCAGTTGCCGCGTGGGAGCTGTGCCATGCCGACCGCGGAGCGCGCGTGCACGGCCCGCTCACCGAGGACTTCGTGCAGCAGGTCCGAAGCACCGTTCACGACGAGTGGCTGCTCGATGAAGTCCTCGGTCGAGCTGACCATCCCGAGCAGCTTCACCACGCGGGTGACGCGGTCCAGGCTGCCGAGCGAAGCACGAATCGTCCCGAGGAGGTTGACGGCGGCCTGTCGTGCCGCTTCGTATCCCTGTTCGGTGGTGAGGTCCCGCCCCAGCTTTCCTTTGTGGACGGGCGTACCCGCGGAGTCCGGCAGGTGACCCGAGCAGAAGAGCAGGGTCCCGCTCCGCACGGCCCGGACGTAGCGACCGACCGGCGGGATGACAGCCGGCAGTTCGATTCCCAGCTGCTCGAGGCGAGCCTCGGCAGTGCCGGGGTGGCTGGCACGCGAGTCCACCGTGGCCCCTTCGCCGGCGCTCACCGGGTCCTCTTTCCGGTCGCGTACTCACCGAGTAGCCGAGCGCTCGGCTTCAACCGGCGCTCGAAGGTCTGCCGGTCGACTTCCACCAGCCCGAACCGCATGGCGTACCCGCGGCCCCACTCGAAGTCGTCCAGCAGGCTCCGGTAGAAGTACCCGCGGATGTCGATGCCGTCGGCGAGGCACCGGCCGACCGCGGCGACGGACCGGTCGATCCATTCGACGCGTTCGCGGTCGTCGGCCGTCGCCACGCCGGTCTCCGTCACCAAGATCGGCAGCCCGGTCTTCTCCCGGGCGCGCCGGATGGCGGCTTCGACGCTTTCCGGCCGGAACTCGTACCCGACCGACGTCCGCCGCGTACCGGGCGGGTAGTCGAGGAACATCGGCACCGGCGGTGCTCCGTCCGGCAGCTCGTCGGGGGAGCCCTCAGGTCCTGCCCACAGCCGGGTGTACGAGGCGACTCCGAAGTAGTCGTCGCCGGCCGTGACGTCGAAGAAGTCGCCCTCCCATTGGCGCTGCAGAGCCTTCAGCTGTTCCTCGTAGCCCGGGGAGCAACCCCATTCGACCGTCGCCAGCGACATCCCGACGCGCGCTGCGGGGGCGACTTGACGGATCGCATCCCGCCCCAGGACGTGTGCCCTGGCCAGGTTTTCGGCCGCGCGCTCCGCTGCCTCGTCACCCGCCCGCAGCGGGGCGTCGGGCACGTGCGTGCCGGGGAAACCGCCGTAGCGGTAGCCCAGATTCGCGATGACGTCGGGCTCGGTGAGGGTGACGACGTAGCCGAGGTGCCGTCCCAGGTACCGGGCCGCGTGGTCGCAGAAGCGCTGGAACCGTTCGGCCGTGTGCTCCCACAGCCAGCCGCCTCGCAGGCCGACCCAGTTCGGCAGACTGCAATGCTGGAAGGTGACGACCGGCACGAGCCCTGCGGACTCGCACAGCTCGAGGACCCGCCGGTAGTGATCCAGCGCGCCGCGCGAGAACTCCCCGTCCGCCGGTTCGATCCGGCTCCACTCGATCGAGAAGCGGTAAGCGGTCAACCCGAGGTCGCGGCAGATGGCGATGTCCTCGGGGTACCGGTGCAGTGAGTCGCAGGCATCACCGCTCGGTTCGGTCATCGGGCTGCCGGCAAGGTGTTCGAACCACCACCAGTCGGAGTTCACGTCCTGCCCCTCGACCTGGTGACCGGCGGTGCAGGCGCCCCACAGGAATTCGTCGGGGATGGCTAGCGACATCTGAAGCCTCCAGGGACCGTTCGGTGCGCTGCTGTCACGACTGCGGGTCGGCGGAGCGCATCATGACGAGGTTGGTCGAACCGATCTCACCGCGTAACTTCCGGAAGGGCGCGTATTCGGGGGAGCCGTACCAGCGCTTGGCGGCCTCGGCACTGTCGAATTCGATGACCGCACCGCCGTGCGGCTGGAAATCGCCTTCGCAAACCTCGACCACCTCACCGGCGGCGAGATAACGACCACCGTGTGCGGCCACGCTCTTCACCGCCCCGGCCGAGTATTCACCGAAGCGCGCAAAATCTTGGACGTGGGTCAGGCCGATCATGTAGTACGGCATGGCTTCTCCTTGGTTTCGTCACGACGTCGCGACTCGTCGGGTTTCTTACAGCACCAGCGGTTCGCGGGGAAAGGAATTGAGGCAGCGGGGAGCGCCCGTCGTGGTCACCCACGTGTCCGAAAGGAAGACCCCCGAATGGTCCGGCTCGGCCACGTGGATCTCCACGCAGACGACGATGTCCGGCACCACCTCGAACGGTTCGACTTCGGCGACGGCGACGGGCGGAGCGACCATGGGCAGCGAACCGCTCGCGCCTCCCTCCGCGCCGTGGATCAGCGGGCCGCGGCGGACGTAACCCGCGGCCGAAATCACCTCGGCCGCCTTGGCGATGTCCCGATCGGTCTTTCCCGGTCGCAGGGAATCGATGACCGCGTCGTAGGTTTCCAGCATGACGTCGACCATCCGCCGGTAGCGGTCCGCGGGCTTGCCGAAGAAGTAGGTCCGGCCGGTCTGGCACTCCGCACCGTCCGGCACCCGAGGAGCGACCTCGGTCAGGAGGACGTCGCCCTGTTCCAGGATCCGGTTCATCGGGCGTTCGCGCTGGCAGGTGTCGAAGGCGGCGGCGGTCGGCCCGGAAGCGACGAGGATCTGCGTCGGGTATTCGCCGCCCTGCCGGATCATTTCGGCGGACAGACAGGCGAACGCCTCCCGTTCGGGGAGACCGGCACGCAGGTGCGCCGGAATCGCCGCGGACATCGCATCGCCGATCCGGGCGGCGTGCTCGATGGAGCCGACTTCCTCGGCACTGCGGGTGAAACGGACCTGCCGCCACCACTCCCGCGTGACGAAGCTGAAGGTCGCGTCCGGCAGCTCCCGCTCGAACGTGCGCCAGTGCCGCAGCGGGATCGAGCTGTTGAGGTCCGCTTCCACGATCCCGATCCGGCCGGCGGCGAGACCCAGTTCGCGGATCCGCTCGACCGCGGCGACGTCGGCTTCGGGCGCCGCGCGAACGTCCTCGGTGATCTCGCGTGCCCGGCGGGCCGGAAGCAGGGCGTTCAGCGGAAAGGCGAGCACCGTGGGGTCGCCCTGGGCGGGGTGGACCACGTAGCTCGCGTTCGTCAGCAGGCACCCGACGTGATTGACCGCCCAGCGCGTGTTGGTCCAGTTCCGGTCCCAGGTCCCGGTCCCGCCGGCGATCAGCAGGCAGTCGAGCTGCTGCTCGGCCATGAAGGACTGGATCTTCGCGCGGCGGGACGCGTACTCACGGTCCGAGGCCCGGTCGTACGGGTACTGCCCGAGCCGGTGCCCGGCCAGCACGGTCTCACTCGCGGCGTACCCGTTCTTCATCATCGCCCCGGTCATGCGGGCCACCCGGTCACGCGGTCGTGCAGCGGCGGGTCGCCGGGGCGTGCCATCTCGACCTCCAGCATCGCGGCGCAGCCGGGACAATAGAACTCCCGAAGCACACACTCACCGGTGTCGCGGTGCACCGGTCCCGCTTCCGCAAGCGGCGCTTCGCGGTGGGGCACGTGGTCCTTCCAATCGGCGTCGGCCGCGCAGATCTCGTGCGAGCAGCGTGCGCACCGGATGACCGGGCCGGTGCCGGGTTCGTCCACCACATGGAGGTAGCCGCCGAGCGGCCGGTCGCCGAGCGCGAGTTCCGCGTGGTCGTCCACGGCGGCCGGTTCGGTACCGCCGAGCCGGCGGCGGCGCACATCGGTCCGCAGCTCCGCCGTGGCCGCGGCATCGACGTCGTGGCGGTCGGCATCGAGTACGACCCCGTAGACCGCGTGGGCGGCCGGAACGGAGACGAAACCGGAGGCGACGTCCTGTGCCACCCGTTCCGGATCGCGCTCGAGGGGATCGCCGAACCCGCCCCCGCCCCCGGTCCGCAAGTACATGACGTCGTCCGGTCCGATGTGGGTCACCCCGAACCGGACGTTCTCCTCCCGTCCGGTCGTCTCCCGCCGGTTGCTCGGGAACTCAGCGGCATTGCCGCCGCGATATTGGACGTAGTCGGTGGTACATCCGGGCAGCCCGCCGAAGATGCCTTGGGCTTGGGGGAACGTGACCCCGCGCCCGGAGAACATGTTGGCCGAGAAGCTCTGCGCCGGCGTGTTGTGCGGGACCACGGCCCATTCGATGATCGTGCCGCCGCGGAACTTTCCCGGTCCACCGGAGTCGGGCACGATCCGCTTGTAGAGGAAGCGTGCCGGGAAGTACAGCTCGGATGTCTCGGTGTTGGGGATCCTCGTGGTCGGGGCCGCCATCTCGCCCCCGACGTCCGCGCCGTCCTGGAAGCTCTGCGCGCCCGCCGAACTCGCGAACAGATCCGACGTCGCCTCGGTCACGAAGTGGTGGCTCGCGTCCAAGCCGAACATCTGGGCGGCGGCGTGCGCGCCCCACTGGGCGGTCGCGCGGCGCGAGTAACGCTGGGAGGTGCCCATCATCTTGGAAAGCACCATCGCCGAGAGGTTCTGGATGATGTGGGCCATTGCCTCCGTCGCGCACGACACCGGGCCGGGGCGGCGCGGGTTCGCGATCGTCCCCTCCTCCGCCACCACCTCGATGCACCGGTGGATTCCTTCGTTGATGGGGATGTCCCAGCTCAGGAGGCTGTACAGGGGGCCGATCACGCAGCCGTAGGTCAGCCCGAACGGGCAGTTGATCGGGACGTCAACCTGGTCGTGGGTTCCAGCGAAGTCGAACTTGAGCAGGTCGGCTTCTTTCCGGAGGGTCAGCACGACGGGGTAGACGGCCTCGCCGCGGGCACCGTGATAGTCGAAGTAGAGCCGGGCGGTCCATTCGCCGTCCGGGAGCTCGCGCAGCCGCTGCCGCAGTGTCTCCTCCGAGCGGCTCACGAGTTGCCGGCAAGCCGCGAGGGTGACTTCTTCCCCGTAGGTCGCGAAGATCTGCATGAAACGGTCCTGGGCGACGTTGCAGGCCGCCACGATCGAGCGCAGGTCCAGCGTGACCCGCTCGGGGAAGCGCACCTGCCGGAGCACGGTGTCCCAGATGTCGCGGCGAAGCCGGCCGGCTTCGATGATCTTCAATCCGCCGGTCTGGAAGCCCTCCTGGTAGGACTCCGTCGCTTCCGTGTGCCAGCCACCGGGCTGGATACCGCCGATGTCCGTGACGTGTACGTACGCGCAGGCGAAGCCGACGCGGCGCTCGCCCACGAAGATCGGGGCGATCAGCATCGCGTCGGGGGCGTGCGCCGCGCCGACGTAGGGATCGTTGACGAGGAACACATCCCCTTCGCCGATACCGGGATCCTCGGCGTACGTCCGGAGCACGTGGCGGATCGCGAGCCCGGCACCGGGGAGGACCGACATGAACCCGGCACCGCCGGCCAGCAGGTCGCCGTCGTCGGTGTACAGACCGACGACGCGGTCGTGGGCTTCGGAAATCGGGATGGAGCCGGCCGTGAGCTCCAGCGCGACACAGCCTTCGTCGGCGGCGCGATCCAGTTTGCTCTTGATGATTTCCAGGGTGAAGGGATCGACCGTCGCCGGCGCCGCGCCGGGAACGCCGGGTTTCGTTTCGGTCATTTGGACTCCCAGGTCACGATGATGTTGCGGTGCTCGTCGACACGGGCCCGCTGGCCCGGGTTCACGACGATGGTCGTGATCGGGCTCCACAGGATCGCCGGGCCGTGGACTTCGTTGCCCGGCAGCAGTTTCGTCACGTCATACCCCTTGGCCGTCCGCATCGAGTCGCCGATGACGAAGTAGGCCTCGCGTTCGCCCACCAGCGCGGCCGCGGGATCCGGATCGTTCAGAGGGGCCGAAGCGAGGGCGGCCCGCCGAAGCCGGGCCTTGGCCCGCACGCGGAAGTTGACCAGCTCGATGCCGGCTTCCCGGTACGCCGTCCCCGGCCCGTACAGCCGTTCGTAGAGGGCTTCGTAGTCGCTGCCGAGGCGGGCCAGATCGGCTTCGGTCACCGGGCCCGATACCTCGAACGGAGTGGTCACGAGGTTGAACTGCTTGGTGTAGCGCAGATCTACCGAGAGGTCGACGTCGTCCGGGTCCACGGCGAAGCCCTCCGACTTCAGCCGGTCCAGCACGGCGTCGGTGAGTTCGGCGAAGACCTGCTCGACGTCCTCGGCGCGAACCGGTTCGGTCATCGGCCGGGAGACGACCTCGTCGTACACCACATCCGTGGTGACGAGGCCGAACGCTCCTTGGACCCCGGCCGCTCCGGGGATGAGGACGCTCCGGACACCCAGTTCCTGGGCCACCGCGGGCAGGTGCATCCCGGCCGTGCCCCCGTAGGAGTACAGGACGTACTCCCGGGCGTCGACGCCGCCTTCCACAGTGCGCTTGTGCAGGGCGTCATGAATGTGGTTGTTGACGAGGCGGTAGACGGCACTCGCCGCTTCCAGCCGGCTGAGCCCGAGCGGACGGGCGATCTGCTCGTCGAAAGCTTTCCCGGCCACGGCAACGTCCAGCCGGCCGCGACCTTCCATGTAGAAGTCTGCGTTGAGGTAGCCGAGGATGACGTCCACATCGGTCACGGTCACCTCGGTACCGCCGACGCCGAAGCACACCGGACCGGGCGACGCTCCCGCGCTGCGGGGCCCGATCCTCGGTGCGTTGAACGGCGGTTCGAGCCAGACGACACTCCCGCCGGCGATCGACTCGCTGTGGATGTCCATTTTGGGCAGCAGGTAGTGGTACCGCAGGACGTCCGGCTCGCGCTGGTAGCCGACCCGGCCGCCGCTGATCACCGCGACCTTGAACGTCGTGCCGCCGACATCGGCCGCGATGACGTCCTCGTGACCGACCTGATCGGCGAGCGACTGCGCGCCCACGAGACCGCCGACGGGGCCCGACTCCATCAGGCTCACCGGACTGCGCCGCGCGTCTTCCAGGGAGACAGCGCCGCCGTGCGCCTTCATGAGCAGGGTCGTACCCCTGAACCCTCGCTCGGCGAGGGCGTCTCGCAGCTTGGCGAGGTACGCGGCGACGAACGGTCCGAGCTTGACGTTCAACGCCACGGTGGAGGCGCGTTCGTACTCGCCGATCGTCGAGGTGATCTCGTGCGAGGCGGTGACGAACAGGTCCGGCCGTGCGGCGCGCAGCGCGGAGACGGCCGCCCGCTCGTTGGCGGGGTTGAGGAACGACCAGAGGAAGCACACTCCGACGGCTTCCACGTCCTTGCCGAGCCCGGCCACCACGGCGGCGATGTCGTCCGGGTCCAGGGGCCGGACGATCTGGCCCGCGGCGTCGGTGCGTTCCCCGATGCCGGTGGTCAACGAGCCGGGAACGAGCGGAGCGGGCTTCGCCGAGTCGATCATGTCGATCATCTGGTCGTGGCTGAGCCCGGTCCACCGGCCGTAGGCACCGCGCGTGATGATCAGGGTTTCTTCGAAGCCCCTGGTGAGCAGCAGGGCTGCCGTGGCGAGCGTTCCGTCGCCGATGGCGTTCTCCCCGACCGTGGTGCTGTGCAGGAACACGTCCGTCGCCGCGAGCAGGTCCTCCGTGGCAAGCCCGAGTTTTCCCGCGGCCAGGCCGAGGCTGGCCACCATGCCGCGGGTGAAGTCCGGTGGCGTGGAGAAGGACTTGCCAACGGTGAGCACTCCGTCCTGGTCGAGGACGGCGCAGTCCGTGCCGGTCCCGCCGACATCTATGCCGATCACGTACCTGTTCACCGCGCCTCCTGCCGTACCGTCGTAATACTTCTTGTTCGTATACTACACTGAAACATTAGAATGTCCTCATCGTGAATCGAGATCAGAGGCCCTGGATCCGTCCACCGTCGACGACGACCGCGGAACCGGTCATGAAGGAAGTGTGCCGCGAACACAGGAACGCGACGATGTGCCCGAAGTCGGCCGGATCGCCGGCATACGGGCGGTCCTGGCGGCCGAGTTCGACCGCGCGCGCGGTCTTGTGCAGGCCGGGGCACACCAGGTTGAGGGTGACCCCCGAACCCGCAAGCTCGTTGGCCGCGGTCTTGGCCCACCCCCACGAAGCGGGGCGGGCCGTGTTGGACAGGACGAGGTTGTCCATCGGCTGCCGGGCGGAGCCGGAAGCGATGAGGCACACGCGGCCCCAGCCCTGCGCGACCAGTAGTGGCCGTGCCGCGCGCACCAGCCGGATGGCAGGAAGCACGGTGGTGTTCACCGCGTCGAGGATCTGCTCGTCGGTGACGTCGAAGGCGCCCCCGGGGGGCGGACCGGCGTTGTTCGCGATGACGATGTCCAGCCTGCCGAAGCGGTCGACCGCGCGCTCGACGAGGAGATCCGGCAGGTGGTCGTCGCCGAGGTCGCCGGGGACGATTTCGACCTCGGCGCCGGTTTCGGCGCGGAGCTGCTCGAGTTGCTCGGCCGAGCGAGCATTCACCACCAATTTGACGCCCGCGGCGGCCAAGGCGACTGCCGAAGCCCGGCCGAGACCCCGCGAGGCGGCGGTGACAACGGCGACGCGATCTGCGATTCCGAGGTCCATCCGCTTAGTATACACGTCTAGTGTACTAGGATTCGGAACAAGCGCTCTTCTCTTGGCCGAGGCAGAGGCTCCGCAGGTCTCAGATGAGCGGTTTGATCGACGGCCCGGCGGAGGCCGCGGCCCGGACGGCGTCGCGGAAGCTCCGGTTGGAGGCGTGGACGTGCTGGTGCATCACCTGGGCGGCCTCCTCCGGGTCGCCGCCGGCGATGGCCTCGAAGATCTGGTGGTGCTCGGCGATCCGGGCGGCCGTTTCCGCGTGGGGGATCACGACACCCGCCGTCACGGCGGCCACGACGCTGCGCAGGCTCTCGAGGATCTTGCGCGTGCGGTGCAGGCCGGCAAGTTCGGCTGCGGTCAGGTGGAATTCCTCGTCGAGGGCGAACATCGCCCGACCGGCCTGGTCCTCGTCCTGGCGCCGAAGGATGTCGGCGAGCCGGGCCAGCGTGTGCTCGGTGTGATCGGCCGCGAGGGTGCGCGCCACGAGGACTTCGAGGTGCTCCCGGAGCGCCTCGACTTCATCGACCTCGGCGTCGGTGAACTCGCGGATCCGGTACCCGCGGCGGCGCGCGGCGATCACCACCCCGTCGCGCTCGAGCGCTTTGAGCGCTTCGCGAACGGGGGTCCGCGACACGCCCAGCAGGTCCGCGAACTCGGTCTCCGAGTAGTACCGCCTCGGGCTGATTCCGCCGTCGCGCAGCGCCGCCCGTAACGCCTGGTAGGCGCGCT
This sequence comes from Amycolatopsis sp. NPDC051061, assembly GCF_040682935.1. Classification (NCBI taxonomy): domain Bacteria; kingdom Bacillati; phylum Actinomycetota; class Actinomycetes; order Pseudonocardiales; family Pseudonocardiaceae; genus Amycolatopsis; species Amycolatopsis sp. NPDC051061. The sequence continues at coordinate 20,188 of NZ_JBFBBZ010000084.1, forward strand.
GACCGAGGTAACCCTCGCGATCCTCGCCCTCGTCACTCATGAGAGGTCTCCGTCGGCCGGTGGAAAGTCGCTTGGAACACCAGAAAAGCATACTAACCCGCAGGCAGTCGACCTCTTCCGGGCTGTCGCGGCGGGGGCTGGGGCCTGGATCTCGATCGTTGATGGTCTATCGTGATACACGAGTGTAGTATACTGAACGAGATCGATCCCGGTCTTGCTGTCGAAGTGAGGAGGTGACTTCCGATGATCGTGCCCGAGGCCCTGAGGTACGAGATCGGACCCGCGGCCCGTATCGCCGCCCGCGTCGCGGGCGCCGGACCCGCGGTCCTCCTGCTCCACGGGGTGGGAACGGCGAGCGCGTCGTTCCGTGCGCAGTTCGACGGTCTGGAGGACGCGTTCGAGCTGATCGCTTGGGACGCCTTCGGGTACGGAGGATCCAGCGAACCGCCTCCTTCAGCCGGCTTGGACGACTACGTGGACGCGGCAGTGGCGCTCCTCGACGTCCGCGAGGTCCGCGACGCCCACGTCGTCGGGGTCTCGTGGGGCGGCGTAGTCGCGACGCGGCTCGCTCTCCGGCAACCACGGCGGGTCCGCACCCTGGCGCTGATCAGCTCCACTTCCGGCAGGAAGGACAAAGACGCTGTGCGCGACGGGTTTCCGGCGCGGATCGCCTCGCTCGAGCAGGAGGGGGTCCGTGCGTGGGCGGAGGCCCGGGTCCACCGGCAGGTCTCGCCGACGGCTTCGGCGGAGCTGCGCCGGGAGATCGTCGAGACCGCCGTCGGCTCCGTTCGGCTTCCCGGTTTCGCGGCCGCGCTCGGCACCCTGGCCGACACCGACCACCGCGCCCGGCTGGGCGAGGTCCGCGCACCGGCGGTCGTGCTGGCCGGCGAGCGCGATTCCGTGACCGGAGCCGCCGAAAGCCGAGTCTTGGCCGCGGGCATTCCCGGCGCGGAGCTGGTGCTCGTGCCCGGTGGGGGACACCTGCTGAACCAGGAGGCGCCCGGCGTGGTCAACGAAGTACTCCGACGCCATTGGCAGGCACATGACGGCCGTGAAGGAGATGAAGAATGACAAGCGCTTCCCAGGACTTGCGCCGAGGCGCACCCGGATCTCTCGTGCGCCCCGATGGCGCCGAGGTCGGGATCAGCGTGTTCCACGACGAAGGTGTGTACCGCGCGGAGCTGGAGAAGATCTTCGCGAAGTGCTGGCTCTTCCTCGGACACGAAAGCCAGCTGCGCAAGCCCGGCGACTACATCTCGGCCCGGATGGGTGAAGACGAGGTCGTCGTGACGCGCAACTCCGCAGGCGAGCTTCGAGCCTTCCTCAACAGCTGCCGGCACCGCGGCGCCAAGGTGTGCCGTGCCGACCAAGGCAACTCACGGGCCTTCCGCTGTCCGTACCACGGCTGGACGTACGACCTCGACGGCAACCTGATCGGTGTTCCCCGGCTCAAGACCGCCTACCTGGGAGAGCTCGACCGCAGCTCGATCAAGCTCGTCGAAGTCGCCAAGATCGACACCGCGCACGGGCTGATCTTCGCCTCCTGGGACCCCGCCGCACCCACGCTGGCCGAGTACCTCGGTGACTTCATGCCGTACCTGGATCTGCTGTTCGGGCGAGCGGAAAGCGGGTTCGAAGTGATCGGCGGGGTGCACAAGTGGACCATCGAGACGAACTGGAAGATCCCCGCAGAGAACTTCTCGGGTGATCAGTACCACCTGTCTTCGACGCACGCTTCGAGCGTCGAGGTGGGACTTCGCAACCGGGTGACCGAGTACGGGCACACCATCCATGTCGACGAGGGCCACGGCTTCACGCGGGAGAAAGGGGGCGCCCAGCAGGGCACGGCCGCGGTCACGGGCTACACCGAATACGTCCGCAAGGTCCAGGAGCGGATCAAGCGGAAGAACCCGGAGCTGGCGGAGTTCGTCCCGGTCGGCGTCGGCACGATCTTCCCGAACATCTCATTCATGGACAGCATGCGGTTCCTCACCTTGCGCCTGTGGCAACCGGCCGGACCGCACCGCGTCGACGTCAACTCCTGGTGCTTCGTCGACAGTTCGCTGTCCGACGAGCTGAAGGACGCGGCCATGCGGCAGTACGTCCTGTCCTTCGGCCCCAGCGGGATGTTCGAGCAGGACGACGGGGAGATCTGGACCTCGATCAGCGAGGCGACCCGCGGGGTTGTCGCGCAACGCCACAGTTTCGACTACTCGATGGGACTGGGCCACGAAATGCCGGTGAAGGAGCGGGCCGGCGTGGCGTTGCCCGGTGTGATGGGCGAAGCGTTCATCACCGAGGCGAACCAGCGGTCATTCTACCGGCGCTGGCGCCGGCTGATGATGGAGCAGTGACATGACGACTTCACTTGCCGATCACCAGGTCTGGTCGACGGTCGAGCGCGTCTACCGACGTGAGATCCGGCTGCTGCAGGCAGCTGACTACCGCGAATGGCTGACGGTGTTCGCGCCGGACTTCCGCTACCGCGTCCCGGTCGTGCGAAGCACCGACGAACGTTCGGACATGGTCGCGGGCGAGGGAGAACTCGCGTACTACGACGAAGACCGAACGACGATGGAACTGCGAGTCGACAAGCTCGCGAGCTCGATGGCGTGGACCGAGATCCCCCCATCCCGGCTCCGCTATTTCGTCCAGCTGCTCGACGTCGAAATCTCGGCCGCACAAGCCGTCGCCGTCAGCAACATCCTCGTCTTCCGCGCCCGGCACGAAAGCCAGGAAAACGTGTTCTACGGAGAGCGCACCGATCGTTTCGTCGAATCCGGGGGACAGCTGAAGATCGCCGATCGCACGGTGGTTCTCGACCGGGGCCGCCTGGCGGCGGAGAACCTCAGCGTCTTCTTGTGACGAGCCACCGAACGGATGGGAGGCCTCGATGAATTTCCGTGACACGACCGGCCACCTGCTCGCGCGCCTCGATGTCGACCTGTCGGCCAACGGCCGGCGGCTGGCGATCACCTCGGCCCTGACCGGGGAAAGCCAGTACCTTGACGCGCTCTTGCTCGAAGCCCTGACCTGGATCCCCGGCGAGCTCCTCGAGAGCCAGGACGAGAACAGCCTCTCCGACAAAGAGGAATCCGGCTGAACGGCCCAGATCTTGTTCCGCGGTAAGGAGAGAAAGATGAAGATCCGAATCGACCCGGCGAGGTGCGACGGCTACGCGAACTGCGTCATCGAAGCCGACGAGGTGTTCGAGATCGATGACGAATCAGGCCAGGCGTCGGTGCGCCGCACGGGCGTACCCGCGGAACTTGCCGAAGCAGTGCGCCGGGCCGAAGCGAGCTGTCCGGCCCAAGCCATCCTCGTCGAGGACTGAACCGGTGGGCATCGTGGTGGTGGGCGGGGGACTCGCCGGCACCACTGTCTGCCGGGAGCTCCGCCGGCGGCACTACCGGGACGAGATCGTCCTGCTCGAACGCGAGACCGCTGACCCCTACGACCGGCCGCCACTCAGCAAGCGATTTCTCCAGGGTAGAGCCGAGCCCGCCGACATCGGTCTGCCGCACGCCCGCGAGCTGAGCGAGCTTGCGGTGCGTCGCCTCCCCGGCACGACGGTCGCCGGGCTGACCGGAGACGCGGTGGTGTGCGATGACGGTCGCGCGCTGCCCTTCAACGGACTGGTGATCGCGACCGGCTCGACCGCGCGGCGGCTACCCGGTCAGCCGGACGTCCGCGGGGTGCACCGCCTGCGCACCCTCGCGGATGCGCTGGCCCTGCGCCGGGAGCTCGCCGAGGCGCGGTCGATGGTCGTCGTCGGCGGTGGCTTCATCGGCCTCGAGGTCGCGGCGTCCGCGGTCGCCCTCGGCGTGGACGTGACCGTCGTCGAACGCGCCGCCTTGCCGCTCGCCCACGCGATCGGCCCGGTGGCCGCCGCTTGGCTGACCGACCTGCACCGCTCCCACGGCGTGCGCTTCGCCTGTGAAAGCGATGTCGCCGGCTTCGACATCGCCGATCACGGAGTGCGGGGAGTCGAGCTCGTGGGCGGCGAGCGGTTGCGGGCCGACGTCGTACTCGTCGGCGTTGGCGCGGAGCCCGAGACCCGCTGGTTGGCCGGCAGTTCCGTGCCCCTCGCCGACGGAGTGGTGTGCGACGCGGCACTTCGCGCGGCGCCGCGCATTTACTCCGCGGGCGACGTCGCGCGCTGGGACCACCCGATATTCGGCTCGATCCGGGCAGAGCACTGGACGACGGCCGTCGACCACGCGCGCACCGTGGCGGCGAACCTGTCCGCCGAGCTCGCCGGTGGCGAGGAGGGTGACTTCCGGGAGGCGGCTGAGATCCCCTACTTCTGGACCGAGCAGTACGACGTGAAGCTGCAGCTCGCCGGCTGGGTTGCCGGTCACGACCGCGTCGAGGTGATCGAGAACGGAAAACGCCGCGCGATCCTCTACGGCCGGGGCGATGTCGTGGTGGCGGCGGCCGGCCTGAACCACCCCGCCTTCGTGGCTCGGCAGCGGAAGGCGATCGCGGCCGGGACCCGGTGGAGTGACGCGCTCGAATCCTGACGGCAACGTCCACTTCGGTTTGTGAGGTCGAGAATGGAACCTGCAGAAGAAACGCCGGCACCACCCGGTGAAACGATTCTGATCGGCAACGAGTTCGCGCGGGTCCGCCTCGAAAAGGTGCCTGGACCAGGCGGTGACCACCTTGTCATCTCGTCGGCTCGCACCGGACGGTCGCGGACTTTGTCCCCGGAAGCCGTGGAGAGGCTGAGCCGGCTGCCGGTCGGCCACTACCTGGACGCGCTGCTGACCCCGTTCGGCCCCGAACCGGAGCTCGCGTTCACCACCGGCACGCCGGTTCACGAGGAAGAGGAAGAATGAGTCTGCAAAAGCTGATCAGCGCCGATCTGGCGGTGACGGATCTCGACGCGGCACTCGAATTTGACGTCGACGTACTGGGTCTGACGGAACTGGCCCGGGAGGACGGCAAGGTCTACCTGACGTGCGACGTCAGCGACGCGCACGCGCAGCTCGTCCTCTCCGGGGGCGGGACCGGAGTACGCGCATTCGCGCTCGGAGTGGATTCCGAGGACGAGCTGGCCTACTTCGAGTCGAGGCTCGAGGGGCTCGACGTCGTCACCGAGCGCCGTGCGGACGCGGCACCGGGGCAGCCCACCAGCCTGGCCTTCCGGCTGGCCACCGGGCACGAGGTGCTCCTGGTCCCGCGGCCGGACCGGCCGCTCTACCGCCACCCGGGCGAAGAAGCCGGTTCGCGACGCCACGGCGTCGGCCCCGCGGACATCGACCACGTCAACCTCGCCTTCAGCGACCCCGTCGACGCGAGAGCCGCCGCGCACGTGCTGACGGAAGGGCTGGGCTTCGCGATCTCCGACGTGTTCGTGGACGCCGACGACGAATGGCGGGCGGTGTGGGCCAGGGCCGCGGATGTGCACCACGACGTCGCGCTCACGCGTTGCCAGCCGGGTGCGTCGCTGCACCACCTGGCGTGGACGCTGGACAACTATGAACACCACAAGCGGGCCGCGGACACGCTGGCGAGTTCCGGGCACGTCCTGGAGACGGGACCCGGTCGCCACGGGGTGGGCGGCAACCTCTACTCGTACTTCTGGACCCCGGGCGGCAACCGCTACGAGCTGTCCGCGGAGATGCCGAGGATCCTCGGCGACCGTCGCGATCCCGTCGTCCGGAAAGCCGGTGATTTCAACGCCTTCAGCGCCTGGGGAGCCGCGCGACCCGAATCCTTCGGACGAGGGTCTTGAGATGGCTGTTCCGAAGGGTTGTCGAATCGGCGTGGAACGGAAAGGAATGACAGGGCCATGTTGGTGATCGATCACGACCAGATCGACTGGGAAGAGTGGCGCCCCGGCGTCCGGTCGCGGGCCTGGGCGACGGCTTCGAACGGAGCGAAGCAGGTCAGGATCGCCGAACAGATCCTCGACCCCGGCAACCGGGCTCCGCTGCACTGGCACTACTTCGAGGAGAACATCACCGTGGTCGGCGGCGCGGCCCGGTTCCACGTGGACGGGGAGATCGCCGAAGCCGGGCCGGGCACGACAGTGATCGTGCCCAGTACCGCCGTGCACGGGTTTCTCAGCATCGACGACAGCGCGTTGCACATCATCGCCTCGATGGGCTGGCCCATCAACGAGATGCACTACGTGGACGACCCGTTCACCGTGTACCGCGCCGGCGAGATCGCCGATTCCGGCGCTCGCCGGCGGCTGGTCCCCGGAGCCGGCTGATGGCGACGTCTTCTCCTCCTCCCGGCGGAGCCGCGGTCCAGGGACGCCTGGTGGGCAAGGTGGCCCTCGTCACCGGCGGCGGATCCGGGATCGGTGCGGGCGTGGTCCGCAGGTTCGTGCGCGAAGGCGCACGCGTCGTCGTGGTGGGCCGCGACGGCGACCGGCTGGCAGGTGTCGTCGGCCCGCTCGGTGACCGGGCGGCCGCCGTGCCGGCTGACGTCACCGACCCCGACGGGTGCCGGAGGGCCGTCGAGCTGGCGGTGGACCGGTTCGGAAAGCTGGACGTACTGGTGCCCAACGCCGGGATCCACGACCACGGTGCCGCGTTGGCCGACCTGCCGATCGACCGGGTCGGACAGGTCTACGACGAGTTGTTCGCGGTCAACGTCAAGGGAGCGCTCTTCGTGGTCCGTGCCGCGTTGGACGCACTGACGGCCGCTCGAGGCTCGATCGTCTTCACGGGCTCGATTTCGAGCCTGGCACCCGGCTTCGGTGGGGTTCTCTACGTGGCGTCCAAGCACGCCGTCCTGGGGATCGCCCGCCAGCTGGCGCTGGACCTCGCGGGCCGGGTCCGGGTCAACACGGTGGCGCTGGGGTACGTGCACTCCGACCTGGTGGCGCCACCTTCCCTGGGAAGTGGCCCGGTCCTGGCACCGCCGGACGAGGTGGCGGCCCGACTACCCACCGGGACCGCGCCGGAGCCGGACGACATCGCGGGGGTTTACGCGATGCTCGCGTCGGACAGCGACGGCTCGGCGATCACCGGAGCTGTGCTGACGGTCGACAGCGGCCAGCTGCTGTGGGGGCCGGGACGGAAGGCCGGGCCGGCCTCTGCCTGACGGCTTCCGGCGGCGGCACGCTGGCTCGGCGCGACAACACCCGGTCACACAAGGCGGGCTCGTCGGTCATGGCGCAATCACGAGGCCGCACTGGTGGCCGCGATCAACACGCACTTCCACGCCGATTTCGTCGCCGGCCACCTGGAGCCGGCCGCGCTGACCGGCGCCTGGATCGTCACCTACCGGCCATCTTCGACGAACCCGACCCGGCGAGCAGGACCACCGCGGACTGCCTCCGCCGCAGCCTCGCCACCGGCCAAACGCCACTGGTCATCAATGTTCGCGGCGACATGGAACGCGCCGCAGGTGCCAACGAAGGCTCACTCCACATACCCCTGACCCAGTTGCCCGGGCGAACCGCGGAACTCCCCGTGACCGCCCCATCGTGCTGCACCACGCGGGCGGACACCGCTCTCGATCGCCGCCGGCGTCCTATGACGCGCCGGTCACACCGATGTGGCGGCTCCGCCGCGTGGGCCCAGCCGGCCGAACCGCCCCCAAGCCGAGCCGGCGCAGCGACGGCATGGGCTGTAGGGCTCGACAGGGTCGTGACCTGGCATACACCCCTCCGGGGCGGCCCGGGCCGCGGCTGGGGGCGCATGGGACACTGGTTCGGTTATGACTGCCCTCCCGCTCGTCTTCGACGCCCCCAAGCGTGGCCTGCCGCCGCGCCACCTCGCCGACCTCACCGTCGCGGAACGCGCCGCGGCGGTCGCCGAGCTGGGGGAGAAGCCGTTCCGGGCGAAGCAGCTGTCCAACCACTACTTCTCGCGCCTGACGGTCGACCCGGCGGAGATGACGGACATCCCGGCGGCGTCCCGCTCGAAGCTCGTCGAGTCGTTGATGCCGACGTTGCTGACCGAGGTCCGCGCGCTGGAGGCTGACCAGGGCGCGACGCGCAAGACGCTGTGGCGAGCGCACGACGGCACGCTGCTGGAGAGCGTCCTGATGCGCTATCCGGACCGCGCGACGCTGTGCATCTCGAGCCAGGCCGGCTGCGGCATGGCGTGCCCCTTCTGCGCAACCGGCCAGGGCGGCCTCGACCGCAACCTGTCGACGGCGGAGATCGTCGACCAGGTCCGTTCGGCGGCGGCGGTCATGCGCGACGGCACGATGCCCGGCGGACCCGGCCGGCTGTCGAACATCGTCTTCATGGGCATGGGTGAGCCGCTGGCCAACTACAAGCGCGTGGTGGCGGCGGTCCGGCGGATCACGGACCCTGCGCCGGGTGGCTTGGGGATCGGCCAGCGGTCGGTGACAGTGTCAACCGTCGGTCTGGCGCCGGCGATCCGGAAGCTGGCGGACGAAAAGATGCAGGTGCGGCTGGCGGTGTCGCTGCACACGCCGGATGACGAGCTGCGCGACACGCTGGTGCCGGTGAACGAGCGGTGGTCGGTGGACGAGGTGCTGTCGGCGGCTCGGTACTACGCCGACACTTCCGGGCGGCGGGTGTCCATCGAGTACGCGCTGATCCGGGACATCAACGACCAGCCGTGGCGGGCGGAGCTGCTGGCGAAGCGGCTGCGGAAGCACCTGGGCCAGCTTGTCCACGTCAACGTGATTCCGCTGAACCCGACGCCGGGGTCGAAGTGGGATGCGTCGCCGAAGCCGGTGGAGCGCGAATTCGTGCGCTTGGTGAACGCCGGTGGTGTCGCGTGCACGGTCCGGGATACCCGCGGCCAGGACATCGCTGCGGCCTGTGGTCAGCTGGCTGCTGAGGGCTGAGTTTTGTTCGTTTCGATGATGGAGTGTTTGTCGTGATGTATGCCCCCAGCCTGTTGGATCCGGCTGCGGAGGAGTTGCGGCTCGCGGACGTGGTCGGTCGCGGCGCGACCGAGGTGGCTCGTGAGGCGCGGTCCCTGTTGGGTGAGCGGTTCAGTTCGGTGACGTTCATGTACGTGCTGATGCGCGCGTTCGAGGTCGAATACACCGCGGCGCGGGATGCGTCGCGGTGGCATGAGTTCCACGGTGGGCCACGAGCGCTGTCGGACGCTGACCTGGAGAAGCTGCTCGCTCCGTGGCTTGATCGCTGATCGAGCGTCTGAGGTAGGCGCCCGCGACTTCATCGGCTCGAGCCCTTAACAGCTGGACGTTGACCGGCGGCTGAGCGTCTCTAGCTGCCACCGTTCGATCCGGCTACATGCTAGTGCCGCATCACGCAACGTTGGGTAGGTAATCGCGGCGGTGGATCTTGGAGTTGACGGCGAAGTTGAGGCGCCCCAAAGATTGGGACTGTAAAACGTTCGGTGTAACTCCCGATCATGGAAGTGCACCTGATGACCGACATGATGTCCGGCGTGGAGAACGCTGAAGACCCGAAGCC